>CAJXKB010000009.1 GCA_913055825.1 uncultured Bacteroidota bacterium
ATAGGTGTTCATGATTTCCGCTGCGCTCCAATTCAAAGATACAAATCGAAACCGACGCAGGAGGTTCGCGAACTCCAATAAAAATTGACAATAACGTGAGCAAAGCAATTCACAACCTTGCACCTTTTTAAATCCTGCTTGTCTTGCACGCTTTGCTGCATCTTGAAAATATTGTATTGTTTTCTTTATTTCCTTAGTACTCATTTCTACCGGTACAGCATCTCCATCTTGAAAAGGAATTGCACTAGGCGCGTAACACTGCCATCCAATCGCTGCTTTACCTTTCGCATTGTCATCTTTCCGTGGGCGAGGCTTGCCTGCTTTTCTTCCTGCATGTGCTAATTGAATACCAGGAATGGAACCTTGTTTTTCAATAAAATTTGTGATTCGTTTTGAATAAGGAATGTGTTCGTCTTTCCAAATACCGAGATCGTTAGGAGATATTCTACCTTCCGAACAAACAGCTATTGCCTCTGAGATTATTGCACCTGCCCCACCAACAGCTCTACTACCATAATGAACTAAATGCCAATCGTTAGCAAAGCCGTCTTCACATGAGTATTGGCACATTGGAGATAGAATAATTCTATTTTTTAATTGGACATTCTTAATTTTGATGGGAGAAAATAAATTCGTCATATTTAATTACATAGTTTTTTATTTATCCTTACTTAAAGTATATTCATAGTGTTTTAATTCTTGTCTCTATTTCTTTTTTCCTATCATTTGTGCAATACCTGCTTCTAACTCAACTTTCGCAATATCAGTGAACCCTGCATGTTTCAGCCATGTACTTACCTCAGTTTCAGAATAACAATTACCGTCTTCAACACCTACTAACATATTTATAGAAAAAATGGCACCCTGTACAGGCTCTGTTTTAGCATCATTCATTATCCAATCCTGGATTACTATTTTACCGTTGGCATTTAATGAGTTATAACACTTTTTTACTAAATTCTGATTCGTTTCGTATGAATTGCTGTGTATAATAGCAGACAGAAACATCAAATCAAAACCTTTAGGTAGTTCATCCACTGTGTAGTCTCCGCTATAAAATCCAATCTTACCGGAATAACCTTCTTTCTCAACGATTTTCTTTGAAATAGGAAGAACGTTGGGAAGATCGAAAATTGAAGTTCTTAACCTTGGCTTTCTATTTATAAACTCCATGCAGAAACACCCTGAGCCTCCTCCAACATCCAAAACAGATTCAACAGATTGTAAATCGATTTTTGAAATTTGAGAAGGTGCTTGCTTCATACCCCTGTCATGCATTGCATTAATAAATGCTTCCAGCCATTCTTCCCCTCGCTCATTAATATCAATATTATTGGCACTGATACCTGTTTTTACTACATCAGTTAAGTGGCTCCATGTATTCCATAGATGGTTTGTGTGCCTAAAACCGCCTATATAAGCAGGGCTTTTTTTCGACATAAACATAAAACCGTCTCTGGTATTGCTGTACATACCCTTTTTCTTTTCCATCAATTGCAATGCAACCAAAGCATTTAACAATCTTTCGGTGGCATTAATATTTAAGTCCAATGCTTTTGAAATGGTTTCAGAAGAGTAACTATTCTCACCTATAAAAGTGAAAATATCCAGCTCATAAGCAGTTAATAATATCCTGCTTTTCTGAAACGCTGTTGCCATTTCTCTAAGTTCTTTAAGATTCATAATACCTTCGTTTATTAAAAACTATGACAAATTTAAAAAAATCTCATTTGTTTCTTTGTATTGTGAGAAATGTGGATATTCCGGTGATATTGTACCACTGATTCCGGGCATGTTGTGCCAGTGGAAAAGGGTGTAATTTCTACCCCAAATTTCTACATTAATTTGTTAAACTTGTTTAAAGTTAAATTATTTTTAGCATTTTTCTTTGGTCCACTGACTTTTAACTTTAAACAACTTCTTATTGTAGTGTGTTTTGTTTTGCAACAGGGATGGCAGCGGCAGCTCCGGCCGGTGAAAGTAGATGTGGAGCAGGCGGGCGAATGCTGACAAAGGAAGCGCCTTGCCCGCCGTAGCGGAACACTACTTTTGGCGGCCGGACTAAAGCGGACAGCCCGGTGACACGCCTTAGCGTGACAGTTGCCCAAAAGATGAGTAAAGAAAAAATAATACCTTTCATCGAAGATATTACTTTTTGATGAAACGCCTCAGGGATAAGGATATTGGCATGACTTTTTAGGAGTGGCCGCCGGCTACAATACGAAGGATTTTAATGTTTAAAACCAGCCACCGCCACACCTGATAAGGCCAAAAGCGGCGCCAGTAAAGGGTGGCTTTGGTTGGCATGGGGGGATATGATTCTTCGGAATAGGCAATGGTCCTGCGTTCTTCTGTCTTCATTTTCTTTTATCTTTTTTAAGTGATTATGACTTAATTATTACTCGGGTAACAGCCACCAAAATGGATAGCCTTTGGCTTTGTGGAGGAACATATAATGCATAAACCATTTCAGCCAATGGCCGGCCAGGCCGGCTTCGCCAACGGTATAGCGAATATCGCGGCCGTATTTGGGGTGTTTGTCCCAGTCCTGCACAATGGGATAAACCGTCATGGTGGCTGCTCCTCCTTTAAAGTGGCCGAAACCGGCCGAAATGATACAGGCAGCACCCATTTTGGCCATAGATGCTTTGTGTTTCATCAGCGGCTTTCCACTTTTAATCCAATCGATAATGTTTTGGGCAACTACTTTTCCGGTAACACCCGAGGGCATTCCTGTTCTCGGAGGGGCCGGCGATATGCTTGTGCCATTGGGACTAAACATGGGTTTTGAGATGGGATGCGGTGGCGCGAAGGCAATACCGGGAGCAAAAATATTTTTGTAGGTCGGATTCTGGTATATTGATGGCCAGTCGGCTGCTTTCCACTCTTCAAAGGGTTTTTTGGTATAATCGGCATCCACTTTTGTAAACCCGTTGGCAGCAAAAAGGGTACTGGTAATGTCTTCTCCTTTTTTGTTAAAAGCGGTGAGTCCGGGACCTGAAAAAGCAGGGATCAGCATGGCGAAATCGAAGGCTTCTTCATGCTCGCTTCCGTCAAGCAATTCGTAGAAAACCTTTTTGGGGCCTACTTTTTTAACACCTGCCCTTTTAATCCAGGTAATTCCCCGTTCTTTCAAAAACGATTCGGCAAAAGTTTTTGTAGAAGTAATATACCCGCCTCTTTTTATATAAGCACCACCCATTCCAAAGTCGCCCAATTCAAACTCGTTGGTAATCCATTTTATATCAGCGAGGTGTGTTAGTTTTCGTTTTGCAATTTCGTAATGTACATTCAGTATGTACTCAAAAGCTGCTCCCTGGCAGGTGGCCCCCGGATGACCGGTTCCGATCAGAAATTTTTGTTTTTCGCCTTTTTCCATTTTTGCGATGGACTCCTGTAGTTTTTCCCAGGCATGTGCTGCATGGTCGTATGAACAGACTGAAACAGAGTTTTTCCCCGGACCCAGTCCGGGTGTAGCTTCAAACTTTAATTTGGGGCCGGTGGCGTTAACAAGAAAATCGTAATCCACATCTTCTTGTTTACCAACCATATCGGGTTTGGTATATTCAATACGTACAAAAGCATTGTTGTTACTTTTATCTCCTTCGGGATGAATGGAAACGGCTTTGGCCTGTTTAAAGATAATACCCGATTTTTTGTAGCGTTTGTCTAACCGGAAACGAACTTCATCAACACTCATTTTGCCCACGCCAACCCAAATGTTGGAAGGCACCCATTGATAGTAGGCGGCAGGCGACACGACGATTACTTCATGTTTTTTGTTTAATTTTTTCCGAAGCCATGTAGAGGCAGTATGGCCAGCAATTCCGGCACCAAGGATAAGTATTTTTGCCATAATTTTATGGTTAGTTTAAATTAACGGACTTTGCAAATTTAGCATTATTTTTACTAATTACAAATAGCGATGAAGGTTGCTTCATTAATCATTAATTAGGTAGCGTGATAAAATTTCTTATTTTTGATTGATTAATCTAAAACAAAATGGGACTTAAAAAACACATTCCTAATTCGATTACTTTACTCAACTTAACTGCTGGTATCACATCTGTTTATTTTGGTGTAAAAGGGAGCCCGGCAGACTTGGCAATGGCCGGTTTGTTTATTTTTATTGCAGCGGCTTTTGATTTTCTCGATGGGTTTTCGGCCAGGATGCTACATGCTAAATCTGATATTGGTTTGCAACTCGATTCTTTGTCTGATATGGTTTCGTTCGGGCTTGCGCCCGGATTTATTTTGTATCAGATGATTGGTATGAGCCATGGTAATCCACTGGAAGATATAGTTGCCATAAATGTTCTCCCTTATTTTGCAATCATGGTGCCCTGGATGTCGGCTTTAAGATTGGCGAAGTTTAATATAGATGACAGCCAGACATACTCATTTAAAGGGCTTCCAACTCCTGCTTTGGCAATTTTTACTGCATCCCTGCCACTAATCCGGCAGGAATTATATAACGATCGGGGGTTGTTTTACATGCTTATTACCAATACTTATTTTCTGTTGATTGTGGCTATTTTCGGTTCGTTGTTGCTTGTTTCCTCTTTTCCGATGTTTTCTTTAAAATTCAGGAATTACAGGTTGAGTGATAATATCATTAAGTATGTTTTCCTGCTTGTTTCTTTGTTGTTGTTAATTTTCCTGCAGGTAACAGCAATTCCGTTTATTTTTCTTTTTTACCTTTTTTTATCGTTGGTTATTTACCTGACGGATATCCAGTAAGGTAATTGGATAACTGGTAATTGGGGATTGATTTTTGATGTTTGAAAAATGATGGCTGTTTTTACTTTCTGTAGTTTTTTCTTTTAGCAGGCTTCTATTTTACCACTCCATTTCCTTTTTTGCGGAGTTCAAAATTCTGGCCGAGGTAAACTTTCCGAACATGTTTGTCATTAGCCAGGTCTTCGGAAGTACCATATTTCATCACGGATCCTTCAAATAACAGATAAGAGCGGTCGGTAATCGACAAAGTTTCGTGAACATTATGGTCGGTAATGAGGATACCTATATTTTTATCTTTTAGTTTGGAAACAATGTTTTGAATATCTTCCACAGCGATGGGGTCAACACCGGCAAAGGGTTCGTCAAGGAGAATAAATTTAGGGTTAACGGCCAGCGAGCGTGCAATTTCCACCCTACGGCGTTCGCCACCCGAAAGCTGGATACCTTTACTTTTACGGATACGTCGTAAACCGAATTCGTCCAAAAGCGACTCCAGCTTTTCCCGTTGTTCGTTTTTGGACATGCTTGTAAATTCCATCACTGCTTTCAGGTTGTCTTCCACACTTAAATGCCTGAAAACCGAAGCTTCCTGTGCCAGATATCCAATACCCAATTGTGCGCGTTTGTACATAGGCATCCCGGTAATTTCGCGATTATCCATAAATACCTTACCTTCAAAGGGTTTAATAAGGCCTGTAATCATATAAAAAGTAGTTGTTTTTCCAGCTCCGTTAGGGCCAAGTAAACCAATAATTTCTCCCTGGTTCACTTCGATGGAAACATTATTCACAACACTTCTGTTTTTGTATTTCTTGACTAAATCTTTTGTCCAGAGCCGCATGATTTTATAATTGGATAACGGATTAATTTTTTTCTTTTAGCTTTTCCCAAAATTCCATGGCACGTCGCGTATGAGGGATTACAATAGTCCCGCCTACAATATTGGCAATGCCAAAAATTTCCATCATTTCCTCTGTACTTACCCTGTTTTCATAACATTTTTCCAAATGATAATAAATGCAGTCATCGCATTTGAGAACCATAGAGGCAACCAGCCCCATCATTTCTTTGGTTTTTGTGTCCAGAGCGCCGGGCATATAGGTATTGGTATCGAGGTTAAAAATTCGTTTAATGATTTTGTTGTTGGGGGCAGCCAGCAATTTTTCATTCATTGTTGCCCGGTAGGCATCAAAATCTTTCGGGTTATCTACTTTCATTATAAAATACCTTCTTTTAAAATATCGTGTAAATGAATAATTCCCACATAATCGCTCTTGTCAAGAACGGGCAATTGTGTTATATTATTTTCTTTCATCAGTGTTAAAGCATCCACAACAAGGCTGTTTTTATGAATAGTGCGTGGGTTTTGCGTCATAATATCTCCGGCTTTCAGATTACCGATGTTATGATGTTTCTCCAACATGCGTCTCAGGTCGCCATCCGTAATCAGGCCGACAAGTTTTCCGTTTTGAATCACTGCGGTGGCACCCAAACGTTTTGAAGATATTTCAACAATAACCTTTTCCATATTTTCATCTATATTCACCCTGGGCACTTCATTGTTTACAAATAAATCGGCGACCCTTAAATAGAGCCGTTTTCCGAGTGTACCTCCGGGATGGATTTGTGCAAAGTCGCCGGAAGTAAACCCCCGGAGTTCAAGTAAGCTTACTGCGAGGGCGTCACCCATAACCAATTGGGCAGTTGTACTGGAAGTGGGGGCCAGATTATTGTGGCAGGCTTCTTTATCTACACTTACATCCAGCACTTTGTCTGCCTGCTTTGCCAGGAAAGATTTATTGTTTCCCACAATGGCTATTAACGGATTTCCGCGAAATTTTATCAATGGTACCAACACTTTTATTTCGGGGGTTTCCCCGCTTTTTGAGATGGCAATCACAATATCCTCCTTTCGCACGATGCCCAAATCGCCATGGATGGCATCAGCAGCGTGCATAAAAATAGCCGGTGTGCCGGTAGAATTAAAAGTAGCCACAATTTTGGATGCGATATGGGCACTTTTGCCAATTCCGGTAACAATTATCCGGCCTTTAGTATTGTAAATTAAATTTACGGCATCAATAAAGTTCTGATTGATTGAGCCTTTTAATTTTTCAATGGCAGTAACCTCCGTTTGAATCACCTGCCGGGCGGTTTGCGCAATTTTTTTTGTTGATATTAAATTTTTTCTCAATTTTATAATGAATTGTACGAGTTTATTATTACATTTGTAATAGAACAAATTTACTAAAGCTATCTAATTATTAATCAATGTTTGATGATAGGTTCAAGTGCCAAAAGTACTATAAATATTAATTTATCTGACTGAATAATGGAAAGTAAAACCGAACAATACGACCTCCGTTCATTGATGAAAAGCTTTTTTGGTTTTTCAAAGTTTAAAGGAAACCAGGAAGAAATTATCAATAATCTGTTGGCCGGCCATAGCACCTTTGTTGTAATGCCTACGGGTGGAGGCAAATCGCTGTGTTATCAACTCCCGGCCCTGTTGAAGCCCGGAACAGCTATTGTAGTGTCTCCTTTGATTGCCCTGATGAAAAATCAGGTGGATATGATTCGGAATTTCGGTTCACAAACCGGTATCGCCCATGTGATGAATTCGTCACTTTCCAAGTCGGAAATGAACCAGGTTCGTGCTGATTTGCTTTCAGGCAAAACCAAACTTTTGTATATGGCACCCGAATCGCTGACCAAAGAAGACAACATTCAATTTCTTAAACAAATTGAATTATCGTTTTATGCCATCGATGAAGCCCATTGCATTTCAGAATGGGGCCACGATTTCAGGCCTGAATACCGTAAATTACGACCGATAATAAAGGCTATAGGCAAGGATATTCCGGTAATTGCCCTCACGGCTACAGCCACTTTAAAAGTTCAGGAAGATATTTTAAAAACCCTTGAAATTCCTGACGCCAAAGTTTTTAAATCCTCTTTTGACCGGACTAATTTATATTATGAAGTCAGGCCTAAAACAAAGGATGTTATTAAAGACATCATCAAATACATTAAAACCCAACCCGGCAAATCGGGAATTGTATATTGCCTGAGCCGGAAGAAGGTGGAGGAAATTGCTGAGACATTGATTGTCAATGGAATCAAAGCGTTGCCATATCACGCCGGACTGGACGCTGCCACTCGCCGTAGGAATCAGGATATGTTTTTGATGGAAGATGTAGATGTAATTGTGGCAACCATTGCCTTCGGTATGGGCATTGACAAACCGGATGTCCGTTTTGTAATTCACCATGATATACCGAAAAGTATTGAAGGGTATTATCAGGAAACAGGCAGGGCCGGTCGTGATGGCGGTGAGGGGAATTGTATTACCTTTTACAGTTATGACGACATCCAAAAGCTTGAAAAGTTTATGAAGGACAAGCCTGTGGCTGAACAGGAAATTGCAAAAGAACTTCTTTTTGAAACTGTAGCTTATGCCGAATCTTCGGTTTGCCGACATAAATTGCTACTTCACTATTTTGGAGAAGTTTACACCAAAGAGAATTGTGGTGCTTGCGATAATTGTTTAAACCCTAAAGAAAAATTTGAAGGAAAAGATGACATCCGACTTGTGCTGCAAACAGTAGAATTTCTGAAAGAGCAATATAAAGTAAAAATGATTGCCGATGTGATTGCCGGCAAAAAAAGCGGGGATGTAAAAGCCATTAAACTGGATAAATTGGATATTTTTGGCCGTGGAAAAGAAAATGACAGCTCATACTGGGTGATGGTCATCCGGCAAGCTTTAATTCAACGTTTTCTGGAAAAAGAGATTGAAAATTACGGAATTTTAAAACTGACTGATGCAGGTAGAGAATTTATTAAAAATCCTTATAGTGTTATGATTGCAAAAGATCATGAATATGCCCGGACCAATGATGATGGAATTCTTGTAAAAGGAAACGGACAAAAGGCCAGTGGTACGGATACGGTTTTATTTTCGATGCTGAAAGACCTTCGCAAAGAGATTTCGCGTGATGAGAATCTGCCTCCATTTGTGATTTTTCAGGACCCGTCACTGGAAGATATGGCCATTCAATATCCGATTACCATGGATGAAATGCAGCAAATTGTCGGGGTCGGGGCCGGAAAAGCTGCAAAGTACGGGCAGCCGTTTATTGAACTCATTAAACAATATGTTGAAGAAAATGAAATTACGCGTCCTAACGATATCATTATAAAATCGGTGGTAAACAAGTCGGGGTTAAAAGTTTATATCATTAAAAGCATCGACAGAAAATTGCCGTTGGATGATGTTGCCCATGCTAAGAAACTTAGTATGAGTGAAATGCTTACTGAGATCGAACGCATTGTTTCTTCCGGAACCCGTCTGGATATCAGTTATTATATTGATGAAAAAGTAGATGAATATCATCAGGAAGATATTCTTGATTATTTTTCAGAAGCTGAAACCGATTCGGTAGAAGAAGCATTAGAAGAGCTGGGAGAAGCCGAATACAATGAAGAAGAGATTCGTTTGATGCGTATAAAATACCTTTCGGAAGTTGGAAATTAGAACGTTGCATCGGATTTTGCCCATTGCCCTGCTTTTGCTGACTATATTTCCGAGCTGTTATAAAGAGCATAAACTGGAAACGGTTAAGCCTACCCATTTGATTACTCAGCAAAAGCTCACTCAAATTATTACGGATATGCAACTCATTGAAGCTGCGGTTGAATATGACAAAGTACACGGTAAATATCATAATCAGTTGGAAAAAGAGTATTACCATGTGCTTTCTCAGCGATATCAGGTCAGTCCGAAACAAATCAGGGAAAGTATAAATTATTATACTAACCAGGATGATGTGATGGCCAATATTTACGATAAAGTCCTTTCAAACTTATCGCAAAAGCAAGCTGTACTTGATCGTAAAAGAATTATAAAAGAAGCACAAGAGCAGTTTAAACAATTGGAAAAAGAATTCCGGCAATTAAATATGGGCGGCTCATTTCGTGAAGACAGCATCGCACGCATCTGTTTCAATCCGATCATCTAATGTAAAAGTAAAATCAAGACGGTTGGTATTTACAAAAGACCTACGAAAACGGAAGTTATCCGTATTTGGAAAGATATTTCACAATAGTAATGGGGGTATAACGTTACAATAAAGTTGAGTAAAAATATTTTTAAAGTTTATCATGCTGTAGTTCAGTTGTTTGATGTTGCGTCTTATAATTATACTGAGAAATGGCATAACAGTTGCAGCTGTAAAATTTTGATTTACTGTTATGCCTGCAATTAAGAAATCCGATAAAAAGGTTAAAATAAAAGTTCATAAATATTATACATGCGAACGCTGTGGATATGTAACGATTGTAAAGGACTCATTTTGTCCTATTTGTGCAAAAGAAGGTGTTAAAATTAAACTCAAATAATTATGGAATCATTATCATTGGAAATAAATCAAACTTTTTTGATAGAAGATTTGGCAAAAGCAGGCCTGAAACAGAGAGATATTAAAGAGCTTTCGGCTAAAGTTTTTGTAAAAGACGACAAAGTGTATTTTTTTGATGAATTGGATAGTAAATACTACCGTCTTTATTCAGTTATTAACAAGCGATCCTTTTTCCTTTAATCGGGTAGCAATACCCACAAAAGCCCGCCATCAAAAACCCTGTGAAGTTCCTTTCGCGGGGTTTTTTAGTTTACGAGTGGCAATACTGAATTTTATGGGCATAAAAAAAGCCGCTTTTTAGCGGCTTTTTAGTAGCGGGGGCCAGATTCGAACTGACGACCTTTGGGTTATGAGCCCAACGAGCTGCCACTGCTCCACCCCGCAATATATTTTATAATAGTAAAACAAAAAACAGTTACAAACATTAGTAAAATGGTTTGCCGTTTATGCTTTAGCTAATTGATTTACAATTGTTTTTAAGAACCCTAAAAGACCAGTAAGCCTTTTTTCTTTCCCGTTTTTAATTGGGAGTGCAAAGATATATTTTGTTTCTTTGCAAAACAAATAAATCTCAAAAAAATTTTATGGGGCACAAAGCAGGCTTTGTCAATATCATTGGCTATCCAAATGTGGGGAAATCTACCCTTATGAATGCCATGGTGGGTGAAAAATTATCCATTATCACATCCAAAGCACAAACCACCCGGCATCGCATCATGGGCATTGTTAATGGTGATGATTTTCAAATTGTATATTCCGACACACCAGGTATTGTTCGCGAACCGGCTTACAAGATGCACGAATACATGAATCAGTATGTAGAAAGCGCTCTGCTTGATGCTGATGTTGTGCTGCTTATGACCGAGGTGGGTTTACAGTTTAGAGAGAACTCGGTTATTGAGCGAATAAAAAAATCAAATGTGCCTGTAATTGTTTTGTTGAATAAAATTGACCTGTCATCACAGGAAAAGGTGGTAGCTGCAATGAGCCACTGGCAGCAAAACATCCCCCGGGCAGAGATAATACCTGTTTCGGCGCTGGAGGGTTTTAATATAAATAAGGTATTTGACAGCATCGTTGAAAAATTACCCGAACATCCTCCATATTATTCTAAAGACGAACTAACTAATCGCACCGAACGTTTTTTTGTGTCGGAAATGATTCGCGAAAAAATATTCCTGAATTATAAAAAAGAGATTCCCTATTCGGCTGAAGTAGCCGTAGAATCGTTTAAAGAAAATGAAAAGCTAATTAAGATTCATGCTTATATTTTTGTGGAGCGAGATTCACAAAAAGGTATTTTGCTGGGTCATCAGGGTAATGCCATAAAACGAACCGGCACAATGGCCCGTGAGGAAATGGAGAAGTTTTTTGATAAAAAAATATTTCTTCAGCTTACGGTTAAGGTAAATAAAGACTGGAGAAACGATGAGAAAACACTAAACCAATTTGGATACGACCATTAGTTATGATTCGGATCTATTAAATGAATGTAAAACAAAATGAATAATATTTTAGCTATAGTAGGCAGGCCCAATGTGGGTAAATCTACACTTTTTAACAGGTTGACACAAAGTAAGGAAGCCATTGTTGAGTCGGTGAGCGGTGTAACCCGTGACCGGATTTATGGAAACAGTGACTGGAACGGTGTTGATTTTTCAGTGATTGACACGGGCGGGTTCGTGCAGGGCTCGGATGATGTGTTTGAAGAAGAAATCAGGAAACAGGTTCTTTTCGCAATCGATGAGGCTGATGCCATTGTTTTCGTGGTTGATACGCGTACGGGGGTTACCCCTCTTGATGAAGATGTTGCCGAACTTCTGCGTCGATCGGGAAAAAATATCTTTGTTGCAGCCAATAAAGTCGATGCCCCCAACCAGTCACATCTCATTGGCGAATTTTATTCGCTCGGGTTAGGCGAGGTTTTTCCAATTTCTGCCGAAAACGGAAATGGAACCGGAGATTTGCTGGATGAGGTGGTGAAAGACTTCGATCAATCTGAGGGGGAAGAAGATCCGGATATTCCCCGTATCGCGGTAATTGGTCGTCCCAACGTTGGTAAATCGTCTCTCATCAACACTTTGCTGGGTGACGAACGGAATATTGTTACGCCGGTAGCGGGAACCACACGTGATTCAATTTATACCCCTTTTAAAGGGTTCGGACATGAATTTATGTTGGTGGATACAGCAGGCCTGCGTAAAAAGGGTAAAGTTTATGAAGATGTCGAGTTTTATTCCACTTTGCGAACTATTCGCTCTATCGAAAAAGCTGATGTTTGCCTTGTGATGCTTGATGCTAAACAAGGTATTGACAAGCAGGATGTCAGTATTTTCCATCTTGCTGAAAAAAACAGAAAAGGTATTGTGGTTGTTGTGAACAAATGGGACTTAATTGAAAAATCGAGTAATACCCATTTGGAATTTGAAAAGAAAATCCGTGCACGCTTTGCCCCTTTTAATGATGTACCGATTGTGTTTACATCTGTACACGAGAAACAACGGATATTTAAAGCACTTAATTTTGCAGAAGAGGTCTTTGTAAAACGGAACAAAAGAATTTCCACTTCCAAACTTAATGATTTTCTGTTGCCCATTATCGAACAAACACCACATCCAATGGCATCGCGCGGCAGATATATTCGTATTAAATATGTGATGCAGTTAAAAACGAATTCTCCGCAATTTGTCTTTTTCTGCAATTTACCTGAGGAAGTAAAAGATCCGTACAAACGATTCCTGGAAAACAAAATCAGAAAGAATTTCGATTTCAGGGGCGTCCCCATTCAACTGTTTTTCCGAAAAAAATAAATCATTAATATGAACCCTATACGGATTGACAAATGGCTTTGGGCGGTTCGATTGTTTAAAACCCGATCGCAGGCTGCTGATGCCTGTAAAGGTGGGAAAATACAAATGAATGGCGCTCATGTAAAAGCTTCGCGCGAAGTAAAAACAGGCGATATTATAGATATCCATAAAGATGGAATTGTTAAAAAAGTCAAGGTTATTAAACTGGTGAAAAACAGGGTAAATGCAAAAATGGTACCTGATTTAATAGAAGACCTCACCTCCCCTGAAGAATTGGAAAGGCTTGAAATGATGCGGAAAGTGAATTATGAAAGACGAGATCGCGGAACAGGACGTCCCACTAAAAAAGACCGCCGGACAATTGAGCGACTAAAGGATTTTGATAAGTAAAGAGAGATAAAATAAAAATTTTGCCGGACGGTTTGCCCACATTTTGCACGGGGTTGTTTTTTTATTTCGCTGAACTTCAGGATGAGTTGCTGAATGCAACAGGATTTGTGTAGCTTTGCAGAAATAATAAGAAAAAACGTTTTCTTGAAATTTTTATTATCATGAAGAAGTATATTCTAGGTTCGGTTGTTGTTATGGCTTTTCTGGCCTACTTTGCTGTTTCGTGCTCCAACCATCAGATTAAAGATTTTTCGGTAGCATTCTATAATGTAGAAAACCTGTTTGACACTATTGATAATCCTAATACTCGCGATAACGATCATCTTCCTAACAGTAGAATACCTTGGAATACAGTCCGCTATAACAGAAAACTCAAACATATTGCCCGGGTAATGTCATCCATACAGTCAGGTGGGTTTCCATCCTTGTTTGGCCTTGCCGAGGTAGAAAACAGACAGGTTATTGAAGATTTAATTCATCAAAAGGACCTGGAAAAAGCAGGGTATAAAATTATACACAAAGACAGCCCGGATGAACGGGGTATTGACGTAGCCTTATTGTATCAACCAAACGTTTACAAGCCACTTAAAAACAGGTTTATCCGTTTGCGGTTTCCTTCCGAACCAAATAATCCAACCCGTGACATTCTTTATTCCAAAGGGCTTGTTTATGGAAAAGACACCCTGCATGTTTTTGTAAACCATTGGGTTTCGCGTTATGGTGGCAAAGAGAGAACAGATGCCCTTCGTAGATATACTGGCCACTTATTACGCCTGCTTGCCGATTCTATTTTTAATGTTTCACCTTATGCTAACGTAGTGATTATTGGTGATTTAAATGATGACCCCACCGATCCCAGCCTGACATCTGCTTTAGGCGCTGAAAATCCGGTGGCCCCATTTGCCAAAAAGCAGTTGTTCAATTTAGCTTACCAGCCTTATAAAGCCGGCATCGGTTCTTTGTATTACCATGGCTGGGATTTGTTTGATCAGGTAATCGTAAGCACCTCCCTCGTAGCTGGTTATAATGGAATTAAAACTGATGAATTAAAAGAGGAAGTTTTCAAAAAACCCTGGATGTTATTTCAGCCTAAAAAAGGACCGGCTGTACCTAATAGAACTGCCGGGAAAAAATATTATGGTGGCTACAGCGATCACCTGCCTGTGATTGTAAAAATGAAAGTGGATTTAAGTGGTGAAATTTTCACTATAATCTGATAAAACCTCAGCGGCTAAAACTTTTTAAACGACAAACAATAGTGTGCTATTCCCATTTTGTAACGGGATGTTTTGAGAGTGCTGAATTGTAAAACCTGGAATCTCCTGTAACCTCTTTGCCTAACCATCCCGGTTTGTCAAATGGCTGATCTTCAGTAGCGAGCTCTATTTCGGCCATAATTAACCCTTGGTTTTCACCGTAGAATTCGTCAACTTCAAAAAACAAGTCATTACCCGCCGGGACAATAAATCGTTTTTTTTCGATAATCCCTGGTTCGCAAATTTTCAATAGTTCACGAGCTTCATTTACAGGAATCTCTTTTTCCCATTCGTAACGACTGATGCCTGTTAAATTGCTTTGTCCTTTTATGGTAATGAAAGCCCGATTGTCCCTGATACGAATACGGACAGTCCGTTGAGGAACCGAAGACAGATAACCTTGACTTATACGGAAACTTTTCACGGCAAATTGTTTGAACGGACCTTTAACCAGGAATTTTCTCTCAATTTCGACGGACATGATTACCTGTTTTATCGCATAATGGTTTGATTTCTGTTTGGACCTACCGATACAAGGCTTATTGGCACCCCAACTTCTTTTTCAATAAACCGGATAAAGGCTTTTAAATTTTCAGGAAGCTGTTCAAAATTCGTCAGATGGTCAATGGCTTCATCCCAGCTTGGAAATGATTTATAAACGGGCTCTATTTCGGCTTGTTCTGTGTTAGATGGGAATTGACGGCTCAATTTTCCATTTATGTTGTAGTGTGTAGCCACTTTTATCTCCTTAAAACCGGAAAGCACATCTGATTTCATCATTTTTAGTTCACTCACGCCGTTTAGCATTACAGCATATTTAAGTGCGGGTAAATCAAGCCAGCCACAGCGACGCGGCCGGCCCGTGGTAGCACCAAACTCATGGCCTTCTTGTCTTATTCTTTCTCCTGTTTCATCAAAAAGTTCAGTGGGGAAAGGCCCGCTGCCCACCCGGGTGCAATAAGCTTTAAAAATTCCAAAAACACGTCCGACATTTGAAGGGGCTATCCCTAAACCGGTACACACTCCGGCTGCCGTGGTGCTAGATGAAGTTACAAAAGGATATGACCCAAAATCTATATCCAGTAAGGTGCCCTGTGCACCTTCGGCTAAAATTTTCTTTCTTTCCCGAAGGGCATCGTTCAAAAAATATTCGCTGTCGATTTGTGAAAAAGCTTTCAGTAATTCCAGCTTCTCAAGCCATAGTTTTTCATAGGCCGGAAAGCTGTAGCCTTCAATTTTAATTGTTTCAAAATCAGCATTAAACAAACCGGCTAATTGCAGATGTCTCTGCTTTGCTTTTTGATACTTTTCCATAAAATCTTTTCGACCTATATCGCCAATGCGAATTCCGTTGCGGGCAGCTTTGTCGGTGTAAGCGGGGCCAATGCCCTTAAGGGTAGAACCGATTTTTTGTTTGCCTTTGGCCTTTTCGTAAACGGCATCCAATAAGCGGTGACCGGGAAGTATCAGGTGAGCTTTACGCGAAATAAACACATTTGAGAGTATATCTATTCCTGACGATTTCAGGTGAGTAATTTCCTGATCAAAAATAACAGGATCGATGATAACACCATTTCCGATAACATTTTGCGTTCCCGGATTAAATATACCGGAGGGAATGGTATGCAGTACAAATTTTTGATTCCCGAATTCGATGGTGTGTCCGGCGTTGGGCCCTCCCTGAAAGCGGGCAACCACATCGTAAGCCGGGGTCAACACATCCACAATTTTTCCTTTGCCTTCATCACCCCACTGAAGTCCTAACAGAACATCTATTTTTGTGTTCATTTCTTTTGCATTAAAAAGCCCTGCTCAAATAACAGGGCATATTTCTTTGGAACAAAATTAAGGATACTTTATGAATGCAACAAAAAGTATTTGTTAATTCTTTAATTTAATTGTTGGAAATTTCCTGTCCCTTACATTTCCCGTAAAAAGTAAGAGAATGATACGCAACTTCCACGCCGAGGAGTTCTTCTACTGATTTTTGTATTTCCTGGATGCGGGGATCGCAAAATTCCAACACAGTACCATCTTCCATGCAAACAAAATGATCGTGCTGTTTGTATTTAAACGAACGTTCAAATTGTGCACAATTATTTCCAAACTGGTGTTTGGTAACTAAATTACAATCGAGGAGAAGTTCAATGGTATTGTACAGTGTTGCACGGCTCACCCTGTATTTGTTGTTTTTCATCCGGATGTATAATGTTTCAATATCAAAATGCCCGTCGGTGGCGTAAATTTCTTTTAGAATAGTATAGCGCTCCGGAGTTTTTCGATGTCCTCTTGCTTCCAGATATTCGGTAAAAACTTTCTTCACCGCTTCGAAGGTATCTTTCTTGGTTTCTGTTTTCATAGCCAATAATAAAAGTTTTGAGGTGTAAAAATACAAATTATATTAATACAGTTTAAATATAAATAAAAAAGTATAATGATGAAAATTAGGTCGGCAGTGGGCAAAAATTTGACGTGTAAATTTACAAAAGTTGGTGATTAAAATTTGTTCACACGGCTTACTTTAATCACTTCTTTTATTTTATTTAATTCGCTGATTAGTTTTTTTAGTGTGGAAGTATGGTCAACATAAAGTTTTATTTCCATATGTGCCAGGCCTTCTTGCGATTGGATATTAATGGCACTCATATTGAGGTGGAACTTCATGGAAATAAGGTCGGTAACATGGTTAACAAGTCCCAGTCTGTCTTTAGCATCAATTCGAAGAACAGCAAGATAGGTTATCCCTTCGGCTTGCTTCCATTTTCCTTTTACAATATTTCTGCCATAAACCGACATAAGCTGCATGGCAGTGCTACAGTCGGTTCGATGAACCTGAATGGGCTCACCTGGAATTTGAATGGCTAAAACATCATCACCGGGTACCGGATTACAACATTTGGAAACTAAGTAATCATATTTATCCAATTTTAGAGAGGAAGAATTGTTCTGTGTTTGAGGGCCGTTGTCGGTACTTTTTACTGTGCGCGCCATAAAAGGAAACCGGAAACCTCTCAGCCACCCGGTTTTTTCGTCAGGGAGAAGTATTTGCCTTACTTCTTCCAATCCTATTTTCCCGGTAGCTACCAAATAGTAAAAATCGATGGGGCTGTTTAGCTTACTTTCCCTTATTAATTTTTGTTTGTTTTGGCTGTTATTTTCAATGTGTAATTGCTTAAATATTTTTTGAAGTTTGTCTTTTCCTGCTTTTTTATATGTTTTTCTATTGTTTCTTATAGCTGTTTTTATTCTGGTTTTGGCACGGGCGGTTACCACATTTTTATACCAATCTTCCTGTGGTTTTTGTATCCTGGAAGTGATTATTTCAACCTGATCGCCGCTTCGGAGTTTATTATCAATGGATACTAAACGCCGGTTTACGTTTGCCCCTATGGCATGATTGCCGAGATCGGTATGAATAGCATAGGCAAAGTCGAGTACAGTAGCACCCGCAGGCAAGGTAAACATATCACCCTTGGGAGAAAAGACATATATTTCATCAGCAAAAAGATTTTGCTTGAAAACGTCGATAAAACTTATAGATTCCTCATCGCTATCCATCAACAAAAGTTCTTTTGTTTTCTTCAGCCATCTGTCCAAGCTGCCTTCTGTTGAAGGGTCTGATTTATATTTCAGGTAAGCAGCATAGCCCTTTTGGGCAATTTCCTGCATACGGCGACTTCGGATATGGATATCAATCCAACGACCATTTTGTCCCATCACCGTGGTGTGTATGGCTTCGTATCCATTGGCTTTGGGCGTACTCATCCAATCGAGTAATTTTTTGTTGTTGGGTTTATATATCCGGGCAATGGCTGAATAAACGGCCCAGCATTGAAGGCTTTCACTTTCGTGGGCTGTATCTACAATAACATCGAGGCTAAACGTATTGTATATCTGCTCAAAAGGTAGCTCGGTGCGTTGCATTTTTCTCCAGACCGAGTAAGCGGTTTTTTGGTTAATGAGTAGTTCAAACGTCATACCCTGTTGCTCTAACGCATTTTGAATGGGCTGCATAAACTGATGAAGGTAAGCTTCGCGTTCAGGCTGTATCTCACTCATCTTTTGTTGAATATCCAGATAAATCTCATGCTGTGAGTACTTGAATGAGAGCTCTTCAAGTTCGCTTTTCATAGCAAAAAACCCCAGGCGGTAAGCCAATGGGGCATAAATGAATAGTGTTTCAGAAGCAATTCGCAATTGTTTTTCGCGCTGCATGATCTCTAAGGTACGCATGTTGTGAAGGCGATCGGCCAGTTTAACCAAAATTACCCTGACATCGTCCGAAAGCGTAAGGATAATTTTTTTTAAGGTAGCCGATTGTGCTGTGGAATTATTTTCCGAAATATTATCAATTTTGGTTAGTCCGTCAATAATACGGGAAACTTTTTTACCAAACATATTCTCAACATCTTCGAGCGTAATGTCAGTATCTTCTACAGTATCATGCAACAGGGCAGCAATAATAGAGGTGCGTCCGAGTCCCATTTCTTCGGCTGCTATTGTGGCAACAGCAAGGGGGTGGTGTATGTAAGGCTCACCCGATTTACGGCGGACATCTTTATGGGCATCGGCTGCCATCCGAAAGGCGCGTCGTACGTCCCACAGGTCTTTGGTTTCTTTTCGTGTGGTCCATACTTCGATCAGGTGTCGGTATTGGCGCAGTATCTCCTGCCGTTCTTTATTTGCTGTAGTTGTATCCACCGGTTTATCTAAATAGGGCTAACAAAATTAGTGCTTTTTGATAAATATTTATAACTTCTTTTTCTCGATCAAGCCGAAGTAACAAAATAAAAAATAAAAAAGAGGAGGTTTTGTCGAAATCTCCTCTTTTCTTAACGGGGCATACACTTTTTCAAATGGCCGCAGTTTGACTATTTTGTTGACATTAATAATTTTCGCTACCCGGGGCACTTTTCATAATGGCTACGCTTCCACCGGCTCCAATACGGGTAGCCCCGGCTTGTATCATGGCCACTGCGGTTTTAAAATCGTGAATTCCGCCACTGGCTTTTACACCCATTTTAGGACCAACGACACGGCGCATCAGGGCAACATCTTCAACAGTGGCTCCACTGCCTGTAAAACCCGTACTTGTTTTTACAAAATCGGCACCTGCCTTTTTTGAAATCTCACAGGCCAGTATTTTCTCCTCTTCGGTTAGTAAAGAGGTTTCGATAATAACTTTCAGGATTGTTGTGCTTCGGCATACCCGTTTGATGGCACGGATATCCTCTTCAACCAATTTTAAATTCCCCGATTTAAGGGCGCCAATATTAATCACCATATCCAGCTCGTGAGCCCCGTTTGCAATAGCATTTCTGCCTTCAAACGCCTTACTTCTAGTATCCATTTCGCCCAACGGAAAACCGATAACAGAACATACCTTTACTGATGAGCCCCTTAGTTTTTTGGCTACAAATGGAACCCATGATGAATTTACACATACCGACTTAAACCGATATTGAATGGCTTCGTCACATATCTGCTCAAACTGATCTTTTGTAGCCCCCGGTTTTAACAAGGTGTGATCAATATAACCGGCTAATTCCTGAGGGGTAATCAATGCGGACGAAGGATTTTTTGCCTTTAAATTACCTTTCGCAGTATCACCGGATATCCCTGCTTTTTCAAGTTTCGAAAGAATCTCTTTCGTAATTTTTTCAATCAACTCGTTCTCTTCCATATCTATTTACATTCTTTCAATTGAAGTTATTTTATTTATTCTTGGCCAATGTCTTCCGCCTTCAAATGGGGTCTCAAGCCATAATTTAGCCATGGACGCGATGTCAGACACCGAATGTTGCAAAGCTCCAATTGTTAAAACATTGGCATTGTTGTGTATACGGCTGTTAACAATAGTTTCGGTACTCCAGCACAAAGCAGCGCGGATACCCTTTACTTTATTACATGCAATGGAAGACCCGATTCCGGCAGCATCAAGCATAATACCACGTTCACAGGTTCCACTCACTACTTTTTTAGCTACGGCCAGTGCAAAATCAGGATAATCAACCTTGGTTGTACTGTTATCGGTTCCAACATCATAAACTTTATATCCCAGTGTTTCAAGATATTTCTTTAGTGCTTCTTTTGTTTCGAAAGCACCGTGATCAGCCCCAATGGCAACGCGTTTTACATGGTCTTTAAGCATATTATTTTGGTCAATCGTTATTTCTTTTTCTGTACTGATAAAATTTTTTCTGTTGTGCATGGGCAGCTTTGCCGATTTTTCCCTATTGTAACTTCTTTTTACCATTTTTATCATTACGCAATTTCATCAACAATAGCGGCAATAACTGTTTTTACAGTTACTACATCGTCGTTTTGAAGGACTTGTCTCGCCGAATTCCCTTCTTCAATGGTCAGAACAACATCACCTACACCGGCCTGTACGGCATCAAAAGCCAAAAAGGAAGTGCCAGTAAAGATCCCGACAGGGTCAACAGGCTGAATAACAAGTATTTTTCTCGCTTCATAGCCTTTGGCCTTGACGGTTGAAACCACGGTACCGATAACTTTTCCTAACCTCATTTTATTTTCAAAATATTCATGTCATCTACTATTCCCACAATGGCTGCATCGCAGGGGTTCATTTCCCTTTCAATAACACGGCTGGCCTCCTTGCTAACTTCGAAATAAATGGCCTGGCCAATATCTGCCTGTAGGGTATCCACAGCCACAATGGCATCACCAACCGATTCCATTCTCTCGTTAACTGGTTGGACTAACACAAGTTTTAAACCTTCAAAAGATTCTACTTTTTGTGTGCTGACAACCCTGCCGATTATTTTACCTAATTTCATTAATGAATTTATTAAATGATTCTAAAATAATCTACCAGTGTGCAGCGTCTTTCGCGTGTAAAGGTCCTGGCACGTGTAACTCCTTCTCCGGTCGGGCTGGCAATCGTAAAAGACGCAAAACCAGCTCCTCCTTCACCCAATCCTGCATAACTGGGCCCGTTTTTAATAAAAATGGAGCAGTTCATGGCTTTTGCCATTTTACTAAGCTTGGCAATATTGAGCGAATGCATGATGGCTGTATGTCTGAAACCATGCTCACACCTGACAGCCAGATCAATAGCGTCATCTACATTGGGAACTCGGACCAGTGGCATAACAGGCATTAACTGTTCTGTCCAAACCAATGGGTGATATTCGTCCACTTCACAAAGTAACAAACGTGTGCTTTCGGGAACATTTAATCCAATTGCTTTGGCAATTTTAGCTGCATTTTGACCAACATAAGTTTTATTTGCAGCACCTTCGTGCCCCGGTCGGCCTGCATCAGCAATTACCAGTTCGGTGACCTGGCGAACTTGTTCCGGAGTCAGAAGATAAGCACCATTTTTTTGCATTTCGGCCTTCAAGGCATCTGCAACAGTATCAACAACAATAGTTTCTTTTTCGCAAATGCAGATTAGATTATTGTCGAAACTGGCTCCGGCAACGATATCTTTACCTGCTTTGACAATATCAGCTGTTTCATCCACAACACAAGGAGGGTTTCCGGGGCCGGCGGCAATCACTTTCTTTTCCATTTTCATGGCAGCTTTTACCACGGCAGGGCCTCCGGTAACCACTAAAATGGATATTTTCGGATGGCCCATCATCTCTTGTGCTGATTCCAGTGTAGGAGTTTCAACAGATGTAATCAGGTTTTTAGGCCCTCCGGCTTCCACAATAGCCTTGTTAAGCAGACTGATCAGCAAAACGGATACCTTTTTAGCAGCGGGATGAGTATTGAAAACAACTGAATTCCCCGCAGCAATCATTCCGATACAATTGCTGATAATAGATGCAGTCGGATTGGTACTTGGAGAGATAGACCCAATAACACCATAAGGAGCATGCTCAACCAGTGCCAGACCATGGTCGTCGGAAAAAGCCTCAGGAGCAATATCCTCAACGCCAGGCGTTTTCCGGATAGCCAATTCGTTTTTTATAACCTTATCGTCCCATCGTCCCATACCGGTTTCTTCACTTGACATTTTCGAAACTAATTCGTTATTTTCTTCCGAAACTTTACGAATATTTTCAATGATACGTTTGCGGGTTTCCAAACTTAATTTCCCCAGTTCCTGAAAAGCCACTTCAGCAGCTTCAACAGCCTGATCGATGGTAGAAAATATACCCATCTTACTCTCTGCACTTTCTTTAATGCTGTTTAATTTGAGGTCTTGTAATGCCTCACGAACCAATTGACGTATATTATCTTCTAAATGATCCATTTAACTATTTATTTTTACATGAAGAAGGGTTTAATTTCTTTGTGTGGTTGGGGAATGATGGTTTCCATACCGAGGAGGTTTTTCTCTCTCGCTTTTGAAGTTCCCGCTTTTATGGCAGCTTGTACAGCATCAAGGCTACCCATCATTTTAACATACGATTTCCCACCATAACCATCAGCCAGACGGATTTCTATAATTTTAACACCACCTTCTTTAGCCGCACGGTCTGCTGATTCGATTCCCGAAACGATAGATAGCGTTTCAATTAGCCCGATGGTATTCCAATCGCCGCTATTGATAGTGTTTCCAATGGCCGGTATAACATCGGGATGTACCTGAGGAAGGAAAAGCCGATCGACAAGATAATCTCCACCGGTTTCGCAACCGGCCCGATACGCATATTCCACCGAAGCCACATCACCGCTAAAAATGATTAGATATTTTCCGGAACTAATGGTTCGTGCATCTATAATTAGGATTGGGGCTACTTTAACCATTTGGTCGAGGGCCTCCATGCCAATAACGATACTACTGTATTCCAGTGCGCCAAGAACAATTATATTCCTTTTTTCTATCATTTTTTGTAAACCACTTTTCCGTTTTCATCAATTACATCGACAATGCCAACAACAATAGCATCGACAGCTTTGTTACGGGTTGTCGGAGTTTCGCGCGCCGATGTGCTTTGAGCGATCATTACCATTTCGCCATTTCCTGCACTTACTAAATCAAGGGCCACCAGAAAATCGTTTTTTGTCTCGCCCTGCTTATTACATTTATTTATTAATAAATAGCGTCCACCCCTAATATCAGTATTATTTGAGCTGCTCGTAACAGTACCTGTAACTATCCCTAAAATCATTTTAAATGCTTAATTTTTTTGATAAGCAATGTTCCCGTTTTGCTCAATTATATCAACAATTGCAGTTACAGTGGCATCAGTAGGTAAATTTTTTGTGGTTTCAGCCATGCGGGCCCCACTTCCGGAAACGTAAAAAACAACCTCATCAATACCGGCACCAACTCCATCCATGGCAACAACAAAATCATTTTTACCTTGCATTGTTACAGGATCAATTTTTTCAAGTAACAATAACTTGATTCCTTCCATTTTCGCGGTTTTCTGACTTGACACCACTGTTCCTTTTACCCTCGCTAAAATCATATTTCCTATTTTTGCTTTTTACGGCCTAAAGGCAAAGCACTGTCAACGTTGGCATGTGGCCTCGGAATAACATGACTCGAAACTATTTCGCCTACTTTTGCGGCAGCTCTGAGGCCGGCATCAACAGCAGCCCTTACCGACGCCACATCGCCACGGACAATGGCAGTAACATATCCTCCACCTGTTGATTCAAATCCAATCAATTCTACTTTGGCGGCTTTCACCATTGCATCAGAGGCTTCTACCATGGCTGCAAAGCTGCGTGTTTCAATCATCCCAAGGGCATCTGTACTATAATCAGACATAATTTTTTTCCTTTATTTTTATCATTAATAATCGTCTCTTCCGGTGATTTCGGCCAATCGTTTTTCAACAATTGTTTTACATTCAAGCACTTCTGCTTCGTCACCACCAATGTAAACGCGTCCAAATTTACCAAAACCAACTACATCGATTATTTTGATGTGAGCCGCTTTTTCGGCTTCATTAGCAGCATAATAAGCATAACCGGCCGGTTCAATTTCCAACACGTAAAGTGTTTCGCCGCGCAACAGCATCATCCCTTTACGGCTACGGTTAATTAATTGGGCATGATGGTCGTCCACGTTTTTGATCAGTTGGCTGGTTAATATGCGCGGTTTCATCCGGTGATCTTCCGTTTGGTCAATCGCAGTTAAAACAGCTTCACCAGCCATGCGGGTGTCGCCCTGGTCGTCCGAATGGATTTCGAGCATGCCATAGGCACGTTCGACAATTTGCATGCCGGGTCTGATGTTGGTTGCTTTAATGGCTATATCGGTAAGGGCATTGATCTCGATACCGGGAGCAATTTCAATAATACACGCCGATTGGCCGCCAACCGGTAGAAATCCGCGTGAAACGGTTGAAATATAGGAAGCCATTTGCGACTGTAGCGAATCAAGGAAAATATAGGTCCTTAAATCGATATGAGATTTAGAATCGTTCATTTTTGTCTTTTATTTGGTGGATTTTCTGCCCAAAGGAAGTGCAGTATCTACATTTTGATGGGGGCGTGGAATGATGTGTGACGATACAATTTCTCCCACTTTCTCAGCAGCCCGTAATCCGGCATCAACCGCCGCACGAACCGAGGCAACATCACCCCTGACAATGGCTGTTACATAGCCGCCGCCTGTTTTTTCATAGCCAACGAGTTCAACTTTAGCAGCTTTTACCATTGCATCAGAGGCTTCAACCATTGCTGCAAATCCACGGGTTTCAATCATCCCCAAGGCCATCATTTCGTTATTTTCCATAAGTTTGAATTATTAAATGAATACTCTTTACCGGCAGGTTGTTTAACTCGGCCGGATTTCCCTTTTTATCTTCCCGTTAACCGGGATGCAAATTTGGAATGCAAAGTTAATAAATTATTCATCATGATGTTTAATAGGGCGTTTTTTCATGCAAGCTTCGCAGTTCATTATCAGCAGCAATGTGGCAAACTCGGGGCTGTTCCGTTTTTCCATGAAATTTATTAATTTTGCCACGCAAATTAGAAACACTCAATTAAAATAGAAATATCATGTCCGGACATAGTAAATGGTCAACCATTAAAAGAAAAAAAGGCGCATTGGATGCCAAGCGATCTAAGATTTTTTCAAAACTGATTAAAGAAATTACGGTAGCAGTAAAAGAAGGGGGGCCCGATCCGGACGGCAATCCCCGTTTGCGCATGGCTATTGCCAATGCAAAAGGACAGAGCATGCCCAAAGACAACATTGAACGCGCCATTAACAAAGGGAAAGATAAAAACTCAGCCAGTTATACCGAACTTACTTACGAAGGCTATTTGCCTCATGGCGTGGCTGTGTTTTTGGAGTGCACGACCGACAATACCCAGCGTACGGTTTCCAACGTGCGTGCTATTTTTAACAAATATGGTGGCAGCCTGAGTACCAATGGCTCTTTGAGCTTTTTGTTCGACCGAAAAGGGATTTTTGTGGTTCCCAAAGGAGATCTTGACCAGGAAGAATTTGAAATGGAGTTGATTGATGCCGGTGCCGAAGATCTTGAACTGGATGAAGATGGATTTTTTCATATTACCACCTCGATGGAAGACTTTGGAAATATGATGAAAAAGCTGGAAGAATTAGGCATTGAACCCGAAAGTGCCGAATTGGAAAGAATTCCCAATGATACCAAAACACTTGAGCTGGAAGAAGCCCAAAAAATCATGAAAGCCATTGATCTGTTTGAAGATGATGATGATGTTCAGAAAGTTTTCCATAATCTTGAGCTCACCGATGAAATGATGGAAGATATGGAATAGAAGCGATGTAGTTAAACCAACATATTATAAAAACCTAAAATGAAAAAAATAAAACAGACAGCACTACTAATTTTAATTGTAGTTGTTTTAATCAATGGTGCTGGTTGTAAAAAAAAGCCACAAATACCTGACAACCCACTCAATGGCAGGACAACAGCAGTTTTCAACCCAAATAAAACCTATGGAACGGTTACAGACATTGACGGAAATGTTTATAAAACCATTGTGATAGGCAACCAGACTTGGATGGCTGAAAACCTGCGCACTATCCACTACCAAAATGGCGATGAGATACCCAATGTAACCGATAATACAGAATGGAAAAACCTAACCACCGGTGCTTACTGCAATTACAACAACACGACCGATTTAGACACCATCGCTACTTATGGTCGTTTGTATAACTGGTATGCGGTGAACGACAGCAGGGGATTAGCCCCAAAAGGCTGGCACGTACCAGACATAAACGACTGGCTGATACTCATTGATTACCTTGGCGGTGACACTATTGCCTCAAAACATCTGAAAGAAGCCGGCGACCTTCACTGGGTACGCTACAATGAAGCAGACAACAGCAGTGGATTTACTGCGCTTACTGCTGGCAGGCGTTACTTATCTAAAAATACAAATAATATGGGATTTTATACTGATTACTGGGCTTCTACTGAATATAACTCTTCATCGGCGGCATTTTTGTATTTGTTCGTCTATGATACCAAAGTATGGAAAGGGTTTAACTACAAGCAAAACGGATATTCCGTACGTTGCATAAAAGATAAAAATTAATCATACTCATCCCCGTTTGTAACGAGGAGGGTTTTATACTGAACACTTAAAATGTTCTTCAAGGCGTATAACGGCTGCGGCTCTATACCGTAACCGGTTTTGCTGTATTTTCTTAATGTTTTCAATGGCTAATTTTACAACTAACTTCATGCCGAAGTACGAGCCTGGCAATGGTGTATGAAGTGCTGTTGGCAACCGTACTTTCTCATCGCGACAATTGATAATCTCTAATTAATAATTCAGCCGATAGATTCAATTTATTTGCTAGTCTTCTTATCATACCAACCGTCAATTTACGCTTGCGATTCAAAACCTCTGAAACTCTACTTTTCCCTCCAATCTCCGGAACTAAATCAACTTGTTTTAGTTGCATTTCTTCCATTCGAATTTTAATAGCTTCAATAGGGTCAGGAGCATCAATCGGAAAATATGTTTTCTCATAATCATCAATCATTAGTCCAAGAATATCAGCTTCATCACTTTCAGCGGTTCCAATTGGGGCATCAAATATTTTATTGAGTCTGTCTAAGGCATTTTGATAATCTAAATCTGTTTTTATTAGTTTAATATCCATGACATTAAGTTTTTAAATTGTATTTGAGTCAATTTTATCATACTCAGCATGAGTTCCAATGAAACGAATAAAAGCCCATTGTTTCTCAAAATTAAATTTAACAATTAATCGGTACGAATTTCCCTTAATATTAAACACAATCCGTCCAATTTTAAGAATACTTGCATTTGCATAAGTTTGTTTAACATCATTTGGCGTCTTCCAATCTGAACTCATTGCTGTGTCAAACCATGTTTTTAAATATTGTTCAATATCAGGATGGTTTTCCAAGTATTCTCTTAATGTACTTTTTGCAAATATTCTTTTCACTTTCAAGTTATCGATGTGCAAAGATAATAAATAATTCGCAATTTGGGAACTTTATTTTATAAGTGGCTTTTTTAGTATGGATGCCAAGGGTAAAATAAAAAAACCTGCCCAAATTGAGCAGGTTTTTTTATTGAAACTAATTGCAAAGACTGACTATTTCACAATTTCATAAGTGTCAACAGCAATCATTAATTCCTCTTTTGTGGGAACCACAATCACTTTCACCGGAGAATCGTCAGTAGAGAGGATAATCTCTTTTCCACGAACTTTTAGTTTTTCAGGATCGGTTTTGATGCCTAAAAATTCAAGTCCGTTGAGTATATTGGCACGTGTTTCAGTATCGTTTTCGCCGATACCGCCGGTAAAAATCAATACATCCACTCCACCCAAAGCAGCCGCATAGCCTCCAATGTATTTTTTAACATGATAGGCAAACATCTCAAGCGCTACTTTTGCGCGATGATTTCCCTTTTCGGCAGCTTCTTCAATGTAGCGCATGTCAGACGATACACCTGAGATTCCCAACATTCCCGAAAACTTATTAATCAAGGTGCGGGTATATAAAATACTGGTTTTTTCTTTTTCAGCAATAAAAAGCAAAGCACCGGGGTCGATATCTCCGGTACGCGTTCCCATAATTAGTCCTTCGGTAGGAGTCATCCCCATGGAAGTATCATATGATTTTCCGTCTTTGATGGCAGTAATAGAAGCCCCGTTTCCCAAATGGCAACTTATAATTTTTTGATCTTTAAAGTTCAGGTTTAAAAGATCACATGCCCGTTTGGAAACATATTTATGACTGGTGCCATGAAAACCATAGCGCCGAATTTTATATTTTTCGTAAAGTATGTAAGGGATACCATACAGATACACATGTTCGGGCATGCTCTGGTGGAAAGCCGTGTCGAAAACACCTACCTGAGGGACACCCGGGAGCAATAATTTCATTGCATAAATCCCTTTTAGGTTCGGCGGATTATGAAGAGGGGCTAACTCGGATGATTTTTCAAGTGCATCAATCACCTTGTCATCAATTAACACACTGCCGCTAAATTCTTCGGCACCATGTACTACCCTGTGACCAACCGCATTAATTTCCTCTAAACTTTTCAGGCTGCCGTACTCTTTACTACTCAGTACACCGAGGAGGTATTCAATACCCTGGTTATGATCCAAAATCTCACCTTCAATTTTTACCTCGGCTTCATTGCCTCTTTTATGTTTGATGGCACTTCCCTTCAAGCCGATTTTTTCTACAATGCCTCTCGCTAAAACCTCTTTGGAGGGCATATCAAACAATTCGTATTTGATGGACGAACTACCACAATTTAATACAATAATTTTCATTTTTTTCTAACGTTAAGCATTATTTGATGATGGCACATGATATGGTATTTCCGATGGGTTTTCCGTTCCCTTTATAATTATAAAAACCTTTTTTGGTTTGTAAACCAAGGAAATTTGCCCGTACCAAGCGTTTTATAATAGGAGAGGCTTTGTATTTTTTGTCACCATATTCCATATACAGGTTATCCATATATTTCAAAATTTTATCCAACCCAATCCTGTCGGCAATCTCGAAAGGGCCATAAACATAACCCGTGGTTTCTTTCATTGTTTCATCAATGTCTGAAACCGACGCTACACCTTCCATCAATATTTCACAAGCTTCATTAATAAGAGGTATTAATATACGAGTTGAAATATTGCCTGGCGACTCATTAATTAAAATAGCTTTTTTATTAATCATGCGAACGAAACGGTTTACTTTTCCATAAACCTCATCGGACGTGTGGCGTCCTTTAACCACCTCAACAATATTTGTTTTATCAATGGGCTCGATAAAATGAATACCAATAGCCCTTTCGGGATGTTTCAACACTCTTGCAAGGTCGGAAATAATTAAAGTGGACAAGTCAGAAGAAATAATACAATTTTCACGGACAACGGCTTCCACTTTTTTAAATAACTCCTGACGAAGGCCAAGTAAGGTGCCTTTTTGTCTTGAGCTAATGGTCTCTATTACCAAATCACAGTTGCTCAAATCCTCGAAACGGGTTGTGGCTTTAATGCGCGACATGATAAGTTTTTTCTCACTTGATGTAATACCCCAGTGTGCGATAACATCATCCAGCTGGGCTTCAATATCAAGCATGATTTCTCTGTTTCTTTCATCGGAAACATCCAGAAAAGTAACATCCATACCGTATTGTGCCGCTATACGTGTTACAACCTGTCCGACACTACCACATCCGATGATGCCCACACATTGTATATTTCCTTTGGGTTTAAGCCTGCCTCCCAGGCTAAATTGAACTAATTCGCTCATGGTTTTATAGCTTTTATCGTTAAATATTTTATTCGGCATTAATACCATTGGCCTGATTGGCTGTTATGGCAATCATATTAATGATGTCGTTAACAGAGCATCCCCTCGAAAGGTCGTTAATTGGAGCAGCAAGTCCTTGTAAAACAGGACCTACCGCTTCGGCGCCTGCCATACGCTGAACTAATTTATAAGCAATGTTGCCTGATTCAAGCGAAGGGAACACCAATACATTGGCTTTGCCTGCAATTTCCGAGCCGGGGGCTTTTTTCTGTCCGATAGCTTCTATAATAGCTGCGTCAGCTTGTAGTTCGCCATCTATTTTAAGTTGGGGATTCATGTCCAGTGCAAGTTTAGTGGCTTCAACTACTTTATCGACTTTTTCGTGTTTTGCACTACCTTTAGTCGAAAAACTCAACATGGCCACGCGAGGCTCAATACCCGCTATATTTTTGGCCGTCTTTGCTGATTCTACAGCAATTTCTGCCAATTCGCGAACGCTTGGATCAGGGTTTACAGCACAATCGGCAAACACCAAAACGCCGTCATCACCAAAAGTTTTATCTTTCAATATCATGATAAATGCACCGGAAACAGCACTGACCCCGGGTAAGGTTTTGATAATTTGAAAAGCAGGACGCAATACGTCGCCTGTAGCATGTTCGGCACCACTTACTTCACCGTCAGCTTTTCCGTCTTTTATTAATAATGTGGATAAATACAAGGGATCTTCAACAAGCTGCATGGCTTGTTCCAGGGTCATTCCTTTTTTCTTGCGAATATCGGCCAGCATCCGGGCATAATATTCTTTTTGAGGATGATCTACAGGATCGATCAAAGTTGCTTTTTCGATGTTTTTTAACTCGAAATTTTTGCTCTTCTCAAGAATAAGCTGTTTGCTACCCAGCAAAATTACAGAAGCCAAACCGTGCTCCAGTGCATAGTCGGCAGCACGTAAATTACGCTCTTCAGTGCCTTCGGGCAGGACAATTGTTTTGCCTGCCTGACGGGACATCTCGTGAATTTTATTAATTAAGTCCATATATGATTTGAATTAAAAATATTTTCTGCAAAAGTATTACTAATTTTGTTGCCGATAGGCCTATTGTGATATTTTTAACACAAAAAATATCACATTAATGACCTTATCAATGTCAACACGCCATGATGCTATTTATGAAAATGTTTTCGGACAGTGTTTTTCTATCGTCAAACTCTTTAAACCGGGTGGAAGGTTCATTGAATATGTCCGATATAAAGAGTTTTCCTTCCGTGCCGGCAGGACATGTTTTTTCAGGGGGTTCTTTTTTAGGCCACAAGCCTGTAACCATCAATATTCATCAAATTATCCCAACATCGGACAACTGGATTTTTTATGTCCTTTTTGCCTCACTGGCATTTTTATCCATCCTTCGATATTATTATCCGGTACCATTGGCGAAATTGCTCTCCTTTTCGTCGCGCATAAGAGTAACGTATTCCAAGGAAGACAACAAAGGCACATCGGGTATTTTAGTTCCTTTTTTTCTGTTTTTGAATTTTTTGATTGGTTTAAGTTTGCTGGTTATCGCGTTGGCAAAATTATATTCTATTGAACTTCTGAAGATGTCATCTGCCCGGTTTTTAATTCTTATTATGGGCTTGATTTTGGGATTTTATCTTTTAAGACAATCACTTGTTTTATCAGCCGGCTTTTTATTTGATACCCGTAAAGCGGCTCTCCGGCATGTGCAAACCACTACTACTACGGTTTATTTTTCCGGTTTATTTTTAAGCCCTATGATGCTGGTCTATTTTTATACACAAATGCAATTTTTTATTTATCTAACACTTTCAATCCTAATATTGTTATGGATGATTAAGTGGTTTAAGGTGATTAAAATAGGCTTGGCTGTAAGAAAATTCAATACCCTTCATATTTTTTTATATCTTTGCACCGTCGAATTTTTACCATTGTTGCTATTGGTAAAAGTGGGAATTGAACAGCTGAAGTTGATGTAAGAACACAGTAGTAGTCGAAGTTTTATCATTTTTGGGGATTTAAAAACAAGGGAAAGTGAAGATAAAGAACATTTTAATTTCGCAGCCAAAACCGGCCGACATCACTAAATCTCCCTATGGTGAATTAAGCCATAAATTTAATTTAAAAATTGATTTTGAGAAATTTATTTCCATCGAAGGAATTTCTGCTAAGGAATTCCGGATGAATAAAAATTCTCTCAACGGGCATACGGCAGTTATTTTAACCAGCAGGCATGCTGTGGATCATTTTTTCAGAATTGCTAAAGAATTGCGTCGTGAAATTTCTGATTCCCTGAAATATTTTTGCATTTCCGAATCAACAGCTTACTATCTTCAAAAATATGTGCAATACCGCAAAAGAAAAATATTTTTCGGCAAACAAAATTTCAATGATCTCCTTGAATTGATTAAAAAGCACAACGAAGAACATTTTCTGGTGCCATCGTCTGATGTGCCTAACCAAAAAATGTTTGCCCTGCTCGACAAAGAAAAAATTAATTATCAAAGGGGAATCATATATCGTACAGTTCCCAGTGATTTGTCGAAATTGGATGTGAAAAAATACGATATGCTGGTATTTTTCAGCCCTGCCGGAATTCATTCATTGATGACTAATTTCCCTGATTATGTGCAGGGCGATCAGTTAGTCGCTGCTTTTGGGCCGGCTACCAAAAAGGCTGTAAAAGAAGCAGGAATGAAACTGAATGTTGCTGCTCCCACACAAACCGCTCCTTCAATGGCCATGGCTATTGACGAATTTATTACCAAAGTGGAAAAGGAAAAACGTAAGCGGAAGAGAAAATAATTGTTATTTTACAAAACAAAACACCATCTTTGTTTAGGCTGTAACTCTTTATGCAGCAATGGTTTTTGCTTAAAAATTCCAAAAACAGCCGAACCACTGCCACTCATTGAAGCATAAACGGCTCCCGATTTCATTAACTCTTTTTTCACTACTGCAAGTTGCGGAAATTTCTCGAATACCAAGGGCTCAAATTGATTGATCAGGGAATCTTGCCATTGTTCAATCGGACTATCTTGCCATTTTTTAAACGAAAAACCACTTTCGCCCGGCCTGACCTGCGCATAAGCCCAAGCTGTGGATACAGGCTGTTGTAAAAAAACAATACACAAATAATATCCCTTTAAAAAAAGAGAAATTTCCTGAAACAATTCTCCTTTTCCTGTTACATATGCAGGTGCCGAATGAATAAAAAACGGACAATCACTTCCAATTTGTTCTGCCAATTCAAGCAACATTTGAAACGACAATCCCAAATGGAAATAAGTATCCAGGCCTTTTATAAAAGTTGCCGCATCGGAGGATGGCCCTCCAAGACCCGATCCGGGTGGAATGTTTTTTACCAGCCGTACGGCTAATCCGGGTAAACCGAAACGCAATTTCATCAATTGATAAGTTTTCCAAATGGTATTTTCCCGAAGTGTTCCCGGAATATGATACCCCTCGGTTTTAAGGCTAAAATCCTCAGCTTTTGTGAATTCCAATACGTCGTACAACGGAACCGGATAAAGGATGCTTTCGATGGTATGAAAACCATCCGGCCTTTTATCATAAATGTACAAGCCTAAATTAATTTTTGCCGGTGCGTATCGAATCATCAACAGTTTTAAAACAAAAGTACATAATTCACGAATTCTTAATTGCATTTAGCCTATCGAGTTCATCGTAGCCCGGTTTTATATCCAAAATCTTTTTAAATTTGGCTTTCACTTTTGGCATCAAGAACAAATCCATGGCGATTATTAATTCCGTACTGAGTTGGCTGATTAAGAAGCGAATGCATCAGATTGACCTGTTTATCAAGTACCCTCATGATGTACAGAGGGAATGGCTTAGCCGTTTGCTGAACACTGCTGCTACAACCCAATGGGGAATAAAATATGACTTTAAGACCATCCGAAGTGCCGAAATATACAGAGAACGGGTTCCGGTTAGCACGTATGAAGAGATGAAACCTATGATTGACCTCCTGCGACAGGGAGAGCAAAATATTCTTTGGCCCGAGGAAATTAAGTGGTTTGCCAAATCATCGGGAACTACCGATAGTAAAAGTAAATTTATTCCCATTAGCCAGTCTACCATCGAAGAATGTCATTTTAAGGCAGGAAAAGATGTACTCACGCTTTACCTTAATAACTATCCCGATTCGGGTATATTCCAGGGAAAAGGCCTGCTCATGGGTGGAAGCCAGAATATTCAGGAGGTGAACAACCGCACCTATTATGAGGGCGATTTGTCGGCTATCCTGATTCACAACATGCCTTATTGGGCACAAATAATGCGGACACCATCGTTGGCTATTGCCCTTATGGATGAGTGGGAAAGCAAGTTAACACTAATGGCCGAATCAACAATTGACCACAATGTTACAAGCATTTCAGGGGTTCCTTCGTGGACACTGGTATTGCTTCGCAAAATCCTGGATTTGTCAGGTAAAAGCAATATCCTCGATGTTTGGCCAAACCTTGAAGTATTTTTTCATGGTGGTGTGAGTTTCGATCCCTATCGCAATCAGTTTGCAAGCCTGATTGCCGGAAATCAAATGCATTACTTTGAAACTTATAATGCCTCCGAAGGCTTTTTCGGCATCCAGGACCAGGCCGGATCGAACGATTTGTTGCTAATGCTCGATTATGGTATTTATTATGAATTTGTACCACTTGACCAGCTGGGGATGCATTTTCCAAAATCACTGACACTGGACCAAGTAGAAACAAACACAGTTTATGCCATGGTAATCACTACAAATTCAGGACTTTGGCGGTATTTGATTGGTGACACAATTCAATTTACTTCCCTGTCTCCATACCGCATAAAAATTGTGGGGCGGACAAAAAATTTTATTAATGTTGTGGGAGAAGAGTTAATGGTCGACAATGCCGAAAGAGCCCTTGCTATTGCTTGTGAGAAAACAGCAGCCGGAATACGCGATTACACCGCCGCACCTTTGTACGAAGACGATGGTATCAGGCATGAATGGCTGATTGAATTTGAAAAATTACCAGAACATTTGGATTATTTCACAGCCTGTTTCGACCAGGCACTTCAGAATTTGAATTCCGACTACGAAGCAAAAAGATATCACAACATGGTGCTTAAACCACCTTTGATAAAAACTATTGCCAAAGGTACTTTTTACCGCTGGATGAAACAACATAACAAGCTGGGGGGGCAGCATAAAATACCCAGGCTTTTTAATAGCCGTGATTTTGTGGATCAAATCGCGCAAAATATTACCGAAGTATAGAAATCTTTTAAATAAAAAATAATAGAAAATGCATATTGCTATTGCAGGAAATATCGGATCGGGTAAAACAACGTTGACCCGGAAATTATCAAAACATTACGGATGGAAAGCCCATTATGAGGACGTTGACCATAACCCATATCTTCAAAGTTTTTATGAAGATATGCAACGTTGGTCTTTCAACCTTCAGGTTTATTTCTTAAACAGTCGTTTCAGGCAGGTCGTCGATATCAGACAAAGCGGTAAAAAAGTAATACAGGACCGCACCATTTACGAAGATGCGTACATTTTTGCAACAAACCTGCATGCCATGAACCTTATGTCAACCCGCGATTTTGAGAATTATATTTCTCTTTTCGAGTTGATGAGTTCTTTCATTCAACCCCCCGATCTACTCATTTATTTGCGGGCCTCCGTTTCAACCCTCGTTGAGCAGATTCAAAAAAGAGGACGCGATTATGAAGAATCCATCCGTCTGGATTATCTCAAATTGTTAAATGAACGTTATGAAACATGGATTAAAAATTATAAGCTGGGTAAGTTGCTTATAATCAATGTTGACACACTCGATTTTACAAAACCCGAAGATATTAGCGTGGTTATTGAAAAGGTTGAAGCAGAATTGTATGGTTTATTCTAAATAACTGATTTATGAGAATTCTGGGTGTGATTCCGGCGCGTTACGCATCTTCCCGCTTTCCGGGGAAACCTTTAGCTGATATATGCGGCAAAAGCATGATTCAACGGGTTTACAAACGGGTTACTGCCACACCGGTTCTGGATCACGTTGTGGTTGCCACCGATGATGAACGTATTGTTGCACATGTAAACGATTTTGGCGGAAACTGCTTGCTAACCCGTACCGATCACCGCAATGGAACTTCCCGATGCCTCGAAGTGGTTCAGATTTTAGAACAACAACATGATTATTTTGATGTGGTTGTGAATATTCAGGGTGACGAACCTTTCATCAAACCGGCTCAAATAGAACAGTTGGCGGTTTTGTTTAATGATGAAAATACACAAATAGGAAGCCTGATTAACCGTATTACCGATACCAATGACCTGTGGAACTCAAATGTGGTGAAAGTGGTACGTAACCTGAACGGAGAAGCTATATATTTCAGCCGTCAGCCCATTCCTTTTTTGCGTGATATACCTGCCGATGATTGGCCGAAAAAGGCAACTTTTTACCGGCATATGGGGTTGTACGCATACCGGACTGATATTTTGAAAAAAATTAATCAACTGACACCCACATTTCTCGAACAAAGCGAAAAGCTGGAACAACTGTGTTGGCTTGAAAATGGATATAATATTAAACTGGGGGTTACCGATTACAGCGGTATCGGAATTGATTCCCCGGAAGATTTAGCAAAACTTATTAACAATCCTTGTGATTGAGCCCGATAGTGTTTATCTTAGCAGGTTCAAACAGCCACTCGTAATATTAAATATAAAATGAAGATAGCGAGATACATCGGTGATTTATTGTATGACTACGAATGTATAGTGATACCGGGACTGGGTGGTTTTCTCACTAACGAAAAGCCTGCTTCCATTCATCCGGTGACCCATCATTTCCGTCCACCCTACAAACAAATTCTTTTTAATTCTTTTTTAAAAACTAACGACGGGCTTTTATTAAACTATATTGCCCGTGAAGAAGGCATTTCGTATAAAGAAGCCAAAGAACAACTTGACCATTTTGTGCTGCTTTGCCACAACGCCCTTAAAGAAGGGAAACGCATTAATTTTCACAAGGTAGGTTTTCTTTACTTAAATCAAAATGAGCAACTTAGTTTTGAACAGGATAACAGCGTAAATTATAATTCTGACGCCTTTGGCCTAAGTACTTTTGTCTCACCGGCTATCCAAAGGACTAGTGCCGAGGAAAAATTACGCGATTTGGTGAAAAAAGAACCCGCACAATCAGTTCCTAAAAAAGAACCAAGAAAAGTCAGGAAAGAAAATCAGGGTCATCCGGTAAAACCTGCATCGCATCCTAAAACACTGCAGGCCAGTCGTCGAAAATCGCCCTATCGTGTACAGCTGGCTTTTTTGACATTACTGATATTAGCCATGATGGTCGGCTGGGGTTTTATGAACAAGGAAACTGTAAGCAGTTATTACAATAATTATTCTTCTGTAATCCCTTTGTTCTATTCCAATCCCAATGCCTACTTAATTAATAATGTGGACCGGGTTCCCATCTCTAAGCTTAGCAACAGCAGTACCGGCTTGTGGATTGTGAACCTTTTTGAGAAACTGAACAAAAAATCACCAAAGGAAAACATCGGTGCTACAAAAAAATCGGTTAGCCCGAATAAACCCGTAGTAAAAAAAACAGACAACAATCTGATGGAAGTAAAGCCTGTAATAGCTGAAACCAAAACTGGCAAACGCCGTGAACCTGAATATGCCCAACCCGTAAACAAATCGCCGGTAAAACCAATGGTTAATAAAAAGGTAGAAACCTCTGCAGCCTCTTTGCCCGAATTATCAAAAAATAATAATCCGAAGATTGTTGTTCGTTCAGCAAAGCAGTATTACATCATTGCGGGGGCATTTAAGCGTTCGCAAAATGCACGGAAATTGATCATCCGGTTAAAAGCCAAAGGATTTAATAATGCCACTGAAGCCGGATTAACTACTGATGGATTACATCGTGTTGCTTTTGCCGTTTTTGAAAATCGCATGGCGGCTGACAAACAATTGTTGGCTATCCGGCAAAGGGAAAATAAATCAGCCTGGATACTCGAGAAATAATGTTAAAACAATGTTGTATTGGCAAATAAGAATAAATTACAACGTTTTGCAGAGAATCTGACTTTCCAAAATCTTTTTCAATATCGTTACGAAGAAGTCATTCGTGGGTTTCCACTTAAGGGAAAATGGCATGAGAAATTTTTCAAAAATAAAGGTGATATTGTGGTTGAAATGGGTTGTGGAAAAGGTGAGTATACCGTTGGCCTTGCCCGAAAGTTTCCGGATAAAAATTTTATAGGTGTCGATATTAAAGGGGCCAGGATGTGGCGTGGCCTGAAAACCACACGGGAAGAAGATCTGAAAAATGTTGCCTTTATCAGAACACGTATCGAATTGATTCCCTTTTATTTTGATACTGACGAGGTGAGTGAAATCTGGATTACTTTTCCCGATCCGCAAATCAAAGCCATCAAAGAAAAAAAAAGACTGACTTCACCACGGTTTTTGTCACGGTACAAACAGTTTTTACGTCCCGGGGGGCTCATTCACCTAAAGACAGATGCCCTTTTGCTGTACGATTACACGTTGGAAGTAATTGAGCAGGGGGGGCATAAACTTTTATACGCCGATGAAGATATCTATGGCTCAGGACTAGATAACGAAGTGACACAAATCCAAACTTTCTACGAAAAAAAATGGCTGGAATATGACACTCCGATTAAGTATATTAAGTTTAGCTTAAACCCTGACTTTATCCCTGAAAAATTATTTTATGGAAAACCAAAATAGTTTCTTTGAAAAAGTATATGAAGTGGTACGCCGGATTCCTTACGGAAGAGTAACAACCTATGGCATTATTGCTGAATATCTGAGTTCCAAAGGCTCGGCACGTATGGTAGGCTGGGCACTCAACAGCAGCAAATATCACCTCGATGACATTCCGGCACACCGGGTAGTTAACCGAAAGGGTTTGCTCACCGGCAAAAAATATTTTGGCGGCCATCATACCATGGCCGATTTGTTACAAAGTGAGGGTATTGAAATTGTAGACGATTGTATCCAACATTTAGAACGTGTCCTTTGGGTTCCGGGAACCGACACTAAGCCTATGGATTAGAAATTCTATGAATAAAAATCAAATTAACAATTTTTAAATCTCTAATGCATTTTTAAATCCGGCAGTTTCATTTATTTTAGCAAAAAATTATTGAATGAACAAAGCGCTTGTTATTATTCCTACTTATAACGAAAAAGAAAATATTGAAAGTATTATCAGAACGGTGTTTTCATTGGAAACTTCATTCGACATCCTTGTTGTGGAAGACAATAGTCCGGATGGGACTGCATCCATTGTCAAGAAATTAGTTAAGGAATTTCCTCAACGTCTGTATATTCTTGAGCGGCAAGGAAAGAAAGGATTGGGAACCGCCTATATTGACGGATTTAAATGGGCAATGGAACGCAAGTATGATTTTGTTTTTGAGATGGATGCCGACTTTTCACATAATCCTTTCGATTTAGAGCTGCTTTACAGAACTGTCCAGCAGGACGGTATAGATGTGGTTGTCGGTTCCCGGTATATCACCGGTGTAAATGTGGTTAACTGGCCTATGGGCCGTGTGCTGATGTCGTATTTTGCTTCAGCCTATGTACGTCTGATTACCGGTTTAAGTATTCGTGACACAACCGCCGGTTTTATTTGCTGGACAAGAAAAGTACTGGAAGCCATTGACTTTGATCGAATTAAATTTGTGGGATATGCTTTTCAGATAGAGATGAAATATACGGCAGTAAAAATGGGTTTCAATGTAGTTGAAGTGCCGATTATTTTTACCGACCGTACCCGCGGGGAATCCAAAATGAACAAAAGTATCTTTCGTGAAGCAATTTTTGGAGTAATGGATTTACGGTTACGAAGCTTCACGGGTAAAATAAAGGCACGAAAAAACTAAATATTGCTATGACACCGGTAAACTATTTAATTAAAAATGCCCGGGTTGTAAATGAAGGGCAGGAGTTTAAAGCGGATGTCTATCTGCGAAATGGTCTTATCGAAAAAATAGCTACAGTTTCGGGGTTAAACTCTAAAGGAAATTATAAACTTATCGATGCAGAAGGTTTGTATTTATTTCCGGGTGTTATTGACGATCAGGTGCATTTCAGGGAACCTGGTTTGGAATATAAAGCCGATATTTACTCCGAAAGCAAGGCTGCCGTGGCCGGTGGCACTACCAGTTTTATGGAAATGCCCAATACCAACCCGCCGGTCTTAACACAGGAATTGCTGGAAGAAAAATATGCTTTGGCTAAGGAAAAATCACTGGCCAATTATTCTTTTTATATGGGTGCCTCAAACGATAACCTCGAAGAGGTTTTAAAAACTGATCCCGCGAAAGTTTGTGGGGTAAAAGTATTTATGGGCTCTTCCACAGGAAATATGTTGGTTGACGATGATGATGTACTGGAAGCTATTTTCTCAAAAGTACCCATGCTCATTGCCACACATTGTGAAGATGAGACTACCGTTCAGGCCAATAATCAGAAATATTATAAAAAATTGGGGATGAAAGCTACTGCGGCAGTTCATCCGCTTATCAGAACGGCTGAAGCTTGTTATTTGTCATCTGCAAAGGCAGTCGGCCTGGCAAAAAAATATGGTGCACGCCTGCACATCCTTCATCTGTCTACTGCCCGCGAAATGGCCTTATTTGATGGAACGATACCCCTGGAGGAGAAGAGGATTACTGCCGAGGTTTGTGTTCATCACCTATGGTTTTCCGATGAAGATTATTCCCGGAAAGGGAATTTTGTAAAATGGAACCCTGCCATAAAATCGAAACACGACCGAGAAGCTTTACTTGGAGCATTACTGAATGGGCGTCTGGATGTGGTAGCTACCGATCATGCACCCCATACGCTGGAAGAGAAACAAAGGCCCTATTTTAAAGCACCGTCCGGTGGCCCTATGGTTCAGCATTCGCTGGTAGCCATGCTTGAGTTAGTGCACAAAGGAAAATTAAAAACGGAACAGGTGGTTGAGAAAATGTGCCACAATCCGGCTACTATTTTTCGGGTAAAAAACCGCGGGTTTATCCGTGAAGGTTATGCAGCCGATTTAGTCCTGGTTGATATGAATAGCCCGTGGGAAGTCAATAAATCAAACATTTTATACAAATGTGGTTGGTCGCCCATGGAGGGAGAAACTTTTCATTCGCAAGTGATAAAAACTTTTGTGAATGGTCATCTTGTATATAACAAGGGCATATTTCACGAAAGTAAAAAAGGCCAACGACTTCATTTTAAACCACACAACCACTAAGCACCTTTGTTGAAACCAACTGTGGTTACTTTGTCACAATATCCCAAAAAAATATCTCGGCATTAACTGGCACAACAACTTAGTGTTGCAACATCTTTTCCAAAAGTAATGGCTGCCAGCTTAATACCTTCTCCCATAGTAAGGTACGGATACATGTTTTCGGCCAACTCATTGACCGTAATCCCATATTTTATGGCCATACTCAGCGCCTGGATAAGTTCGCCTCCTTCCGGGGCAACTATTCTGGCACCAATAAGTTTATCCGATTCGGTGTTTCGGATTAGTTTGATAAAACCACGGGTATCGCGAGCAGCAATGGCCCTGGGGACATCTTTCAACTCCAGTTTAGAAACTTCAAACGGGATATTTTGTGTTTTTGCCTGTGCTTCATCCAGTCCGACTCCGGCTACCTGGGGATCGGTGAAAACCACCCAGGGAAGGGCTGAATAATCTGCTGCTTTGCCTGCTCCGGTAAAAGCATTCTCAATAGCAATTTTTCCTTCAAAAGCAGCGGTGTAAACATAGGATGGAGTATTGACAACATCACCCGCGGCATAAATATGAGGAATGTTGGTTTCCATTTCTTCATTTACTGCGATGTGGCCGTCCCCGGAAAGTTGCACCCCTGTGTTTTCCAATTTTAATTTTCTTGTATTGGCTTTTATACCTGTAACCACAACAATTTTTCCCGTTTCAACCATTTCGGTGAGCTCGCCAACTGAATTTTTAGCATGAATGATTATCTTATTTCCTCTTTTTTCAAATCGAACTGCCCTGAAATTTGGCATGATTTCAATGCCTTCGCTACGCATATGTTTTTCTAATTCTTCACTGATGTCAGGTGTTTGGCTTCTTAACACCCGGTCAGTAAACTCTATGATGCGGACTTTAACTCCAAGCCGGTTATATGCCATAGCTATTTCGCAGCCAATATAGCCGGCGCCCATAATCGTCAGACTTTCGGGATATTCTTCCAGATTAAACAAAGAAATATTGGTTAGATATCCGATATCATTTAACCCTTCGATATTCGGAATATTTGTACTTGCTCCCGTGGCAATCAGGAATTTTAAAGCCGTAAAAGTTTCTTTACCGTCCACACGGATGGTTTTATCATCAACAAATTCAGCACGGCCTTTGAGCAGCGTCAGGTTTTCGAAATCACTAACTACATCCATGTATTTTTTTTGTTGCAACGTAGCAACCAACTGTTTTTTATCTTTGATTATCTGTGCAAAATCAAAAATGGCACCTTTGGGCCGTACGCCTGCAAAATTGGAATGTGTGGCATGCCAGGCTGTTTCAGCAGTGCGGATAAGCGTTTTGGAAGGGACACAACCCACATTCACACAGGTTCCGCCAAAATCGAGCCCGGCATTTACCATAAGTGTTTTTAGCCCCAGACTTTCGGCTTTTATAGCTGCCGAAAAGGCTGCCGAGCCACCGCCAACAATGATTAAATCATACTGTTTTGTAACCGGTGTTCCGGCTTCGGGAATAATCTCACCAGCAACCCGGTAGTGCTCAGTATCATTAATTGTTTTTATAATTTCATCTTTGGATATTACATTTTCATCGAAAGTAAATATTCCATTCCCCTTCGGGTAGGAAACTTTCTTTTCCACAATACCTGCTTTATTTTGAAATTGCCTCTCAATGGTTGTTGCACAATGGTCACAGGTCATCCCTTTTATTTTTAGTTTTATAATTTTCATATCTTTTCTATTTTAACGTTTAAGCAAATTCTTAATTAATTGATGTAAAAAAATTAGTGACCCAATGAGTCTCCTATAACTTTATAACTGGTAGCATCAATAGATTTGATGATTTTTTTTGGTGAAGTTTTCGATTTGTCAAATTTCACTACCGCTTTGCCCGTGTGGAAATCTGCTTTTGCATTTATCACCCCAGGCACCTGATAAACTGCATTCTCAACGTTGTTATCGCAGGCAGAGCAAGTCATTCCCTGAACATTAAGATGCAACGTCTGGATATCATTTTGCTTAACAACGACGACCTCCTTATTGTTATTTGGATAAAAAACTGATCCATAGTAGGGAAAAGCCATCATAAGCACAGCAAAAATAGTCACTATGGTCAAAAATCTTTTCGACTGCCAGAATGATAATTTTGTTTCATCCTCACAATCACAAGCTATTTCATCAGCCTTATATGGCTTTAGTTTTTGAATCCAGGCGAAAGCCAGGACGATAATTGTTATTCCGATAAGGTATGGACGGTAAGGTTCAATCCACGAAAAAGCCGAGGCAGCTCCTGCAGCTCCCGAAATAAGTGCCAACACCGGGGTGATGCAGCATAAAGAAGCAGTTATAGCCGTTAAAATACCTGCTCCGGCCAATTTGGTTGTATTTGATTTTTTGAAATTCATACAAGTTCCTCCTTTGGTTTTACTCCAATAATATGGCTGAAAATTACTTTGAGCAAGTCTAAATGCCGGGTTTTAAGCGAATAAAAAAGTGTTTGCCCCTCCCGCCTCATAGTCACGATGTTTCCGTCCTTCATTTTGCGTAAGTGCTGTGAAACAGCCGGAACGCTCATGCCCAAAATATCCGAGAGGTCACAGGGACATAATTCCGGCTCTTCATGTAAAAGAAATATAATTTTTAACCGCACTTCGTTCCCGGCCAAAGCCAGGACACTACTCAGCTGGTGGATGGGAGTTGCTTCCACAGTCAGTCTTTCTTTACATTTATCGATTTTTTTTCTATCGGCAAATAGCCTGATACACGATTGATTGCTCATGGTTGTATGTTTTAAGATGAATAATGGCACAAAGATACATAATTTTGCTTATTTAAGCAATTGCTTAAATAATTATAATTATTTAGTCGTTCTTTATCAACCAAAATTTAGAATAAATTGCTTTTAATTTTGTAACATTTTGATATTTAACCGGTATTACTGCTTTTTCAGGATTAAAGCAGTCAGCGGTTTTATTTGTACAATTTGATTGTACACATCGCCATTTAGTAAATCGACATAGTGATCAAATGCCGGCAAAATAAAGGGCTGTGGAGTATTTTCAAGATTAAAAAGTACATAAATTTCATTTGTTGCATCAAATCTTTTGTAAGCCAATACTTTTCCTGATGCTTTAAGAAACTGGATATCCCCTGTGCTGAGTACCGGATTTTCTTTTCTGATTTGAATCAGTTTTTTGTAAAAAAGGTATTGGGATTTATTAAAACCAACACTGTCGTATTTTTTGGGTACAGGCTGGATGTTCGTCCGTGTTTCCGGTTGAAAATGATATTCGGGCCACCACAGGGGTTTGCGGCAATCGGGGTCATCGGCGCCCCACATACCCATTTCATCACCATTCCAAATTTGAGGAGCCCCCACATTCGTAAATTGATGGATAAGATATAGATCAACCCTTTTATAGGTTTCCGCATCCGGTTTTCCGGTACGATAATCAGGGTTCTCATTGGGTTTTGCGTGATATTTATATTTCCCCGGATTATAAAAACTACTCAGTAGACGTGGGGTATCGTGAGTAGCAGCCACATCCATCATGGCATACCGGAATGGCTTTGCAAGACGGTTCCATTGAAATTGCAAACTGTCAACGAATTGTTGTGCTGTAATGGGGAAATTTGTTTTGGCAAAAAATGACCTTGCCGGACGATAAATCTGATAAAACATAACGGCATCAAAAACATCTCCTTTAAGGTAAGGGGCAGGATTCATAAGTACATCGGGCCAGTGCGTCCACCAAATTTCACCAACAAGGTATGCTGTCGGTTTCACCGATTTCACAAACTTGCGATAGTCGCGCCAAAAGCCCATAGGAATCTGGTCAGCGACATCTAATCTGTAACCATCAATTCCATTGGTAGTATTTCCATCAGGCGCAAGCCAACGTTTTGTTACTGCAAAAATTTGCTTTTTGGCACCTGTGTTGATATTACCTTCATACGGATAGCCGTATTCGTGTTTTCCTTTTACGTTTATCTTTTTAATTTCCGGCAGGCTCATAATATTTAGCCACCCTTTATATTTAAACTCATTTTGTGGTGTGGCCGGATTGTCAAACGAAAGAATGGTATACCAATTTTTATATGGTGAATTTTGTTGATTTTTTTTAATGTCTTTAAATGCCCAATATTCGACCCCTGTGTGGTTCCACGAATAATCAAGGATAATCTTCATGCCCCTTTTATGAACCTCACGAATGAGTTTTAAGAATAATTTGTCGGCAGCAGTCCATTTCCAGGTGGCTGGGTCGCCAGGATCCTCAGAGGCCATTATTTTATTGTCACCAACCGGATCGGGGCCAAAATTGACATCCACGTGTCTGTAATTTCTGGCATCATATTTATGCAGTGAAGGGGCGTCATTAACAGGATTTAGATAAATGGCTGTAATACCTAAATCACTAAGATAGTTAAGCTTATCCAGTACTCCTTGCAGATCACCTCCATAACGCCGATATTGAAGGTTTGGATAAAACGATTTGCCATCTGTTTTGGCCCAGTCGTCTTCGGTATACCAATCTTGGGTCCATGGAGTTATTCTCCAGTGGGGAGGTATAGGGTCTGATGAGGCGGAATACATATTTTGAGGTTTGGGGTCGTTGGTTGTATCTCCATTATAGAAGCGCTCGACAAATATTTGGTACCAGACTACTTTTTTTGCCCAGACGGGAGGAAGGCTTGTTTGTGATTTAACAGTTTGTGCCCGGAGGCCAACTGTTAGAGCAAATAAGAGGAGGAAGAGTATTTTTTTCATAAATTTTAATAAAGTTAATTTTCAAATATACGAACAATTACAATGGTGCTTTTAGACAAAAAAAGGCCGGACTATATTGGCCCGGCCTTTAATTGAAGAATAACCTTTAGTTCTTTTTCACGTTGTAGCGATAAACGGTATGGCTTAAATCTAACGTAATGGTATAATTACCGGCAACATCAATATGAATATTGGCGCCGTCTTGATCCAGTTTACCATTTTGGTTGTTGCTGCCATAGTTTAAATCCCATGCACTATTTGCCCTGAATTTGATATCAGCAGCATTCAGATCGAGCGTAACCGTCCACAATTGAGTGTCAGGATTATATGTCATGGGCGTATCAGTATCCCATCCGCCGGGCGTGGCATCGCCAATCAAACCCCATGTGGTTTTCAAATAAGTCCAGGTGAGATCGTTTGTGTTCACATTAAATTTATAGAAACCTGCCTCGGGGACACTTAAGTTACCGGCACCACCATCAGTACTTAACGTTCCGGGGGTACCACCGTCACCATAATTGATACCATTCCAATCGCGCTCGCTGGTAAATTTAAATTCACCGGGAGCGTCCATATAGATATAACCTTCAAAATTTCCATCGCTTTTGAGTGAACCAATCGAATCGGCAGCATCAGGTGCCCATCCCTGGTAAGCACCTGGGACATACAACTGGGGATAAACAATGGGAACGGTGTAAGGGGTAAAAGTAATGTTTACCACTTTTGAATAAATATCATCTACCTGACTGCTGATGTTTGCCACAACCCGGAATGCAATATTCAAGGGTGTTGCCACTTCAGGGTCAGCTTCCATAAGCAATAATTTATTGTTCAAATCTCCAAGGCTTACTTCAAGTGTTGTAGTACTTTTTGTTGTTCCTAAAGTAGTAGGATTACTAAAATTATTGCCTTCGAGGTCCATTTGAACCGAGTAGTTAATGGCTGTATTAAAACCATAATTAGCAGCTTTCCAGCTAAATAAAACGGTGCTGTCCTGGTTTGTTTTTGTGATAACCACAGATGTTCCATCAGCTGAAGCATCTATAACAGGCGCTGTTACTTTAGCAGGGTCCAGGACAACTCGGTTTTCATCTTTTTTACAAGAATAAAAACCGATCATGGTTGCCAGGACAATTATTAATATTGAAATTCTTTTCATCATTGTATTCAAAATTTAAAAGATTAATAACCGGGGTTTTGTGTTAAATTAGGATTGGCCGTCAGGTCAGAAGACGGGATAGGGTAGAGGTTGTATTTGCTATCGGTTGCCACACCGGCTTTTACACCACCTTTCCATGGCCATAGATAATTGCCACCGGTAAATTTACCGAAACGAATTAAATCGGTACGGCGTGTAGCTTCCCAATATAATTCACGGGCTCTTTCGTCGAGTATGAAATCGAGGGTTAAATCGGCAGCTTTGATATTCCCCGAATTATCACCATAAGCTCTTTCTCTTAACAGATTGACGTAATTAACAGCTGTGGCCATGTCGCCACCTGCACCGCCTCTTACAACAGCTTCAGCATACATTAAATATACATCAGCCAAACGGAACATGGGGAAGTCGGTATCGGGAAATGTCAGGTCTGATCCGGGAACTCCGGTTGAGGTAATGTTTTTGAATTTTGTAATGGCATAGCCTTGTTCAAATTTGCCAACATCATCAATGTCAAGTGATTGGCCGTCAGTCCAGAACATCGCCCGGTGATCATATGCTTTTCGTGTAATGGTGTATGTGTAATCAGGGGCTCCCAGTTTTAGAGTAATAATATAAGTACCTGCCTCCGGGATAGTAATGTTATCGCCACCAGCATCTAGTACGCCATCGGCGCCAGTATCACCATAGTTAAGGTCCCAACTATCATTGGCACGGAATTTAATCTGACCGGCAGTCAGATCGAGGGTAGCTGTCCAAAGTCCGGTAGCAGGATCGAAAGTCATATTTTGGTCAGAATCCCAACCATTAGCAGTAGCATCGCCAATAATACCCCAGGTGGTTTTTACTGTGGTATAAGTAAGGTTTTTTAAGTCAACATTAATCTTGTAATATCCTGCATCAGGAACGGTAATGTTGGCACCACCCGGATCAAGGGTCCCATCAGCGCCGTTGTCTCCCCAATCGGGATCACCCCATGCCGTTCCATTAATAAATTTAAACTGTGCTCCCGCATCGGCAAAATATAAATAACCTTCATAAGTACTGTCGTTGTTCACCGAAGCAATCACGGTAGAGTCATTGGATGGATCCCATCCCTGGTACGAGCCGGGGACATGTAATACGGGATAATCGGCTTTTACGTCTTTATGTTTTGGGGAAATTACCGGTGAAGTGAGGTCGGGATAGAATTTTTTAACCAGTGCGCTGGTTGTTCGTAAACCGGCCCAACCGCCGTCAATACCAAATGCAGCCGGATCCATGGTGCCCCCAACGGAAGCATGGATAATAAACGTGGTCCCTCCCCAGGTTTTAGTATGCACACCATCGAAATTCACGGAGAAAATAGTTTCGTTGTTGTTCACGTTATTATCAGCCAGAAAGAGGTTTTGATATTTCGGTTCTAATGAATAGCCTGCATTGATAATTTTGTTACAGTATGTCAGGCATTCCGTGTTTTTATCCTGACCGGTATAAACTTTAGCATTCAAATATAATTTGGCAAGTAGCGTCCAATCGGCAGCTTTATCGGCACGTCCATATTCATTTTGTCGTGGGTCGGCCAAATCGGGTTCAATGGCTTTTAACTCTGTTTCGATAAAAGTAAACAGATCTGCCCGACTGATTTGTTTAGGTAAAAATGAGCCCACCGGATCGTCTTCGGTAACAAAAGGTACGCTACCAAATTCGTCCAATGCATGCCAATAACTCAGGGCACGTAAAAAACGGGCTTCGGCACGATATTGCTTAATCTGAGCTTTTAACTGATCGTCCACGCCACGTGCTGCAAGTTTAGCATCGGTGGTCTGGCGAAGAAATTCGTTACAGAGGGCAACCTGATAAAAAACGCGATAGTAAAATGCCTTGATAAATACATCATTGGCATCCCACGACATATTATGAAAATCTTTCACTGTTTGGTCGTTCCACGAAATAACGGCTTCATCGGTAGGGAATTCCTGAAGATACCAATAGCCTCTCAGGTACTGGCCAAAACCTTCGTCGATGCCACTAATATCAGCATTTCCGGCAGGGCCTTCCTGTCCTGAAACGGCAAGACCTGCATAAAGTTTTGCCAGTGCGCTTTTATAAGCGGCAGGGCTGTCGAAAACAGTGGCCGAAGTCAGTGTTTTCGGGTTCAGGGGTATGGTGTCCAGGTCTTTTGTACAAGACGAGAGTACAAAGACAAAGCTGGCCACGAGCATGATTTTTAAATATAATCTGTACATAACTTTTTTTATTTTTTCGGTTAAAACTGGAGATTAATACCTAATACATAAGTAGTTGGCCTTGGATAAATATTATTATCAATACCGTTACTTACTTCGGGGTCAAGTCCTGTGTAATTGGTAATAACAAAGGCATTGTTTATCGTAAACGACAAACGCAGGTTAATTGGAGTTTTGTCCTGGTTCACTTTGTTCAGGTTACGGAAAACATAACTTAGAGCCATATTGTCCATTCTAAAAAATGAAGCATTCTGGATATAATAGTCAGATAAATACTGAGGATTAACGAAACCAGATTTGGCTGCATCGGTACTAATATTAGCAATGTAGGGGCCTTCAGGATGATATAAGTACCTGAACACACCTATATTGGAACTTACGTTGTTGTAAACATAGTTGTTAAAATTTGCCCTTCCTGAGAAAGAGAAATCCCAGTTTTTAATTTGAAGATCGGAAGAAATGCCAAAGAAAAAGTTGGCAGCAGGATCTTTGTAATGATACCTGTCGGCATTGGTAATTTGGCCATCACCATTACGGTCAACATAAAGGCCTTCGATGGGTTTGCCATCCTGGGCATAAACCTGCTGATAAACGAAAAATGAATTGGCAGGATAACCTACACTGTGAATTTGGATGTTGTTGCCTACACCGCCCGAAATGCCACCGGTTTCAACACCAAGATAATTGGGATCGTTAGAAGCCGTCAGGCGCGTAATTTTGTTCTTGTTGTATGAACCATTGAAACCGATTGACCATGTGGTATTTTTGGTTGAAACTGCACGTCCATAAATAGAAAATTCAAGACCTCTGTTCTCCAAATCACCAACATTGGATAAAAGGTAATTGGTGAGGTTGGCCCCTGCGGGTACCGGAATGAAGTTCAGCAAATCTTTGGTTTTTCTGTAATACACGTCAATTGAACCGTAGATACGATCCTGCAAAAAACCGTAATCGACACCGACATTATAAGTGGTAGTTTCTTCCCACTTGATATTGGCATCATAACCTTCGGGACGAAGTGTAAGATAAAAAACATTGCCCAACTGGTAAGCCGCATTGTTTTGACTGTATGTGTAACGCGGCAAGTAGGGATAGTCGCCCTTGTTGATATCCTGTTGACCGGTTATACCATACCCCAGTCTGAGTTTTAATTGTGAGAAAGTGTTGCTGTTTTTCATCCAGGGCTCATTCATCATTTGCCATGCAAATGCCACAGAAGGGAACAAGCCCCAACGGGTATCCGGTGAAAAACGAGAAGTTCCGTCATCTCTTAAAGTAAAGGTCAGTAAATATTTATCTTTGTAAGAATAATTAAATCTGCCAAAGAAAGAAACGAGGTAGTTTTCGGTGGGATTATTGATGGTGTCGAGATCCCTTGTATGACTGTAATTGCCATTTTCCGAGTAATCTTTTCTCCAGAAATGTTGCCACGAATAACCAATCATCGTGTTAAAACGACTATGGATTTTCTTAACGTTCTTATCATAGTTAAAGTAGAAATCCAATAAATCGTTTTTCTTCTGCTGTGTATAGTTGTTATATATACCACCGCCATAAACCGGATCATATGTCCACGAAGCATATTCGGGAACGATTAATGATCCTGTACTTTTAGAATGATCATAAGCTAAATTCAAGTGGGCACTTAGCTCGGGCAAACCATGGAATTTGTAATCCAGCTTTAAATTTCCAATCAAACCGTTTACGTTAGAATGGTCATCGGTAAGGTTGAGCAGGGCAACTGGGTTAACAGCCCCTAAACTAACGGGAGAACCGTTGGCCTGTGTACGTGTAAAATATCCACCGTAATTAGTGGTTGTAGAGTCAGGTGTCCCGTCAGGATGGTTGTAATAAACGGTATAGTTTGAATTAGATTTTACCGGTTGGGTAGGATCAAATTGAGTGGCTGCACCAATGGCACCCCTATTGGCAAAATGATTGTTTACAAAAGTACCTTTTACATTTAACGTTACCTTTAAATGATTTTTAAAGAAACTTGGATTTAACGAAGTCGATAATGTGGTACGTTTCAGATTGTCGGTTTTCAATATACCGCTTTGGTCAGAATAACCGGCAGAAAAACGATAAGGTAGGTATTTTGAACCGCCCGATGCGCTAATAAAATGATCCATCCCGAATGAATTCCTGAAAATTTCACTTTGCCAGTCTGTTTGACTATTGCCAAGTAATTTTAAAACATTATCCTGTCCGGCATATCGTTGTTCCATAAGGTCTTTATATGCTTTTGCACCATACACATTTACCTTTCTTGGAGCGGTATAAAAAGAGAAATTACCATTATAATCCAGTTTGATTTTCTGGTTAGTTTTTCCTCTTTTGGTAGTGATAATAATAACCCCGTTGGATGCCCTTGATCCGTAAATAGCTGTTGCCGAAGCGTCTTTCAAAACGGTAAATGTGGCAATATCGTTAGGGTTAATACTGTTCAAAGGGTTCCTCATACCGGCAATGCCGTTATTATCCAAGGGAACACCATCCACCACAATCAAAGGATCGTTGCTGGCCGATAAGGATGAACCACCACGGATACGAATGGTAGCACCGCTTCCTGGGGCACCGCCATCACTTGTAATTTGAACCCCGGCTACTTTTCCTGCCAATAAGTCGGTAGGCGAAGTAATTGCCCCTTTATTGAATTTTTTGGAGCTGATAGCCGTTACCGAACCGGTAGCATCTTTTTTCTTTTCCACACCATAACCAATCACTACCAGTTCATTTAAATTGGCAGCGGTCGGTTTTAATTGAATGTTGAGCGTAGTGTTTGCCCTGACTTGTTTTTCCTGGCTCTGGTAACCAATGTATGAAAATACAAGCGTGGCTCTTCCGTTAACCTGAATGGAATATTTTCCATCCAGATCAGTTACGGTACCTGTAGTTGTCCCTTTTACCTGGACGGTTGCTCCGGGTAGCGGGGTGCCATTCGATGCGTCAACAATGGTACCTTTTACAAGGCCATTCTGCGCAAAGACAGTTGAAACTCCCATAAATAATAGCAGTGTCAACATAATGAGTTTAGAAAACAATTTTCTCATCATAACGTAGTTGTTTAAATAATACTTATTTGGATTGTAATTTTTCTGCACTTAAAATAAGGGCAATGATTTTTTTTACCGGTAACCAGTAGCGTCATCTTGTTTTTTAGGATGCCCGTTTTGATGTTAAAGGTTTTGTCCATCACCACAAATTTTAAGCTGTGCGAATATACGTATAATTTGACCTTAGTGTATTTTAACTTTTTTTTGCATTTACTACCTTAATTCCTAAGGTAATACTTAGTGTTTGTCAGTATGTATGTAAGTTTGTGATTTTCAATCCAACAGATTAACAATAAATTAATAGGTAAAATTAACAAATATGTGAGAATATTTTTATGTTTTATTTACGCAAACGTTTGAATTTTGAGTTTTTTCAATGTCTGTAACAAATTAAGCTAATAAGTTATTTAAAATTATGATTGGAAGAGAAAAAAGGTTAAAACAACTCGCCCGAGCTTTCCAAAGTGCTCTTGTTTTGCATCAAAAATAATTTAAAAATGTGTTTATGGGAAAAAACCAGGATATTTTGGAACAAAATCCTGTTGCTAAAAGCAAGTTTACTTCCTTTGATGGACTTTAGCGTTAAAAGTCGCAAACGATTGCAATATGCCATACGCGCACAAAGAAAACAAGATGAGGCTGTACTTTGCTATATTTCAGTATTATTAACATATTAAAAGGCCTTTTTTGCCCTACTTTTGCAAAATGATATTTAATTTTTTGTTCCAGATTTATACTTAAAAAGTATGGACGCATAAATTATGTTAAACAAATGTTAAAATTTATTTACCTGTTTGATTTTAAGCATAAAATGTGTTAGATTTGCGAATTAACAGTAATTGACAATTAAAAATTATTTATTTATTTATTTAAAATTTTATTATTATGAAAAAAATTCTACTTAGTGTGCTTGCTCTCTTTTTGTCAGCAGGCTTATTTGCACAAACCGGAAATGTCACGTTTTCGGTAAACATGAAGGCAGACACTGCCTTTAATCCTAAGGTGGACAGTGTTTTTGTCACCGGAGATTTTGCCGGATGGACACAACCAGGCACGGATACTGCATTAATGATGATACCTAATAGTGACTCAACTTCTTACAGCTTAACTGTTGATAGCGTTGCTAATGGGGTGATCCAATACAAATATTTTATTATAAATAATGGCCCCGACTGGAATCAGGGAGAATGGGGTGGTGATCCTAACCGTCGTGCTTTTGTGAATGGGGATGTTACCTTGGATAATACCTGGGCAAACAAACCTTTCCAGGTTACGTTTAACGTAGACGTTACGGCTATCAAGGATAGCATTGTAAGTTCAAAAGCTGCCGTTTACCTTGCCGGAGACTTTAAAAACGGATCAGTATGGGCTATGCCCGGATCATTTGCCCCGCTGCAACTTACCCCCAACAGCGATACAACACAGTTCAGCCTGACTTTGTGGCTTTACAAAGGAGAAATTCAGTATAAAAACTTCCTTGTTTTCGATAGTACAGCGAGCTGGAGCTATGGAGAATGGGACGGGGGTGACAACAGAGTTGATACGCTCATGATGACGGATACATTAAACACCGTTTGGGGAGATTTGGGATTTACCGGCATTCCGACAAACAATGCAGTACAACCCAACTTTAGTTTTTCTCCTAACCCTGTCCATGATGTACTTTACATCAACAACCTGGAAAATGCCAGCCGCATCGATATTTTCAATATGGTCGGACAAAAAGTTCGCGAAATTCGTAATATTGACAGGAAAAAGCTTACCATCCAAACCGGAGATTTGAACAAGGGTGTTTATGTTATTTCCGCCTATGGCAAGAACAGTGTGTTAAAATCCATGAAGTTTATTAAACAATAGGATGGCGA
>CAJXKB010000010.1 GCA_913055825.1 uncultured Bacteroidota bacterium
AACGGAAACTTTGTGCCTTACTCAAATTGGGCATGAGCAGCAAGGAAATAGCCACAATTACTTTGATACGTCCTGAGAGCGTGGACACAGCCCGCTCGCGGTTGCGGAAGAAGTTGGGACTTAACGGGGAAGATGATTTGTTCGAGTTTTTGAGAAAGTTTTAAGGTTACCCGACTTCTCTTTTCCATAAAAACATTAAAAACAGCTACGTTTTCAGAAGCCTTTTTACAAAAACTAAAAATTCATATCATATTGATTATAAACGTATAATTACGTAAATGACATTTATTTTTATGTTTTGTACAGATTTTATCAAGGTGTGAGAAACGGGAAAATACGTATATAAAACTACATTTACACGAGAATCATTTTAAGTATTATTTTATTGTTGAACGTCTCATGAACCTTTATTTATAAAAACAAACAAACTGTGGTTAACATATGAAAAAATCCTTTCTGTTCTTTCTTTTCTGTTTTTCCTTATATTTATTAAAGGCCCAAGATGCTATCTATACAGTCAAAAGCACAATTGGCAACAATTGTACACCTGTTGATTCGATCCTTGTCGAAGATTTATCTAATAATTCCAGGATACTTTTCGCCAATTTGCCTGACTTAAATGAATATAATATCAATTTAACTCAAAAAGCATTATGGGGGAAAACATTGAGCCCTTCAAACGAGCAAAATCCTGGTTTTAAAATAACCAGTAATTATCCTGGATTCTTATGTTTAACTTATAATCACAGCAACCCAACGGTGGTAAGTTTGTACATCTACAATTCCCAGGGCCAGCAAGTTTACAAAAACAAAAATCAACTATTATCAAAGGGGAATTTAATACGTATCTATTTAGGGCTCATGCGATTCTATGTCGTCAAAATTGTATCAAGTTATGGCGTTCAGGGTTTCAAAGCATTAGGATCTAATAGAAATGAAAAAACAAAGGTAAACATCTCTCAGCAGGCCTTTCTTTTTCATATGAATATTGAGAGACCTAGTATCACCGACAATAATTTTAATTATGCCGATGGAGACAGTATTCGTGTTTCCGTATATAAACATGGGTATTATGCATTTCCAAAATCATTTAAAATAGCGAGATATGATTCACTCCGCTTTCGGTTAAGAGTGAGTCATGTGAATTCCACAGGAATTAGTGACGCATATAGAAATTTAAGTGATACATCAAAAAATACGAAAATAACCCATTATGACCCTGAGAATGGAAATATCCAGGTAAAATTCAATGGGGAACCTGACATGCATCCCGGTGAGATTGTAACTGTTGATTTGGATACGGCAGGCTATTTAAGGCAGGTAGTCGATGTTGTGAAAAATGACAGTACAACAACTTTGACGACAACAGCAGCAAAACTTGAAGATATTTTTGTAAATCAGGATTTAAAACTCAACACAAGATTAATTTCTCCGAAAACTACTTTGAAAAGCACTAGTTCTTATAAGGAAATTATGAAGGCACTTACAGATAAAAACGGTTATATCCACCCGGTCAAAATCATTTATCACGATAACCAGGGAAGACTAAAATCTGAAAGTGTATTTAAAAATAGTGAAAATGATACAGTAAGAAAAAATATTATTGATTTTCACAAAGATCTGAAAACAAATTTGTACGGCAAAGATGGAGGTGACGTGCATTTTTACATTGACCAAGGAAATATTTCCCTGATATCCGATGCTGTCTTTGAAATAAATTTTAAAGATAGTGGAAAGAGATCGAAGAAAATAAAAGCGAAAATTGGATCTCTAAAGTCCTTCTCCTTTTATTTAGATAGCAAAGCCGATTTCTTAATCAAGCTCGCTTTAGACCTTAAGAAGGATTTTGAAAAAGAAAACACGGAAAAGCTAATTGATATACCAAAGGCCAGAGCAGAATTTGTGGTACCCCCCGGTATACCTATATGGATAACGTTTAATTGTGATATTTATGGGAGTTATTACTTTTCAAGCGATGCATCATTACATGCAGATTGGGGCTTCGAAAGCAGCCATACTTTAAAAGTTGGTGGGACATACGATGTGCCAACGAAAAGATTTATACCCATTAAAGAATACACACCAACAAATACCATTTTTCCACTTAATGTCTCAGGAGAAATCAATGATTCGGCACGTCTGGAACTTTATCCAAGAGTTGACATAAAACTCTATGGTGTTTTGGGCCCGTTTGCGGAAATCGTTCCTTACGTGACAGGCAGTTATCATGCAAGGTATCAGGGGCAGTTTTCCAAGAACCAAACAAAAAATTTTCTGGCGTGGAACAGTGCCATTGACTTAGGCCTTGATTTAAGAGCTGGTATATCGTTTTCAGTATTTAAATTTAATCGTGATATCGTTGGACCCATAAACATGCCATGTTTTAATAAAAAATTATGGGACTCCCCTTCAGACATCCAATTAATGAGCAATTTACCAACCAGCATCAATGTGGGAGAGAATGAAACGTTGTTATATAAAGTTACCGACCTATGGGGACACCCTGTAATCGGATGCCCCGTTTACGTTGATGGAAATGGCAGTTTTGATCGTCAACTGGGTTTAACGGGTTCCAGTGGTGAAATCTCGTTTACATGGACTGCCGGTAATCCCGGAAACAGTAAAATTACGGCTACAATTTTTCAGGCAGACAAAGAAATAATCCAACAGAAAACATCTACAATTTTTGTAAACAATCCTCCACCGCCCGTTGCAGATTTTAGTGCTGTACCAAAATCCGGTTCGGCTCCCCTCAATGTCAATTTCATTGACCAGTCAACGAACAATCCAACACAATGGCAATGGGATTTTGGAGATGGCCTTAAATCAACAGAAAAAAGTCCCACACACAAATACACCTCTGCCGGGAAATATACAGTTTCACTCACTGCCAGTAATAATTATGGGGAAAACACCAAATCTAAATCAGATTATATTATTGTAGGCAATTTGCCTGTTGCAGATTTCACAGCCGATAAAACAACGGGTAAGGCTCCTCTTATCGTTAATTTTACCGACCATTCCACCGGAAATCCTGCTTCCTGGTACTGGGAGTTTGGTGATGGCGGTGTAAGTGCAGAAAGAAATCCCTCACACAAATATCAAAATTCAGGGAACTATAATGTAAGACTAACGGTGACAAACCAGTTTGGAACCGGAACGCCCCAAACTAAAGAAGGTTATATAAATGTTGAAAAATCAGGTTCGAAACCCACTGCAGACTTTACTGCCAGCCCTGTATCGGGCAACGCTCCGCTTCGGGTTCAGTTCATCAATAATTCTTCAGGGAGTCCAACTTCTTATCATTGGGATTTCGGTGACGGCAATACCAGTAATCAACAAAGTCCCGTCCATAAATACCAAAAAAACGGAAAATATACGGTAGCACTGACTGCTACCAATGAATTTGGCCAAGACACAAAAACGGAACCTGATTATATTAATGTAAATAATACAGAATCCAAACTTACCGCTAACTTTATTGCCAACCCAGTTTCAGGAACAGCGCCATTAAAAGTTTATTTTACAAACCAGTCCACAGGCAATCCAACCTCCTACCATTGGGATTTTGGCGATGGAAATTCCAGTTCTCAACAAAGTCCCACTCATGTCTATCAAAAAAGTGGAACCTATTCAGTAACACTTACGGTCGCCAATAATTCCGGAAATGATACCAAAACAGTACCTAGTTATATTTCTGTTCAGTCATCAGGTTCTTCACTGGCAGCATATTTTAAAGCTAGTCCACTTTCCGGAACGGCTCCTTTAGCTGTTAATTTTACCGATCAATCCACTGGTAATCCAACATCCTGGACTTGGTATTTCGGTGACGGCGATACCAGTCATCAACAAAATCCCACTCATGTCTATCAAAAAAGCGGGAACTATTCAATAAAACTTACTATTGCTAATTCAAGTGGAGAGGGTAGTAGCTTAGTTTCACCTGATGATTATATTTCAGTAACTAATACAGGCACATTTACAGATCCCCGGGATGGACAAACTTACAAAACGGTCAGAATTGGGTCACAAACCTGGATGGCACAAAACTTAAATTATAAAACTGATAACTCATGGTGGTATAACAACGATCCTAACTATGGTTCAATTTATGGCCGCCTTTACACATGGGATGCTTCACAAACAGCCTGTCCAAGTGGCTGGCATTTGCCAAGAAAAAATGAATGGGAAACTTTGTTTAATGTTCTGGGCGGTGAAAGTTCTGCCGGAGGTAAAATGAAGGAGACCGGAACAGCACATTGGTCTTATCCAAATACAGGAGCATCTGATAGTGTTGGCTTTAAAGCACTCCCTGGTGGAATCGAGTCAAATGGTAAATTTTCTAATTTAGGAGATTGGGGAACCTGGTGGTCATCTACATCGGGTTCATATCAAACTCAGGCATTTTCTATTCAATTAGTAAAGGATTCTAAAGGTGCATCAACGGGTGCTAGCCAAAAAACATATGGTTATTCTGTTCGATGTGTTAAAAATTAAAAGTATCCGTTAGAAAAGATCTGTAATTCAATAAGTTGAAATTCTATTCACGGAAAAGTTAAGCCCTGTTTTTTTGTTTTGTACAGATTTTATCAAGGTTAATATTTTGATATAAAACCAATTATAAACCTATATTTACCCAATTTTAGTTCAGAACATGAATGGTATTAAAAAATCAATGGCATGAAAAAGTTTCCTTACTTTTTAAAATTTGGCTTTATTACCCTTTTATTGCTTACCCTGAACAGTGTTCTTATGGGGCAAACCTATTCTATCAAGGTTATTCAGCCTAATGGTGGAGAAAACTGGGCCTCCGGTGTTTCACACTTGATTTCGTGGACAGATAACCTTAGCGGAAAGGTTAACATCCTTTTGAGTACTGATGGTGGCACCACCTATTCAACGACATTGGCCTCCAATGTGAGCGGAAATACCTGGAACTGGAACATCCCTGCTACCGGGTATTCAGGGTCAGACTATAAAATTAAAGTGGAAAGCGCCATTGACAATAAGGTTGAAGATGTCAGCAACCATACATTTTCAATTTCTGACAAAGGCTACATCAAAGTTTTGCAGCCTAATAAAAAAAATATTGTATGGGCTCAGGGAACCGCGCATTTAATCTCATGGAACGACAATTTAAAAGGGAACGTAAACATTATGTTGAGTTCCGACGGCGGTTCTCATTATTCAACTTTAAAATCTAATGTTAAAGGCAGTACCTGGTCGTGGAAAGTACCTGACAACCTTAATACCGGCTCGAGCTACAAAATTAAAATCGTTAGTGCTGAAAATCCTGGCGTTTTCGATGAAAGCAACAATGATTTTGCCGTTAAAGCTGTTTCTCAAGGGAGCTTCATCCAGGTTTTACAACCCAACAAAAATAGAATAGAGTGGGCTCAAAACACCAACCATTTAATTTCCTGGAATGACAATTTAAAAGGGAAAGTGAATATTAATCTGGTTAAATGTCAGGCAAACGGTGATATCGTTAAACCTTGGACTCTTTATACCAAGGAAAACACTAATTCTGGAACAAATGTTGGCTTACCGAATGTTGATATCATTTCATTAGCTATTGATGCACAAGGAAATTATTGGGTAGGAACCGCTGTGTCTTTAGCAAAATTTGATGGTAAAAAATGGACTTCTTTTACAACTCCTTATTTACCAGATAACATTGTCACTTCCCTTGCCGAGGATAATTCGGGAAATATTTGGGCTGGAACTCCTCAAGGATTAGCTAAATTTAATGGAACATCATGGATAACTTTTACAACCCCTGTTTTACCGGATAACTATGTCTCTTCGTTAGCCGTTGATAATTCCGGTAATATATGGGTAGGTACCTATAAAGGATTAGCGAAATTTGATGGAACTAATTGGACAACATACACTTATGGTAGTACGAATGTTCCTATTTTCGTTAACGACATCACAGCATTAGCCGTGGACCCTTCTGGAAATATTTGGGTGGGTTCAACTTATGGATTAGCGAAATTTGATGGGAAAAAATGGACTTCTTTTACTACTCGTTTTCCGAATTATGTAGGCAATATCCTTTCGTTAGCTTCGGATGATAACGGTAATATTTGGGTCGGTATAAATGATGGTGGATTAGCTAAATTTGATGGGAAAAAATGGACTTCTTTTACTACTCCTGTTTTACCGGGCAACACTGTCTATTCAATAGCCGTGGATGATTCAGGTAATATTTGGGTCGGAACAGGATCAGGATTAGCTATATTTGACGGGGAAAAATGGACAACCTACACACCTGGTAGCACGAAAATTCCTTTGCCCACAATCGATATTACTTCATTAGCTTTTGACAATGCGGCAGGTATTAAATTGATTGGTTCAACGTATGGTTTCTTAGCAAGTAATTGTACTACCTCAACCTACGTTATTAAAAAAGGTGTCTCTGGCAGTACTTACCCCTGGAAAATCACAAGCCAGTTTCCTGTGTACGGGTACTATAAAGTAAAGGTAAGTAGTGCAGATGATCCGTCTGTTTTTGATGAAAGCAACAATCTGTTTGCCATTACAAAAGTTCCGGATGTGAGTTTTATTACTGTTGAACAACCCAACGGTGGAGAACAATGGACAAAGGGAAGTTCACATTTAATTTCATGGAACGATAACCTTTCAGGGAAAGTGAATGTCTTGTTGAGTACTGACGACGGCAACAATTATTCACTTTTAAAATCTAATGTTAAAGGCAGTACCTGGACATGGAAGATCCCTTCGAATACAACAATTTCCAAGAAATGTAAAATAAAAGTTGAAAGTGCTGATGATAATACTGTAAATGACGAAAGTGATAATCCTTTTGAAATTACAAAAGTACCGGATGGTAGTTTCATTACTATCAAACAACCCAACGGTGGAGAGCAATGGGCCGTTGGTACAACTCACCTGATTTCGTGGAATGACAACCTCTCGGGAAAGGTTAATATTTATCTTGAAAATGGAACTTCAAGTTATCTCATAAAGTCTGGTGTCGAAGGAAGTACCTACAGTTGGAAAATTGACGGGAAGGACCATGCCTCAGGTAGTAGTGCGACATACTCCACTGGTAATAATTTTAAGATCAAAGTGGTTAGCGCTGATGATAATACCATGTATGGCGAAAGTGATAATCCTTTTGAAATTATACAAAAACTTACAATTGATGCTTTCCCCAATCCTGCCACCACGCAGGTTACACTGAAGTTCAATCCGAAAGACAATGAAACTTATCAGATAAGCTTGTATAACCGCTACAACAAGAATATCTTTACCCGCAAGGTGAATGCTGCTTATATGAAACAACTGCACATCAGCACCTTTGACTTGCCCAATGGATTCTACTTCCTGAGGTTGACGTCACCTAAAGGTGTTATCATGAAGAAAATTATTGTGCAACATTAAATCCTTTCGTGGTAGAAGAGCGTCATAAAAAACGGGGAGCCGGAACGGTTTCCCTTTTTTATTAAAGAGTTCGGTATAAAAACTACCCAAAATCTAAGTTCGTATAAATCCGATATTAAAAAAAATAACCTTATATCTGCAAGGGTGCTTCGTATTACAAATGATTCCTGAAAATTAATTTTATATTCTATTTGTCATAAGAAGTTCCCCGTACGCATAAATGTTTACTTTTATTGTCCAAAATTAAAAAAATGGAACAAATTAAAAAACAGATACTTGAGGCTTGGGAAAATCGTGAACTGTTGAAGGAAAAAGAGGTTGAGTCAGCCATAAACGATGTTGTGGAGGCACTCGATAAAGGGAAATTAAGGGTTGCCGAGCCTGCAGGTAGGCAATGGAAGGTGAACGAATGGGTAAAAAAAGCAGTGATTCTTTATTTCCCGTTACGGAAAATGGAAACCATTAGTCAGGGTGTTTTTGAATTTAACGATAAGATTCCTTTAAAGCATGATTTTGCACGCCGGCAGGTCCGGGTTGTCCCGCATGCCCTTGCCCGCTATGGTGCCTATCTTGCACCAGGTGTGGTTATGATGCCATCTTATATAAATATTGGGGCTTATGTCGACAGCGGAACGATGGTTGATACATGGGCTACGGTGGGCTCTTGCGCTCAAATTGGTAAAAATGTGCATTTAAGCGGTGGTGTAGGAATCGGGGGCGTTTTGGAACCGGTACAGGCTGCACCTGTAATTATTGAAGATGACTGTTTTATCGGTTCACGTTCCATCGTAGTTGAAGGGGTTCGTCTTGGAAAAGAGGCTGTGCTGGGCGCCAACGTGGTGTTAACCCAATCTACAAAAATAATTGATGTGAGTGGCAGCGAGCCTGTTGAATACAAAGCCTATGTGCCGCCACGTTCAGTAGTTATACCGGGAACATATCCCAAACATTTTCCTGCCGGTGATTATCAGGTTTCGTGTGCTTTAATTATTGGAAAACGCAAAGCCTCTACCAATACAAAAACATCCCTAAATGAAGCTTTACGCGATTTCCAGGTTTCGGTTTAGCACGAATTATTTTATGGATTTAAGTGAATGAAGGATTTAAAAAAAATATTAATTATTCAAACTGCTTCTCTCGGCGACGTGGTTCTATCTACTCCCTTAATTGAGAAACTGCATGATTTTTACCCGAAAGCAGACATCGATTTTCTGCTGAAGAACGGGAGCGAATCACTTTTGCGCTATCACCCTTATTTGAAGCGCGTTATGGTGTGGGACAAATCCGAGGAGAAATATAAGCGTCTGTGGGAGTTGCTAGGCATAATCAGAGCCGAACATTACGATCTCGTAGTGAATGTGCAACGGTTTGCCTCTTCGGGATTTTTAACAGCCTTTTCCAACGCTAAACTAACTACCGGTTTTAGCAAGAATCCTTTTGCGTTGTTTTTCAGCAAACGGATTAAACACCGTATTCAAAAGCAGGGTGGAGGGGTCCACGAAATCGAAAGGAACCTTAAATTGATTGAGTTTGTCACAGATAACACGATAGTTAAACCACGGTTGTATCCTTCACAGCACGACTTTGCCCACATGTCGCAGTACAAAACCAAACGATTTATTACCGTTTCGCCTGCCTCATTATGGCACACCAAACAATTTCCAAAAGAAAAGTGGGTTGGATTCATCTCTTCACTGGAACCGGATTGGGTAATTTATTTTCTAGGGAGTGACAGAGATAAAACATTGATTGATAATATTATTAGTGAATCAAATCATAATAATAGTTTAAATCTGGCCGGTAGGCTGACTTTGTTAGAATCGGCTGCCCTCATGCGCGATGCCTCTATGAATTTCACTAACGACTCAGCCCCGATGCATTTGGCATCGGCAATGAATGCCCCTGTTGCTGCCATTTTCGGCTCTACCATTCCTGCTTTTGGTTTCGGGCCGCTATCGGAAAAGTCCTTTATTGTTGAAACGGATGAAAATCTCGCATGCAGGCCATGTGGCCTGCATGGGCATCACAAATGTCCTAAAAAACATTTTAAGTGTATGTCAACCATTGAAATAAAAAAAATGTTAGCATGTCTAAATTAGAAATTGAGGTGCAAAAGTCGGTTGAATTACTCAGTCAGGGAAAAGTTATTCTTTACCCTACGGATACCATCTGGGGCTTGGGATGTGATGCCACTCAACCAAAAGCAATTCAAAAAATTTACAAGATAAAGATGCGTCCGCAGCAGAAAAGTATGATCCTGTTGCTGGATTCGACTGAGAAATTACCGCATTATGTTGCAAATATACCGGCGGTTGCTTACGATTTAATACAAAATGCCGTATCGCCTTTGACTATTGTTTACTCAAATGCAAAAAATTTGCCTAAAAAACTAATTGCCGGTGATGGCACTATTGCCATTAGGATAGTAAATGGTGATTATTGCAAAGAGGTAGTCAGGCGATTGGGAAAACCTTTGGTTTCTACATCAGCTAATATTTCGGGTGAACCGGCACCTCAAATTTTTGATCAAATAAGTGAAAACCTTAAGCAAAAAGTTGATTATGTTGTGGAGGTGCATCGTTCGCGTATCAGGTCGGTGAGACCTTCAACCGTGATAAAATTGGAAGAAGACGGTCTTTTCACTATTCTGAGACCGTAGGCATTGTTAAGAAATAACTTGAGCTATATTTATTAAACAGGTGTCTTGTGTGCCAAAGTACTCGAATTATTCATTTGCCGGCTTATCGCCTGTTTAAGTTTTTTAAAATCAACCGGTTTAGACACGTAATCGTTACAACCTTTTCTAAGTATTTCCTCACGGTCGCCGGCCATTGCGTAGGCGGTTACAGCAATAACAGGAATGGTTTTATAATCAGGTAATTGACGAATTTTCTGCAATAATTCCAATCCTGATTTTCCAATGGGGCCCAGTTTAATATCCATTAAAATCAGGTCGAAATAGTTGTGTCTGACTTTGTCGAGTGCCGATTCAGCATCAATAGCTCCCTCTACATCAAATTCATTTCTAAGCAAATGCGAAATTAGTAGTAAACTGGCCCTGTCGTCTTCTACATAAAGGAGTTTTTTAGTCGGGCTGTTTGTTTTCATTGTTTTTCAGATTTCGATTATAAACTTATTTTGTGGCGTCCGTTTTGCTATTTTTATAAGGTGATACGGGGATATGGATCGAAAAGGTAGAGCCGAGGTTCACTTTGCTTTTTAAGCGAATATATCCCCCCATAAGTTCTACATATTTTTTGGCCAAACTTAGTCCTAAGCCAATCCCTTCGTAAGTACGGCCATAACCTTCACTTTCCTGACGAAAATCTTCAAAGATAATTTTCTGATTTTCTTCTGATATTCCAATACCTGTATCAGTAATATCAATAACAGCATACGGAATTTTATGTTCTGTTTTTTCGCTGATGGAAATTGTAACTGAGCCTTCAGTAGTAAATTTTATGGCATTATCAATCAGATGTTCAAGTGCATCACTTAAGAATTTTTCGTCCGTTTCAATTGTGAAATGTTCTATAGGGCAAAAACTTCTTATTTGCAAGTCTTTGTTATCAGCTTCCTGTTGAAACATTTCAATAACCTTGTTCACAACAGGTAAGAGTTCGACAGTTTGATAACTGGGCCGGAATGAGCCGGCTTCCATGCGTGAAATATCGAGTATGAGCCGTAATGTGCGGAGCAACCGTTGACCACTTTCGTAGATAAACCGGTTCATCTCACGTGTTTCTTCTATTGTTTTCGCATCCATCATGAGTTCTGAAAATCCGAGAATGCCATTAAGGGGCGTACGCAGTTCGTGGCTCATGTTGGCTAAAAAAGCCGACTTTAATCGGTTGGCTTCTTCCGCTATTTCTTTACTGTGCAATACTTCCGCCTCCATCCGTTTTCTTTCCGTTATATCTTCCTTTATGGCAGCATATTGTGTAATATTACCCTGTTCATCCATAACCGGAGAGATAACGGCATATTCATAATATTCTTCGCCATTTTTCTTTTTATTAATGAATTCTCCTATCCATGTTTTACCCGAAGTGATGCTATCCCAAAGTTGGGTGTAAACTTCTTTTCTGGTTTTTCCGCTTTGCAGGATTCGCGGATTTTGGTTCTTTGCTTCCTGTAGCGTATAACCGGTCGTGCTAATGAAAGCCCGGTTTACATACTCAATATTTCCATCAATATCCGTAATGACAACGGAAAGAGGGGTTTGTTCCACTACGGTAGAAAGCTTTTTAACTTCAAATTCGATTTGTTTTTCATGTGTAATATCAAACACTGTCCCGATGGCAGCTTGTTTTCCCATGAATTCAATGCGACCTGCAGTAAAATTAATCCAGCGTGTTTTCCCGGTTTTGGTAAGTAGCTTAAAAGTGTAGTTTTTCTGCACTTCCTGATTGTTCAGCCTTTGCATGCCGCGTTTTTTTATTAGTTCCCGGTGATCGGGATGCACCACTTCCCAAAAATTCATGCCCAGCATTTCTTTTTGAGAATATTCTGTAATCTCGGTAGCGGCAGGATTTACAAATAAAAAACCTTCTTTGTTGTAAATTACAACACCGGCAGCCATATTTTCTGAAAGGCTGCGAAAGAGCCTCTCTGATTTTCTGACCTCTTCTTCGGCCCTCCTCCTTTCGGTGATATCGAAAAGGTATCCCTGAATCTGGATTAACTTACCCTCCTTATCGAATTCCCCATAGGCATTCTCCAGTAAAATAATTGGTTTTCCCTTACTGGTTTGCATGGGGATTTCATAATTCCTGACATAACCGTTCCTGGTTATAGAATCAAAAATTTCTTTGCGTTTACTTTCACTCACATGAAGATTCCTTGTCCCAAAAGCATTTAATTCTTCAAGGTTTTCGAAATCAAATATCTCCAAAACGCGTTTGTTACAATAAAGCACTTCGTGATCATTTTCAAGATAATCACCTGAGATATCGTTTTCCACAAATTTCCGGAAACGTTCCAGGCTCTCAAGCAATTGTTTTTGTGCTATTTCTTTTTCTTCCCGCGTTTTCTTTTGCTCAAGGGCATTGCGCACAGCTACGTTCAGCCGGTCGAGATGTTCTTTGGTAACATAGTCGGTAGCTCCTGATTTGATACATTGAACGGCAGTTTGCTCATTGATTGATCCGGTTACTACTATAAAAGGGGTCTCCGGCATTTGTTGATTCCTGATTTTTAAGGCCTGCATACCGTCGAATTGGGGCAGACTGTAGTCGGAAAGTATAATATCGGGCTCAAAATCGTTTAATGCTTTCCTGAAATCCGATTCGGTTTCAACCCATTGGTGGGTAAACTGAAAATCGCGTTTAAGATGTCTTAGAATTAATTCCTCATCGTCACGCACATCTTCCAGAATTAAAACTTTTAGCATCTTTATTGTTTTAAATATTTATTGATTATTAAATTGTTGTGGGAATTTTGTTTAAAGAAAGCCAGTATTCGCCGAGTGTGGCCACTTGCTCAATAAGGCATAACTTTTGTAGAGTAGCCAAATTTTGAGTACTTTGATCAGTAAATATAAAATTCAGTGCCTCTTCGCCATCGGAAACGTGATGGACAGGGTTCATAATTTTATTGTGTATGAATGCACGCTTAGCCAGTGCCGCTTCTGCAGGATTATCCTCAACAAGTAGTATATCACAGTTTAAGTAAGTGTTTTCCATCAATATCATTAATTGGTTAACCCCTATTTGACAAAATTAGAAAAAAAATCTAAAAATGTACTGTGTTGGGCAGGGGTGTTATTATATTTTATTAACAATTCGGTTTTGTGGGTGATAGCGAAGTATGGTTTCTCTCAGGTCATTGGTGTCAAGATGGGTATAAATTTCAGTAGTGGTGATGGACACATGCCCCAAAAGTTGCTGTACTGCCCGCAAATCGGCGCCATGCTGAACGAGGTGTGTGGCAAATGAGTGACGAAAAGTGTGTGGACTTACATTTTTGTGTATGCCGGCCTTTTCGGCTTGTTTTTTTACCATCAAAAAAATCATTTGCCTGCTAAGTTTACCGCCCCTGCGGTTAAGAAACACGATGTCGAGTGCATTTTTGTGGGGTGTCTGACGGCTTCTAACCTGTCGGAGGTAAGTGTTCAGCTGTTTTCGCGCGGCTGCGCCGATGGGAATGAGCCGCTGTTTATTTCCTTTTCCGGTTACCATGATAATCTCATCTTTTAAATGAAGGTTCGACAATCGCATGTCGATGAGTTCAGAAACCCGAAGCCCGCATCCGTACAAGATTTCAAGAATAGCCTTGTTTCTTTCGCCCTGAGGTTCCGACAAATCAACATTCTCCAAAATAGACAAAATATCCTCTTCGGTGAGCACCACTGGCAATTTATTTAGCAGTTTTGGCGATTTGAGTAAGGATGCCGGATTGGTTGCAATTATTTTTTCAAGCGTCAGGTAATTGAAAAATGACTTTAACCCCGAAATTACCCGGCTTTGGCTGTATGGACCCAGCCCCATTTGATGAACCTCCATTACAAATTCCCTCAAATCGGAAAGTGAAACCTCACGAATATCCAGCGACGGTCTCCTTTCAGTGAGGAATTGTAAAAATAGTGCAACATCGTGTTGATAAGCAGAAATTGTATTCCCTGACAGGTTTCTTTCTAATTGCAGATGGCTTTTAAAGCCATTTTTATAAGAATTGTATTTCGTCAATTTTAGAATATTTTTGGTCAAAATGATTAAAATTATTTGACTAAAATAGAAATTATCCGGCAGAAAATGTAAATTTGTTTGCTCGTAGGCGTTTATGTGCCTAATTTAATGCAAATTAATTCTTTAACTTAAATATATAAAAATATGGTAGATTTTTCTTTAGAACCTAAACAAATTGAACTTCGTGAAAAAGTACGCGATTTTGCGCAGCGTGAGATGATTCCCAATGCCAGAAAATATGATGAATCGGCAGAGTTTCCATGGGACATTGTAAAAAAAGCTTATGCCGAAGGGTTGATGAACGGTCCTATTCCGGTAGAATATGGTGGCAATGGTCACAATATTTTTGAAAGTGCTTTATCTTCAGAAGAATTGGGCGCAGGTTGCGTGGGTATTGGAATCTGTTTGGATGCTAACACACTGGCTTTGACGCCCCTGTTATTGGGTGCCAGCGAGGAGCAAAAGAAAAGATTCTTCGGGCAAATTGTTGAGACAAAAGGCGTTGCGGCTTATGCTCTTACTGAACCCAATGCCGGTTCGGATGTGGCAGGTATTAAAAGCACGGCTATTTTACATGGGGATAAATACATCCTGAATGGCCATAAACGATTTATAACCAACGGCGCTGTTTCGGAATTTATAACGGTTTTTGCAGTTGTAAATCCTGAAAAAGGAGCACGTAGCCTTAGTGCATTTGTTGTTGCTACCAATTCTCCCGGTGTAAAAGTTGTTTCAAACTTGCGAAAAATGGGACAACGCGCATCCGTACAAACAGAATTTATTTTTGAAGACGTGGAAGTTCCCAAAGAAAACCTCATCGGTGGTGAGGGGCATGGTTTTATTTTGGCTATGAAAACTTTTGAACGTACTCGTACCGGCGTTGCGGCACTGAGCGTGGGGAATGCCCGTGCTGCTTACGAAACGGCTTTAAATTGGGGAAAAAATCGTATCCAGTTCGGCAAACCGGTTACGGCGAATCAGGGCGTTAGTTTTATGTTGGCCGATATGGCTACCGAAATTGAGGCCGCACGGCTTTTAACCTGGCACTCCGCCTGGGCCTATGATAACGGCCAAAAATCAAAAAACCTGTTGTCGGCCATGTGTAAATTATATGCTTCTGATGTAGCCATGAAAGTTACCACTGATGCGGTTCAGGTAATGGCTGGAGAGGGCTATTCCACTGATTATCTGGTAGAAAAGATGATGCGTGATGCGAAACTTTGCCAGATTTATGAAGGCACTAATCAGGTTCAACGACTCGTAATAAGCAAGGGTATTTTAAAATAATTTTATTTGAAATATAAAATGGTTTATAAATAAAAAAAGCTGCAGTTTGCAGCTTTTTTTATTGAAGGTTGTTTCTAATTATTGTTCTCCATTTTTTTCGGTTTGGCTTTACGCCCATCAGATTTGGTCACACGCCGTGGCTTGGTAATTTTTATTTTAATTTCATCTTTTTTAGCATCATAGTCAATGTGAATAACGTCATTTTCTGACAAGTTACTTTTGATGATTTCTTCTGCAAGCGGATCTTCAATGTATTTTTGAATGGCACGTTTAAGCGGACGGGCACCAAATTGTTCATCCCAGCCTTTTTCGATGATAAAATCTTTAGCTTTGGCACTCACTTTGATGGAATAGCCCATTTCCTGAATACGGCCATAAAGATGAGAAAGTTCAATATCAATAATTTTATAGATAGACTCTTTTTCTAACGAATCAAAAATTACGACATCATCAATCCGGTTTAGGAATTCAGGTGCAAATGAGCGTTTCAGGGCATTTTCTATCACCCCGTGGGCATGGCTGGCCCTACTTTGGCGCTTGGCATCTGTGTTAAACCCAACTCCTTGCCCGAAATCCTTCAATTGGCGCGAGCCAATATTGGAAGTCATAATGATGATTGTATTTTTAAAATCTACTTTTCTGCCTAAGCTGTCGGTTAGAACTCCATCATCCAATACCTGCAACAGCAAATGAAAAACATCGGGGTGAGCTTTTTCAATTTCATCTAACAATACGATGGAGTAAGGCTTACGCCGCACTTTCTCTGTAAGCTGGCCACCTTCCTCATAACCGACATAGCCGGGAGGGGCACCTACCAAACGCGAAACAGCAAATTTTTCCATATACTCGCTCATGTCAATACGGATAAGTGTATCTGACGAGTCGAACATATATTTGGCAAGCATCTTAGCGAGATAAGTTTTCCCAACACCCGTAGGGCCCAGGAAAATAAAGGAACCAATAGGTTTATTGGGATCTTTTAAACCGGCCCTGTTCCTGCGGATAGCTTTTACCACTTTCGTGATGGCATTTTCCTGGCCGATAACCTCTTTTTGCAGTTCAGGTTCCATGCGGATTAACCGTTGGCTCTCGCTTTGGGCAATGTTAGTTACAGGAATTCCGGTCATCATGGCCACCACTTCGGCCACATTTTCTTCGGTAACTTCTTCGCGATGTATCTTTGTATCGTCTTCCCAGCGTTTTTTTGCACGTTCCAGCTCATCGGTATAGCGTCTTTCAATATCTCTGAACTGTGCCGCTTCTTCAAATTTCTGGGCACCAATGGCGTGAATTTTTTTCTGGCGGATTTCTTCAATTGATTTTTCCAGATTAATAATTTCAGCCGGAACATGAATATTAGTAATATGAACCCGTGCACCGGCTTCGTCCAGTGCATCTATGGCTTTATCAGGTAAATAGCGGTCGCTGATATAACGATTGGTAAGATTTACACAGGCGCGAATGGCTTCGTGAGAATAAGTTACCAGATGATGGTCTTCATATTTTTCCTTGATATTCTCAAGAATATGCATGGTTTCGTCGGGTGTGGTGGGGTCAACCAGCACTTTCTGGAACCTTCTTTCCAATGCCCCGTCTTTTTCGATGTATTGACGATATTCATCGAGGGTTGTTGCACCGATACATTGCAGTTCGCCACGCGCCAATGCAGGTTTAAACATATTGGAAGCATCCAACGATCCTGATGCATTTCCTGCGCCCACAATGGTGTGGATCTCGTCAATGAATAAAATAATATCCGGGTTTTTGGTGAGCTCATTCAGGACAGCTTTCATCCGTTCTTCAAACTGTCCACGGTATTTTGTGCCGGCAACCAGTGAGGCCAAATCGAGTGTGATGATTCTTTTGTTAAAAAGTGCACGAGACACTTTACGGTGAACAATACGCAGGGCAAGGCCTTCGGCTATGGCAGATTTCCCAACACCGGGTTCTCCAATTAGAATGGGGTTGTTTTTTTTACGTCTGCTAAGTACCTGGGCAATACGTTCTAACTCTTTGTCGCGACCTACAATGGGATCTAATCGTCCCTCTTCGGCGGCACGTGTCAAATCGCGACCAAAATTGTCTAAAACAGGGGTTTTCGATTTGGCTTCGGGCGCTTTTTTTGCGCCACCACCAAAAGGAGGTCCTCCTCCGGTCATTTCATTTTCCGTTTCACCGGGTAACGCAGCCGAAGTCTTTAAGGGCAACGGCTTTTGCTTATGTTCTTTCAGGGTACTGGCCAGTTCATCTTTTAGCTTTTGGTAATCAACACCAAACAAGGCGAGCTTACGGGTAACCAGATTGTTTTCATCTTTTAAGATAGCAAGCAGTAAATGCTCGGTATCAATAACGCCACTGTGAAAAACTTTTGCTTCAAGATACGTTATCTTCAGGGCCTTCTCGGCTTGTTTTACTACCGGAATGTTTTCTATTTCAACACCCTGATTAGTCGTGTCCTTTATTGCGTCCTCAATGTCAAGTTTTAAGTTTTTTAAATCTACGCCAAAATACCTGAGCATTTGTATAGCCAATCCTTCACCTTCGCGCAAGATTCCGAGCAACAAATGTTCCATCCCTATATAATTATTTCCCAGTCGCACAGCCTCTTCACGGCTATACGACATGACATCTTTCATTCGTTTTGAAAATTTAGCGTCCATAGGTTTGTTTAAAATTTCTTATTTATACTGCAAAATTAAGCATAAGCTAAATACTAACTGTAGAATGCTTTTATTTTGTTAACACTTTTTTGTTAAAACTATGTAAAACAGAAATTATGAATCCTTTTTAATATTATCATTAATTCGTATTTTTGCCACGTCTTTTAATCAAAATCATAATAAGTAAGGAGAGCAATGCATGGAAAGTGTTCATGAAGACGAAAAGATTGTAAGGGTAAACATTGAAAACCAAATGAAATCAGCTTACATCGATTATTCGATGTCGGTAATTGTGGCAAGGGCTTTGCCTGATGTTCGTGACGGGATGAAACCGGTTCACCGGAGGGTGCTGTTTGGAATGTATGAGTTGGGTGTTTATTCAAACCGGCCTTATAAAAAGTCTGCCAGGATAGTGGGAGAGGTGCTGGGGAAGTTTCATCCCCATGGTGACAGTTCGGTTTACGACACGATGGTTCGTATGGCCCAGGATTGGTCGTTGCGTTATCCTTTGGTTGACGGCCAGGGCAACTTTGGCTCTATTGATGGCGACAGCCCGGCTGCTATGCGTTATACCGAAGCCCGTTTACGAAAAATTGCTGAGGAATTATTGACCGATCTCGATAAAGATACCGTTGATCATCAGTTAAACTTCGATGACACCATTATGGAACCTACGGTGTTACCTGCCATGATCCCCAACCTGCTTGTCAACGGTGCATCCGGTATTGCTGTAGGGATGGCCACCAATATGGCCCCGCATAATTTAACAGAGGTGATTGACGGGATTATTTCCTACATCGATAATAATGACATCAGCATTCCCGAATTGATGAATTACATTAAAGCCCCTGATTTCCCCACCGGTGGAATTATTTATGGCTATGAAGGGATAAAATCAGCATTTGAAACGGGTAGGGGACGTGTTGTAATCCGCGGCCGGGTAGAAGTGGAAGAAACAAAAAGTGGTCGTGAACGCATTATTGTTACCGAATTGCCTTACCAGGTAAATAAAGCGGATATGATTAAGAAAACCGCTGATTTGGTTAACGAGAAAAAAATAGATGGTATTTCTGATATAAATGATGAGTCGGATCGTAACGGGATGCGCATTGTGTACGATCTGAAAAAAGATGCACTGGCCAGCATTGTTATCAATAAATTGTACAAACTTACAGCCCTCCAAAGTTCGTTTAGTGTAAACAATATAGCACTTGTAAACGGACGTCCTGAAGTATTAAACCTTAAAGACCTGATTCACTATTATGTTGAGCATCGTCATGAAGTTGTGATTCGGCGGACACGTTATGATTTAAGAGAAGCCGAAAAAAAAGCCCATGTGCTGGAAGGGTTAATCATTGCTTTAGACCATATTGATGAGGTAATTGCCTTAATTAGGGCGGCAAAAACTCCTGAAGAAGCCCGAAAAGGCTTAATGGAGAGGTTTGAATTGTCTGAAATTCAAGCCAAAGCCATTTTAGATATGCGCTTGCAAAAACTTACCGGTCTGGAAAGGGATAAATTAAAATCGGATTATGCTGATTTACAGAAACTAATAGGTGAATTAAAAGAAATTTTGGGTGATGTTCAGCTGCGAATGAACATTATTAAAGATGAACTTTTGCGGGTTAAAGAAAAATATGGCGACGAAAGACGTTCTGAAATTGTTTATACCGCCGAAGATATCCGCATGGAAGATGTTATACCTAATGAGCCTGTGGTTATTACTATATCGCATCATGGATATATCAAACGTACGCCTTTAACCGAATACCGTGTACAAAGCAGGGGAGGGCGTGGTTCTCGCGGAAGCACTACACGTGATGAAGATTTCCTGGAACATCTTTTTGTGGCCACCAATCACAATTATATGCTGTTTTTTACAGAACAGGGCAAGGTTTTCTGGATGAGGGTGTTTGAAATTCCCGAAGGCACAAAAATATCTAAAGGACGTGCTATCCAAAATCTTATCCAAATTAGCCCGGATGATTCGGTAAAAGCTTACATAAATGTGACTGACCTGAAAGACGAAGAATACATTAATAATAACTTCATCATCCTTGCCACCAAAAAAGGGACCATTAAGAAAACATCGCTTGAAGCTTTTTCGAGGCCGCGAACAAATGGCATCAATGCAATTACGATTCACGAAGGGGATGAGTTGCTGGCCGCCCGATTGACGAATGGAAATAATGATGTGTTACTTGCCTTAAAATCGGGCAGGGCAATTCGTTTCCCGGAAAATAAAGTCCGTTCAATGGGACGTACTGCAGCAGGCGTCAGAGGAATAAGCTTAAAAGATGAAACTGACGAAGTAGTGGGAATGATTTGTGTGGATAATGGAAGTTTTGATATTTTGGTCGTATCCGAAAAAGGATACGGAAAACGCTCCAGCTTAGATGATTACCGAGTTACAAACCGTGGTGGTAAAGGGGTAAAAACTTTGAATATCACCGAAAAGACCGGAAACCTCATCACAATTAAAAATGTTACGGATGATGATGATTTAATGATTATTAATAAGTCTGGGATTGCTATCCGGATACCTGTCGGATCGTTACGCGTAATGGGCCGGGCTACACAGGGCGTGAAACTTATTAATCTGAAAGAAGGAGATGAAATTGCAGCTGTTGCCAAGGTGGAAGTGTATGGCGATGAGGAACATGTTCAGGATATACATTCTGGTACAGCTGAAAATGAAGATGTTGACTATACTGAGGAACATAAATCTAATGATGAAGAAACAGGTGAACCATCTTCGGTTGAATAAGTAATAGTTTAGAAGGACTATAAATATTTCGATAAATCGGTATAATTGTTGTAATTAATATCTTTGCACTTCTAAAAATTTTAAAAATGAAGAAAATAATCCTATCTCTTGCGATGGCACTTTTATTTGTGAGTGCCGGATTCGCTCAAAAAAGTAATCGTACCAGTGCTTATATGTATCTGGAAAAAGGAAAGCTGGACAAGGCAAAACAAAGCATTGATCTTGCTGTTAAAAATGAAAAAACAAAAAACGATCCCAAAACATGGTTGTATTATGGTGAGATTTATTATTCCATTGCAGCTTCTCCATTACCGGCTTTTAAAAAATTGGATCCCAATGCCAGCCAGAAAGCTTTAAAAGCACTGGAAAAAGCTAAAAAACTTGACGCTAAACACAAAGTGGATAAAGATGCCAATAATTACCTGAAGAAATTAACGGCAGTTTTTTATGCACAGGGTGCTGAAGTTTTTAAACAGAAAAATTACAAAAAAGCGATCGAATATTTTAAAAATGCTTTTGAAGTGGCTCAAAATACAGGTGCATTCGATACAACAGCCGCTTTTAACATTGGTATTGGTGGTGTATTGGGTAATGAGCCCAAGGTAGCTGCCGAATACTTGAAAAAATGTGTTGATGTTAACTTTAATGAGCCAAGAATATTTATCTATTACAACCGTGCTTTACAGCAGTTGGGTGATACAGCCTCAGCACAAAAAGTTATTGACTTGGGAAGAAAACGCTATCCTGAGAATTTGAGTTTGTTGCTTGAGCAGGCTCAGTTGTTTCTCGAAAAGGGACAGGCCAATGAGTTGATTGCCAGCTTGAAAGAAGCCATTGCGAAAAAACCTGACAATCCTGCTAATGCAAACTTTAATTTCCTGATTGGGAAAAGTTATGACGATATGGGCAAACGTGACTTGGCTGAAGAATTTTATAAAAAAGCTTTGGAAGTAAATCCTAAATTTTTTGAAGCTTATTATAATATAGGTGCTATTTATGTAAATGCAGCTTCTAAACTACAAAAGGAGGCCAATAATTTGCCTTTGGAAAAGGTGAAAGAGTATAACGCTATTAATGGCAAGGCCAATGCTCAGTTAAAAATTGCTGTCCCGTGGCTCGAAAAAGCCCTGGAGATCCGCCCGAATGATGAACCAACCATTCATGCATTAAAAGAAGCTTATACGCGTCTTAAAATGAATGACAAGTTGAAAAAACTTAATAATAAATAATTAGTCAGGAAAGGGGGAGCTCATTACGGACTTCCCTTTCCTTTAATATTTTCTATTTAACATAATATATATTATAGGACAAATGTTATTCGGTCTTTATCTATAAGCTACAACGCTCTAATAACAATTATAGTGATTGTCGAATTTTTCTTTGATTTTATCCAAACATAGGTTACCAATACTTCCTTCATGTGTATAATGCACATTCTTATCCGGTTTATATTTTCCATTAAGGATTTCATTACCAATTTTTTTGTATGCATCGCGAAATGACATCCCCTGCATTACAAGTTTATTTGCAGATTCGGCACTATAAAGGTTATCGTAAATTTTCTTTTCAAGAATATTATCTTTGATTCGTACGTGCTGCATCATAAAATTGACAATGTTTAAATTTTCCTTCAAGCTATCCACTGCCTGTATAAAACTTCCTTTCAAAAGTTGAAAATCGCGATGGTAACCACTTGTTAAATTATTAACTATCATTGTAATTTCCATGGGAAGATTTTGGATTTTATTGCTTCGCGCACGTACCAACTCAAAAACATCAGGATTCTGCTTATGGGGCATAATGCTCGATCCGGTGGTTAATTCTTTAGGGAAACCCAAAAAATTGAAATTGGGGCTCATAAAAAGACAGACATCTGCGGCCATTTTTGACAACGTACCCGATACGGATGCCATGGCATATGCCATTGTTTTTTCCAGTTTGCCGCGGCTCATTTGTGCTGCGACAACGTTGTATTTCAGCGTTTTAAAACCAAGTAGCCCGGTTGTATAACTCCTGTCGATGGGAAAACCGGTGCCGTAACCTGCACCCGAACCCAACGGGTTTTGGTCGGAAATCATATATGCAGCATTTAACATAATCAGATCATCAATAAGACTTTCGGCATAAGACGAAAACCAAAGTCCGAATGAGGAAGGCATGGCTACCTGCATGTGGGTGTAACCCGGAATAAGCACCTTTTTATGTTGTTCGCTTAATTCAAGCAACGTAGTAAATAGCTGTTTTACAGCCTGTTTGATCAATTCGATTTCTTCTTTGGCATAAAGATGTAAATCGACTAATACCTGATCGTTACGCGAACGCGCTGTATGAATTTTCTTACCCGCCTCCCCTATCGTTTTGGTTAGCTCGAACTCAATCTTGCTATGCACATCTTCAAAGGATTCCTCAATAATAAAAGTCCCATCATCGATGGTTTTTTGGATTTCATTCAGGCCATTGAGAATATTTTTTAGTTCTTCATCCTTTAATATTCCTATTTTGTTTAACATTTTAGCATGTGCCACATTGCCCTGGACATCATATTTTGCAAGTTTTAAATCAAGGATTCTGTCATTGCCTACCGTGAATTGCTCCACAAGGTTTTCAGTTTCATATCCTTTGTCCCATAGTTTTTTCATAATCAATGTCTTATAGAATTTCATTAAATATTTTAATCATTATATTAATTCCTTCCGAAACTTCCTGCAAATAAATGAATTCATTCGCCTGATGTGACCGTGTGGAATCGCCGGGGCCCATCTTTAACGAGGGGCACGAAAGCACCGATTGATCTGATAGTGTGGGAGAAGCATAAGTGTTACGTCCACATTTTAAACCAGCCTGCACAAATGGATGGCTGATATCTATAGAAGACGAATTGAGGTTAAACGACCTCGCTACCACCTTGCTTTGAGTGTGCTGATCAACAATTTCAAAAATTTCTCTGTTTTTATATAAATCATTCACACGAATATCTACAACAAAATGACAGGTGGCCGGAACTACATTATGCTGCGTTCCGGCATCAATCTGGGTGACCGTCATTTTTATCTTACCCAACAATTCCGACACTTTAGGAAATTCGTAGGTTTTAAACCATTGAATATCTTCGATTGCTTTGTAAATGGGGTTTACCGTATTGTTGTGTGCGGCATGGCCTGCAATACCTGATGCGTAGCCATCAAGAACAAGCAATCCTTTTTCGGCAATGGCCATTTGCATTCCGGTGGGCTCTCCCACCACGGCAAAATCAGGTTGCGGCAAATCTGTCAACAGGCTGTTTAGTCCTTTTGTCCCTGAGCTTTCCTCTTCTCCTGTGGCCGCTAGTACCAGGTTGTATTTCATGTCTTTACGAAGGTAATTGTAAACAAACAGGCTCAGTAAAGAAACCAAAGATCCTCCGGCATCATTACTTCCCAGCCCAAACAATTTACCATCAATCACCTCAGGTTTAAAAGGATCGTTGGTGTAATTTGAATTGGGCTTCACCGTGTCGTGATGCGAATTAAGCAAAATTGTGGGCTTGTTTTCATCGAAATACTTGTTTTTAGCCCAGACGTTGTTGTTCGACGTACTGTATTCAACACCGAATGCTTTTAGATAATCCTGAATGAGCTTGCCGGTATTTTCTTCTTCACCCGAAAAAGATGGGGTTTCAATTAAATGACTCAGCAATTCTATGGCTTTTTGTTCCAGCTTTTTAATTTTCATATCACAATGTTAGACAAGTGAATAATTCTTCTTTATTATTATTAATTACCCCGGCGTTTCCAATAATTACTTTGGAAACTTTATGCTCAATTGCATCAAATCCTTTTTTTAGTTTTGGTAACATGCCGTCATTTATTATGCCCTTTTTCAGCAACCCTTTATAGTTTTCACTATTGATTTGTGGGATGACCGAATCCGGATTGTCCAGATCATACAGCACCCCTTTTCTTTCAAAACAATAAATCAGTTCTGTTTCAAAAAGTGAGCACATGGCTATTGCAACTTCAGAGGCCACCGTATCGGCATTGGTATTAAGCAATTGCCCTTTATTATCGTGGGTAATAGCACAAAATACAGGTGTAATTCCATGCTTAAGTAACAGGTTAACAACCTCATAATTTACTTTCACGACATCTCCCACCAAACCGTAATCAATTTTGTGAACAGCTCTTTTTTCAGAAAGGATGGCATTGGCATCAGCACCTGAAAGGCCCAACGCATTGCAAGTTAGGGATTGTAGTTTAGCGACAATTTTTTTATTGATTAATCCGGCATAAACCATGGTTACGATTTCCAAATCGTGTTGATTCGTTAATCGGCGGCCTTCATGCATTTGGGGCTCAATTCCCATTTTATGGCTCAGCTTACTGGCCAGCTTACCACCCCCGTGGATCAGGATTTTTTTCCCTTTGACAGCAGCAAAATCTTTCAAGGCCTCATTCAGCTTCCGCTCATTATCAATAATCTCCCCTCCAATTTTGATTACTTTTAGCTTGTCTTTCATTGTTATTATTTTAAATCTTTTTGCCTTTTTTTATCTTCAAGACAGCACCCCGGTAAGTGCTTTCACAAAAGTGTCTGCATTTTCGCGAGTAATGATTAGCGGGGGTAGAATCCGCAACAAATTTGGATTGGCAGAAGAACCTGTAAAAATATGATAATCATACACCAGTTTTTCACGGATATCTTTGACGGGAAAATCGAATTCAACCCCCAGCATCAGACCTTTTCCTTTGATTTGTTTCACCTTTGGAAGCTGCTGCAACTCTTCCTTTAAATACCCACCTACTTCATTAACATTAGTCACAACGGATTCTTTTTTCATTACATCCAACACAGCGATTCCTGCTGCACAGGCTAGCGGGTTTCCCCCGAAAGTCGTTCCCAAAAGTCCATATTCGGCTTTAATTTCGGGAGAAATCAATACCCCGCCAATAGGAAAACCATTTCCCATGCCTTTGGCTATTGTGATGATATCAGGCTTAATATCAGCATATTGATGTGCGAAAAACTTTCCACTTCGGCCGTAACCACTTTGTATTTCATCCAAAATAAGGATAATACCATGTTGTTTACTTTGTTGCGAAAGAAATTTCAGGAACGCAACCGAAGGGGCATCCAAACCGCCAACGCCCTGTATTCCTTCCACTATTATTGCACATACATCATCCGAACGCAACGCATCTTTCAATGGCTTTTCCTTATTTAATTCCAGATATTTAACCGGGAAATTGTTGAAATTAAGCGGGGCCGAGAGTTTAAGGTTATCTGTCACGTTTAAGGCTGCTGCCGTTCTTCCGTGAAAGCTGCCCTTAAAAGCAATTACTTTTCTCTTTCCCGTATAAAAAGAGGCTAGTTTCAGTGCGTTTTCGTTTGCTTCGGCACCCGAATTACACAAAAATAGTTGATAGTCGTGGTAACCACTTGCTTCGGAGAGCTTTTGTGCTAATTCATCCTGAATGGGCAAATAGATGGAATTGGAATAAAAAACCAGTTTGTCAAGTTGTTGATTTACTCTTTTTATGTACCCTGGATGGGAGTGGCCAATGGAGATAACACCATGACCACCATAAAAATCGAGATATTGCCGGTGCTGATCATCCCACAAATAAACTCCATAAGCTTTTTCAAGTGTTACTTTAAAACGGGGATAAACATCAAATAATTTCATGCTAATCAATATTTTTCTTAATATCTGTAATCATTTCGTAAGACGATAATAAACCGTGAATCAAGGCGGAGCTCAGTCCTTGTTGTTCCATTTGGTTAAGGCCCCGAATGGTGCACCCTTTCGGAGTGGTAACTTTATCAATTTCCCCTTCGGGATGTGACTGTGGGTTTGCAGCCAGTATGTTTGCAGCACCGAGTGAGGTTTGTACAGCGATAAATTTGGCTTCTTCTGCATCGAATCCCATCTGGACTCCTCCCTGAGTAGTGGCACGTATCAACCGCAGCCAAAAGGCAATGCCACTGGCGCCCAGCACTGTGGCCGCCTGCATGAGTTCATCCTCAATAATCAGGGTTTTACCGAGATTGTTAAAAATATTTTGTGCAATTTCAAGGCCTCGGGTGTCCCCATTTGTGCTAAGGCACGTCATTGACTCACTCACGGCAATGGCCGTATTTGGCATAGCCCTTACAATTTTACAGCCTTTGCCCAACGCTGCCTCCAGATTTTTAACGGTCATGCCGGTTATGGTTGAAATAACCACTTTATCCCCGATATATGGTTTTATCTGAGCTATAACGTTCGAAAACTGATTGGGTTGTACCGACAAAATGATTACATCCGACTGCCTTGCTGTTTTTACATTATCAGTAGTAAAAGTCAAATTTGAACTTTCAAGTGGTGGTGTCGCGAAAGGTTTTCTCTTACTGGCCATCATTGTAAGTTTATGATTTATCGGAGAGGCCAACAGCCCTTTTATGATGGCCAATCCCAGATTTCCGGTTCCGATAATTCCGATTTTTATTTTGCTTGTTTTTTGTTTCATCTTAAAAATAATTTGCTTTGAAATGTAAACTTTCATCCTGTTTAATACCGAGCATCAGGTTCATGTTTTCTACAGCCTGTCCGGCGGCCCCTTTTAATAAATTGTCAATTGCGGTGGTGATAAATGCTTTATTGCCATGCTTTTCCACGTGAATTAAACAATAATTGGTATTGACAACCTGCTTCAGATTGATAGGCGTATCGCTAATAACGGTGAACGTTTCGCCTTCATAAAAGGTTTTGTATAATTGTACCAATTCGTTTTCTTCCAGGTCGCAGCCCGTGTAAATACCGGTAAAAATTCCACGGGTAAAATTTCCTCTGAGCGGAATGAAATTTATTTCCTGATTAAACCCGGGCTGGCATGCGGCGAGACTTTGATGAATTTCGTCGAGATGCTGATGCGTAAAAGGTTTATACGCTGAAATATTATTATTTCTCCAGCTAAAATGGCTGGTCGCAGATAATGCCTGTCCTGCTCCCGTTGAACCTGTGATTCCTTGAATATGAATGTCGTTTGTAAGTTGTCTTGCATTCGCCAAGGGAAGCAAACCCAATTGTATGGCCGTGGCAAAACAACCCGGATTGGCAATGTTATCTGCCAGAATTATTTTCTCCCGGTTGAGTTCGGGCAATCCATATTCAAACTTATTTCCTAAAAAAACGGCATTTGAATTTAAACGAAAATCGTTACTAAGATCGATGATCCTGGTTTTGTCCGAAAACGGATGTTTATTCAGAAACCGGCCTGAATTACCATGCCCCAAACATAAAAACACCACATCAACATCTTCGGTAACAACATCCGTAAATTCAATTTCAGGATGTGTAAAAAGGTCTTCATGCACTTTTAGGACTTTTTCCCCGGCATGGGAATGACTGTAAACAAAATTGATATTTACCAGTGGATGTCGAATCAAAACCCGAATCAACTCCCCTGCTACATAGCCTGTGCCGCCTACAATGCCTACTTCTGTCATTTTGATTGATTTACGTTTTGATAAATTTTTATTGCATTTGAAATAATTTTGGTAAAGCCTTTAATATCTTCTCCTGTCCAGGCCTTGTTCACTTCACCGTAATCTCCAAAACCCGATTTCATCAAATCATGATTAGAGGTAATTCCCTGCACTTCGAATCTGTATGGATGCAACACTACCGATACATTTCCTGATACATTTTGCTGCGAATCCTGTAAAAAGGTTTCGATATTTCGCATCACCGGTTCAAAATATTGCGATTCATGGATAAACATGCCGTACCAGTTGGCCAGTTGTTCTTTCCAGTATAGTTGCCATTTACTCAGGGTATGTTTTTCAAGCACATGGTGCGCCTTGATGATTATACTCGCTGCAGCCGCTTCAAAGCCAATCCGTCCTTTTATTCCGATGATAGTGTCACCTGTATGCATGTCGCGGCCAATGGCGTATTGGCCAGCCAGTTGTTCAATTTCCTGAATAGCTTTTACCGGTGTTATTTTTTTACCGTTTAAACTGCTGATTTCTCCTTTTTCAAATTCAATTTGGATTGTCTGTGAGTTGGATTTCTTCAGTTGACTGGGATAAGCTTCTTCTGGTAAAGGTAAATTTGAGGTCAGTGTTTCTTCGCCGCCGATACTGGTACCCCAGAGCCCTTTATTCAAAGAATATTTAGCTTTTTCCCAATCGATTTTCAGACCTTTTTCGGCCAGATACTTTATTTCATCCTCACGGGTAAGAATTTGATCTCTCACCGGGGTTAAGATTTCCAGTTCGGGGGCAAGCAATTGAAAAATCATATCAAAACGTATTTGATCGTTACCGGCACCGGTGCTACCATGCGCGATGTATTTGGCACCGATATACCGTGCGTATTTGGCCAATGCAATAGCCTGATAAATTCGTTCGGCACTTACCGATAAAGGATAGGTGTTGTTTTTCAGCACATTACCAAATATCAGGTATTTAACAATATGATCATAAAAGGCCTGCGTCCCTTCAAGGGTCTTGTGATTTGCAGCCCCTAGTGAATAAGCTCTTTTGGCAATGGCTTCCAGTTCTTTCCCGGAAAAGCCACCAGTATTGACAATGGCGGTATGTACTTCCAGGTTTTTTTCGTGCATTAAATACTTTACGCAATAGGATGTATCTAATCCGCCACTAAAGGCCAACAATACTTTTTCTTTGTTCATTTGTGTAATATTTTATTGAGTTTTGGATATAATTGAGTCATTTCAGGAAAATTGATCTTGCGTTTGTGCAAAAAGGTTTTAAAATGTTCCCACGATTGTGATGATCTCTTTTTCCCGTTAATTACTGTATGATTATTTTTGGGATTGTAAACCATGGCCGTACAGAGGCACATTTTTCTCCCGGTCCGTTGCAGGATATCATAATTGGTACATGTTTCGCAACCTTTCCAAAATTTCTCGTCGGTGGTCAGCTCCGAAAAGGTAACCGGTTGATAACCCAGTCCCGAATTGATCTTCATCACCGCCAGACTTGTGGTAATGCCGAATATACGCGATTCGGGAAATTTGCTTTGCGACAGCTCAAAAATCTTTGTTTTAATTATTTTTGCCAGCCCTGTTTTACGGTAATCGGGGTGAACAATAAGGCCTGAATTGGCTACAAATTTTGCCCCTTCCCAACTCTCGATGTAGCAGAAACCCACTACCCGTGAGCCATCTAAGGCAATTACTGCTTTGCCCTCATTTATTTTTTCACGGATGTATTCAGGTTCACGTTTAGAAATACCTGTTCCCCTTGCTTTTGCAGCTTCTAAAATCATATTACAAATTTCAGCTGCATATTGCTGGTGGGTATTGTCAACCACCTTAATCACAATTTGCTTCATGTGACGATTCTATTAAATCAGAAATAAAATGAATGGATATAAAAATTGAGAAATGGCAGGGTACGGAACCCCGCAAAAAATATTAAACCCCGAAGGGGGGCCTAATCCTGCTTACGTGAACAAAATGCAAACGCATACCGGCCACAACGGGATGTTGTGCACAAGAATAGTGGTATGTGTTTTTTTGTTTCATTTTGATGGGGTAAAAGTAAATGTTTTTTTTAAATACAAAAGTATTCCGGAAATATTTTTTATTTTATTTTTATAAATCCGTTTAATATGCAGTAAATAACGCAATTAAGTTGGCTTGTCGAATTAGTTTCCTTTTGGGTTTGTGATCCGGGCGGGATTATTGCATGATTCCTGCGCCTCCATTTTGAAATAGAGTAAGGCTGCGGAATTCATTCCGCAGCCTTTTTTATGTTCGGGAACACCTCAAAAAAATTTGGTTTTTCCCGAACATAAAAAAGGCTCACCCACCGGGCAAGCCTTTCACTCTTATCTGTGATCCGGGCGGGATTCGAACCCGCGGCCCGCAGCTTAGAAGGCTGCTGCTCTATCCAACTGAGCTACCGGACCCGAAAAAAAATAATCTTTTTCCTTTTTAGGGCTGCAAAATTAAAAAAATTGAACAAACAAAAACCTGAGCTAAAAAGTTTTTTAAAAAAGGAAAAACGAGAACTATTGAACAGTGGCTATCAGTCCGTGTGCTGTCAGCAGTTCCGCCATTTCCTTTTGCAGTGCGGCTGCCGCCTCAGCTGCTTTCTTAGCAAAATTTTTCCCGGAAGATGCATAAATAATTCCACGTGAAGAATTAACCAGTAAGCCACAATGAGAATTCATCCCGTAGCGAGCAACTTCTTCCAGGCTGCCTCCCTGTGCCCCCACCCCAGGGACCAGCAGAAAATGCTCAGGAACAATTTTACGCACTTGGGCCAGTCCCTCTGCCCGCGTGGCGCCCACTACATACATTAGTTGATTACAGGTTCCCCATTCACGGGAAATCTGTAACACTTTTTCATACAGCAGTTGTCCGTTTTTGCCTTCAAAATACTGAAAATCAGAGGCTGATGAATTTGAAGTCAGTGCGAGCAAAATCACCCAACGGTTTTTGTATTTCAGAAAAGGGCTTACCGTATCCTTACCCATGTAAGGTGAAAGCGTTACGGCATCTACATTTAAACCTTCAAAAAACGTTTCGGCATACAGCCTGGAGGTATTCCCGATATCTCCCCTTTTGGCATCTGCAATGATCAAAACCGATGGTTCCTTTTGTCGGATATAGTTAATAGTTTTTTGCAGACTTCGCCAGCCGGCTTCGCCACCGGCCTCGTAAAATGCCATGTTTGGTTTATAAGCTACCGAAAAAGGCAGGGTTGCATCCACTATTTGCCGGTTAAACTCAAACACGGGGTCATCTGCATCAAGAATGTGAGCGGGAATCCGTTTGACATCCGTATCCAGGCCTACGCACAGAAAAGATTGTTTTTGCTGAATTTGCCGGAAAAGTTCGTTGTAAGTCATTTTAAGCATTCAATAATTCAGTCCGTTTTCACCCCCCACAACCTCAGCATCCCACATTACCACATTATCACATTACCACATTATCACATTACCACATTACCACATTACCACATTATCACATTATTATTCAAATTCTTCTTTCAGCCGTTCGGCATTCTCAGCCAGTTGTAGTTTGTCAATCAATTCCTGGATATCACCATCAATTATGGATTGTAAGTTATATAATGTCAGGTTTATACGATGATCGGTAACGCGGCCCTGCGGCCAGTTGTAGGTCCTGATTTTTGCCGAGCGGTCACCCGTAGAAACCATCGTTTTTCGTTTGGACGACATCTCTTTAAGATATTTATTGTATTCCTGTTCGTACAAACGGGTACGTAAAACCTTCATGGCTTTGGCGAGATTTTTTATCTGCGATTTTTCATCCTGGCAGGTAACCACAATTCCCGAAGGTATATGTGTCAGGCGAATAGCCGAATAGGTTGTATTTACCGATTGTCCGCCGGGGCCACTGGAGCAGTAGGTATCTTTTCTGATATCTTTGTCATGTAATTCCACGTCGAATTCGTCGGCTTCGGGAAGTACAACCACCGAAGCGGCAGAAGTATGAATACGTCCCTGGGTTTCTGTTTTAGGCACACGTTGAACCCTGTGCACGCCCGATTCAAACTTCAATGTTCCGTAAGCTCCGTCGCCAATCACGTTAAAAACGATCTCCTTAAAACCGCCCGCAGTTCCTTCATTCAATTCGACCACTTCAACTTTCCAATGTTTGGTTTCGCAATATTTTTGATACATCCTGAAAAGATCCCCTGCAAATATGGAAGCTTCGTCACCGCCCGTACCGGCCCTTATTTCCATAACCGCATTTTTTGAATCTTGCGGATCTTTTGGAATCAACAGCATACGAATGTTTTCTTCCATGTTTTCACGTTGAGGTAAAAGCTCATCCAGTTCTTCTTTGGCCATTTCCCTGAATTCGGGGTCTTTCTCCGTATTTAATATCTCGCGGGCATTGTCGATATTGCTAAGTAAATTTTTATAAGCCTTATAAGCCTTAACGATGGGTTCAAGCTCTTTATAGTCCTTATTCAACTTCACAAAATGCTTCATATCAGTCATCACCGAGGGGTCATTCATTTGTTCTGCAATTTCTTCCCATCGATTTTTAATAACCTCTAACTTATCTAAGATTTCCACTTCTGCTATGTATTTTTTGGTTTGCAAAGATAGTAAATTGCAAACAATCCTTAACATAGGGTTGTAGCAGGGCTAAATAATATTTAGCCAAATTTTGCACCAAAGCTCGAATCTTTTAATTAATTGTTATTTTTGCATCCAATGAATAGCTCCTTACCGGCTTCAAATGAATTGCCGGATGCTTAAAAATGTGTAAAATGGAAACAAAAGACGAGATGAATCAAAATCCTGAACCTGAAAACAACAAGCCGGTTCGGGAGGAGAAGCCTGAAACTGTGAAACAACCGGTTGATGAAGTTAAAACCCCTGCAAAAAGAAAAATTGTTAAGGCAGGCATTACAAAAAAAGAAAAAAAACGTATTGTTGAACTTGTAAAAAGCCCGGTCGCGGCCAGTCAGCAAAAAAAAGTCAGTCCGGCCAAACCACGGAAGAAAAAACTGATTAATAAGAAGCTTAAAGAAAAAATTCTTGTTTTAACTCGTGATACCAGGGGGCAGGAATTAGAAGCTAAATCTGCTAAAAAACAGCCAAGTGACAAATCTTCGCCCAAAAAACCTGACCATCTGATCAGTGATACCGAACGGCAATTAATCCTTCGTTTGTTACGTGATATTTCCAAACGTGAGCAAGTATCAACACCGGAAGTTCGGCGTGAAGATGACATTGACTACGAACATCTAAATAAACAGGAACTGGTTGAATTGCTCGAAAAACTTGTCGAAGACAAAAACATTAACAAGATAAAAAACGGGGTGGCACGTATTAAAGTTGCTTTTTACCACCGCAACAAGGAAGATATTGATAATAAAACACGGGAATTTGTTGCCAAAGGTGGTAATGAAGATGAATATGAACATATTCCGGATCCTTTAGAGCAACGTTTTCATCAGGCATTTTCCGTTTACAAGCACAACAAAGCCAAATATTCAGAACTTCTCGAAAAAGAAAAACAGGTCAATTTAAAGAAAAAATTAGATATTCTTGATGAACTCAAAGTTCTTATTAATTCTGAAGAAACACTGAAGAAAACCTACGATGAATTTAAGGTTTTACAGGAGAAATGGAAAGAAGTGGGACAGGTACCTGCAAGTGAATTAAACAATCTCTGGCAAAGTTATCATTTCCTGGTTGAGCGATTCTTTGATAAGGTGCGTATTAATAAGGAATTGCGTGATCTTGATTTGAAAAAGAATCTGGAACAAAAAATTGAGTTGTGCGAAAAGGCAGAAAAGTTATTGTTGGATGATTCTATTTTACGCTCTTTTAAATTGTTACAAAAATACCATGATGACTGGCGTGAAATTGGCCCGGTACCCCGCGAACAAAAGGATGAAGTTTGGGAGCGTTTTAAAGCAGCCACCGATAAAATTAATCACCGACGCCGCGAACATTATAAAGAATTACACGAGGAGCAACACGCTAATTTGAAGGCCAAAAAGGCACTTTGCGATCAGATAGAAGCCTATTTAGTTGAAAATGAATTCAATTCGGTAAAATCATGGCAAAAAGCCACCGACAAAGTTAACGAGTTGATGAAATTGTGGAAATCAGTAGGACGTGCACCCAAAGCTGATAATGATGAAATCTGGAAACGGTTTAAATCGTCGCTTGACCAGTTTTATACGGCTAAACGGAACTTTTTCTCTGCCATCAAAGAACAACAACTCGAAAATTATAACCGTAAATTGGATTTGTGTATCCGTGCTGAGGCCATCAAAACCAGCGACGACTGGAAATCAGTTACCAGAGATTTGATTAATCTGCAAAAAGAGTGGAAAAAAATCGGGCCGGTTCCCCGGAAATATTCGGATAAAATATGGAAACGATTTCGTGCAGCATGCGACGAATTTTTTAATCGTAAATCGGATTTTTATAAAAAAACACATCACAAAGAAGATGAAAACCTGAAAATGAAACAACAGATTATTCAGGAAATTCAAAACTTTGATGTAAAAAAGGATAAGAAAGAAAATCTGGAGGCATTAAAAAACTTTCAAAAGCGATGGATGGAAATCGGCCATGTGCCTTTTCATGAAAAAGACAAAGTTTACAAGCAATATCGTGATGCTTTTGACGAGCTTATGGGTAAACTGGGGATAAGCCAAACCGATTTGAGTGCCAAAGGCTACCAAAATAAGCTGGAAGTATATAAAAATGCACCCGATTGGGAAATGCGCCTGTCGAAAGAACGATCACTTTTGGTGAGCAAGATGAATAAGTTGAAAGATGATATTATCCTTTGGGAAAATAACATCGGCTTTTTCTCCAATTCCAAACAATCGTCGGTTTTGAAGGCCGAGTTTGAAAAGAAAATCGAACGGGCAAAGAAAGATTTTGAATTATTAAAACAAAAGATAAGGATGATTGATAAGGAAATGTAAATCAATCTTAAATTTTCAATAAAAAAAGAGGCCATGCGACCTCTTTTTTATTCTGTATTTGTTTCGTCCGCGTTTACAAAGCGGACGTTTTTATTCTTGCATTACAGGTTCTCAACAACCGTCGTTTAACAACTATTTAAAGCCGGCGTTGTTTCTTTGGAACAAACTTATATTTTTGCAGCAAATTCAGAAAAATGTCGGCAGAATATAATGATGACAGCATCCGATCGCTTGACTGGAAAGAACACATCCGGCTCAGGCCGGGTATGTACATTGGAAAATTAGGTGACGGCAGTTCACCCGATGACGGAATTTATGTCCTGCTGAAAGAAGTAATTGACAACTCCATCGACGAGTATGTCATGGGACATGGAAAAGTCATCGACATAACCATCAACGAAAAAACAGTAAGCGTCCGCGATTATGGTCGCGGCATGCCACTCGGTAAGGTTAAAGCTTGTGTCAGCCAGATTAATACGGGTGCCAAATACGATTCAAAAGTCTTTAAAAAAGCCGTAGGGCTGAATGGTGTAGGTTCCAAAGCTGTCAATGCCCTGTCTGCCTTTTTCAGGGCACAGTCCATCCGTGAAGGCAAAACAAAAGTGGTCGAATATAAACGAGGTGAACTTATTACAGACGATGAGGTCGTGGCAAGCAACGACAAACAAGGCACCTTCATCACTTTCATCCCCGACGAAGAAGTTTTTGGCAATTTCCATTATATTTTTCCATTTGTGGAAGAAATGTTATGGAATTATGTCTTTCTGAACAACGGCTTAACCATTACATTCAACGGAACACGCATGCAAGCCAAAAACGGGCTGCTCGACCTGTTGGAGCACAACATCAATGGAAACGGACCGGTGCGCTATCCCATCATCCGCATCCGGGAAGATGATTTTGAATGCGCTTTCTCGCATAGTTCCAACTCTTACACCGAAGAATATTATTCGTTTGTAAATGGGCAGCACACCACCCAGGGCGGCACTCATCAAAACGCTTTCCGTGAAGCAATGGTAAAAACCATACGCGAATTTTATAAAAAAGATTTTGAAACCAGTGATATACGTACTTCACTCATTGCTGCCATAAGCATAAAAGTGCAGGAACCGGTTTTCGAATCGCAAACCAAAACCAAGCTCGGTTCGCAACATATTGAACCCGGCGGCCAAAGTATACGTAATTATATTGGTGACATCGTAAAACGAAACCTCGACAACTACCTGCATATCCATTCGGAAGTAGCTGATGAATTGTACCGCAAAATTATTCAGTCCGAAAAAGAACGCAAGGATATGGCCGGCATTAAAAAACTGGCCCGCGAAAGCGTGAAAAAAGCCAGCCTGCACAATAAGAAACTACGCGACTGCCGCATTCATCTCAACAGCAATCACGAAAAACGCCTCGAGACCACACTTTTTATCACCGAGGGCGATTCGGCCAGCGGCTCCATCACCAAATCGAGAAATGTGCAAACACAAGCTGTTTTCAGCCTGAAAGGAAAACCGCTGAATAGTTACGGACTCAGCAAAAAAATCGTTTACCAAAACGAAGAATTTAACCTGCTGCAAGCCGCTTTAAACATCGACGAAAGCCTTGAAAACCTGCGATATAACAATATTGTGATTGCTACTGATGCCGATGTGGACGGGATGCATATCCGTTTATTGCTTCTTACTTTTTTTCTGCAATTTTATCCGGATTTGGTAAAAACAGGCCACGTCTATATTTTGCAAACGCCCCTTTTCAGAGTCAGAAACAAAAAAGAAACTTTGTATTGCTATAGCGATGAGGAACGTGTAAATGCCATCAACAAGCTGAAACCCAATCCCGAAATTACACGTTTTAAAGGACTTGGCGAAATATCACCCGGCGAGTTCAAACATTTTATCGGCAAAAGCATCCGCCTCGACCCTGTCATCCTGCAACGCAAATCGTCCATTGCCGAAACCCTGTCGTTTTACATGGGCAAAAATACACCCTCAAGGCAAAAGTTTATCGTCAACAACCTGCGCGTCGAAGAAGATGTGGTTGAAGAGCTGGAAACATTTTAATGCAGGTTCTGCCAGTTAGAAAACATGATTATTTTACGGGCGGGCGGGCTTCCCACGCACAACATCTGCGCCAAGCCCGTCAGGCTGTCCACTTTAGCCGTGCTGATGAAAGCGGTGTTGCGCCACGGCAGGCAAGGCGCTTCCTCCGGTCGCACTTGCCTGCCTGCTCCACATCCGCTTTCGTCAGCACGGGCTGCCGTTCCCATCCTTCCCGCTTCAACAAACCCAAAACGTTTGAATCCAATCTGCAATTCCAGCAATAATTCTTCATACGCTCACACTCATCCTCGTTTGTAACAAAGATGGTTTTATCCTGAACATTTTAAATGTTCTACGAGGCAAATAAAGTTTAGAGTGCCTAAAGTTTGGAGTGCCTAAAGTTAGTTACGATATCCAATTTTTAACTCCAAACCTCAAAACCATACAAAAACGCTCGTCATAGCGAACATCGTGCGTTAGCTTGTGTGCCGGCGTGAAGCTATCTCTTTAACAGCATCTGTTGTTTCAGGAGATTGCTTCAGTCGTGCCTCCTTCACAATGACGAACGGGTAGTAAAAACAATAGTGTTTCACGATGACGGTAAAGCACCGCTCATTCGGATTTGCAACCTCATTTAAAAAATTGTTAAGGCACTACTGTTGAGCATATAAAGATTTTCAAAATTTTTTTTTCTTTTCTGCTTGACAAATTAAAAATTTGTCTATTATTGCCTTTTAAATAATTGCGTCAAGCGGTGATAAAATTATCTGACATATTATCTGAAATTGCAGGAGTGTTCTCAAGCACTTTTTTTAACAGTATTCCCCTCGGAATGAAACTGCAAATGGTATATGCAGAAAACACCAGTCTTGAAATCACTTCCAGGCAGAATCCTCTCTGGCGATGGCGATGGCGCAGCTAAAAAGAAAACCATTCTTTTTTTGATTGCAATTCGATTACCCTGGGATTGCTCAACTTCCGAATACCGGTTTTCTTTCCATTAACTTTCAGCACATAGAACCATTCGGTTAATCGAACCATCAAATTGCTGAAATCCATTTTATATTTATTTAAATAACAATTCCTTAAAAGCTCAGGTGTCATTAAGGTTATATTCAACAAGAAATCATAAACAAAAAATCAAATTTATTAATCATTTAAATTTACAACCATGTCAGAAAATTATTTTAAAACGTATCCAAACGAAACAGGTTATTTTGGAAATTATGGTGGCGCTTTTCTGCCCCCACATCTTGAAAAAGAGATGAAAAAAATTACTGATGCTTATTATTCCATCAGCAAATCGCACAAGTTTATTTCCGAGCTGCGCAGTATCCGAAAACATTATCAGGGAAGGCCCACTCCGGTGTATTATTGTGGCCGTCTTTCCAATAAATACGGCGGCCGGATTTATCTGAAACGTGAAGACCTGAACCATTCGGGGGCACACAAACTTAACCATTGCATGGGTGAAGCCCTGTTGGCCAAATACATGGGCAAAAAGAAACTTATTGCAGAAACAGGAGCCGGCCAACATGGTGTGGCACTGGCAACTGCTGCCGCCTATTTCGGACTGGAATGTGAAATTCACATGGGGGAAGTAGATATTAAAAAAGAGCACCCCAATGTAGTACGGATGGAAATTCTTGGTGCAAAAGTAGTTCCGGTATCACACGGGCTTAAAACATTAAAAGAGGCCGTTGATTCTGCCTTTGACGCATACGTGCAGGATTCTGAAAATTCGCTTTATTGTATCGGTTCGGTAGTTGGCCCCCACCCTTTCCCAATGATGGTACGCGATTTTCAACACGTGGTAGGCGTTGAAGCCCGCGAACAATTTATGGAAATGACCGGTGAACTTCCTGACAAAGTAGTCGCCTGTGTAGGTGGTGGAAGTAATGCCATGGGACTTTTTTCCGCTTTCCTTGAAGATGATGAATGCGAAATTTATGGCGTGGAACCGGCCGGCCGCTCTTTAAACCTCGGTGATCATGCCGCCACAATGACCTTTGGAAAACCCGGAGTTATTCATGGTTTTAAATGCTATCTGCTTCAGGACGAAAACGGCGATCCGGCACCGGTTTATTCGGTAGCCAGCGGACTGGATTACCCCGGCGTAGGGCCCGAGCACAGTATGCTTAAAGACCTGAAAAAAGTAAAATATGATATGATTAATGATGAAGAAACTATTGATGCATTCTACGAATTGAGTCGAATGGAGGGAATTATCCCCGCGCTGGAAAGTGCACATGCGGTGGCCTACGCCATAAAACTGGCACAAAAATATCCCAGAAAATCTATTTTGGTGAATTTGAGCGGCCGCGGAGATAAAGACATTGATTTTGTGGTGGATACCTTTGGATTACCCGAGGACAGAAAAAAGGCTGAAAAGCAATAACTATTTTGTTAAAATTCAATCAGCACGTCCGGAATTTGAGCCACACAGGCTTAAGTTCCGGACTTTTTGTTGCCAACAGGGAGCAATATTTTTCGAGTGTCTTATATACTGTTAATAAATACACAGTCTAATTTTACTATTTCGACCTGATTAATCAAAAATGTTCTTAATTTTACAAAGCAAAATTGCATAGCTTTAAATAACAATAAAATGGTCGATCTAAAAATCAAATACATGGGGTTAACGTTGCGTAATCCTATTATTGTAGGAAGCTCTGGCTTAACAAATTCGGTAGAAAACATTATTGAGATCGAAAGAAACGGGGCCGGGGCGGTGATCCTTAAATCGTTGTTTGAAGAACAAATTCATCACACTGCCAACCATACGCTAATGCAGGACGAATACACCAATTTGTATCCCGAGGCAGAAGATTACATCCGCAACTACACAACAGAAAATGATGTGAACCGGTATTTAAATCTGGTTTCAGAAGCTAAAAAAGCCGTCAACATTCCTGTTATTGCATCTATGAATTGCATTTCCGATGTGCATTGGATTTCTTTTGCAAAAAAAATTGAAAATGCCGGGGCCGACGGCCTTGAGTTAAATATTGCCGTGCTCCCTTCCAACCCTGATAAAGGAGGTCGCGAAAACGAGGAGATTTATTTTGAGATTATCGAGAAAATTGAGAAAAACCTAAGCATTCCGATAGCCTTAAAGCTGAGTTACTACTTCTCGGGCTTGGCACAGACTATAACCAAACTTTCATGGACAGGTATTAATGCATTGGTTTTGTTTAATCGTTTTTATTCGCCGGATGTTGATATTGAACATGAAGAGATAAAGTCATCTTTTGTATTTAGTTCGCCCTCCGATATTGCCATATCGCTGCGTTGGGTGGCTATGTTATCGCCGTTTGTAAAATGCGACATTGCCGCTTCAACCGGAGTCCACGACGGGAAAGCTTTAATTAAACAATTGCTGGCAGGTGCCACTGCTGTTCAAATTGCATCAGTCTTATACAAAAAAGGATTTAAAGAAATTGGTATCATGCTTGAATATCTGGAAAGCTGGATGGACAGGCACAACTATCAAACCATTGACGAATTCAGGGGAAAGCTAAGCGTCTCAAAAGCCGAGAATCCTGCTGCTTTCGAACGTATTCAGTTTATGAAACACTACTCGGGCATTGAATAATCACTCATATTAAACATCAAAATGTCGCATATCTCCTCCCCGCTTAATCTGCTTTTGAGATTCGAACCAAGTTTACCTGAATGGGATTATTTTCGGGATAAATGCTAAACCAGTTGTTATCTTCCGAAAACCATTTGTATTGATTTCCAATACGGATAATAAAGTCGTGTAAAGTTTTTCCTGCCGGCACCTGTACCACAAAACCACCATTTTTGGCCTTATCCTTCCCGTACATAAAAATAATTTTAAACGCCTTGCCATCCACATTTTTAGCTTTTACCAACACGTAGTTTTTCTTTCGGACATCGATGCGCACAGGTGCAAATCCGATCCTTCTGGTTTCGTTTGCTTTAATCTGCATCGGTTGCTTTACGATATCCACGATGGCATTTTCTTCGATATACTTAGTGATTTTTTGAATCATTTCAGCAGGATAGGTTTCATCGGGCTTGGCTTTTTGCGCCTTATGGTAGGAATCAATGGCCTTATCGTAAATTTTTGCAGCGTACAGCTGGTCTGCGTACGCAACAGCCTGTCGGTAAGCCGCTTTTTGTTGGGCAAAAATTTGTGCCAATGCTCGTTTACAGGCATCAATCTTTTTGTCAGGGTAAGATTCTGAAGGCTTAATACTTTGCGCCAGTTGAAATTGCTGAAGTGCTTTTCGGTACTCATTATTGCCGAACAAGCTATCTGCTGTTGTAACTGCTGTTGCATAGCGCTGTTCTTTTTCCTTTTCCAGGCGGGTGAGAATGTTATTGATCTCGACTATTTTTTGTTTGGGATAATTTTGATTGGCTTTAACGACCAGTGCCTTTTCATACTGGCTTTTAGCCAGCTCGTACTTTTCATCTTTTAACAGTTTATCTGCTTTCGCGATGCTTTCGTCATAGGCTTGTTGTTGCTGTCGGGCACGTTCAATAGCAGCCAGTATGGTTTTGATTTTTTGTATTTTTTTGCCGGGGAGGCTTTCGGCAGGTTTAAGATTACGGGCTTTTTCATACGCACCCAGGGCATCGGTATAGGCTTTTTTTGCAAGGAAATCATCACCTTGTTTCATCGCCCCTGCATAGGCCTGATTTATTTTTGCCAACATAATCTTCTGTTGAACCAGGCTGTCAATTACATGAATTTTTCTTATGGGAAGTTGCTCCTGAGGTTTAAGATCACGCGCATTGACAAAGGCTTTTTTGGCGTCGGCCAGACGCCCGTCCTGCATCAACCGTGTTCCTAAAATAATCTGGTTGCTATATTTTTCATCCAGCTCTTTTCTTTTCTGTGCTTCCGCAATTAATTTTCTGATTTGATTTATTTTATCAACCGGATAATTTTCTGTGGATTTGAGTAGTTGAGCCTGCTGATATTTTTTGATAGCTAAATCAAAATGGCGGTCTTTTAACAACTGATCAGCCTCCGTAATCAAAGCCTGATACTGTGCATTAATTTTGTCCAGCGCCGCCTGTTCAGCTAGTTTCTGTTCAATATCCTTTAACCGTTTTTCGGGATATTTGTCGTTAGGCCTTATTTGTAATGCTCGTTCAAAGTCGTCCTTTGATGCGAGGTAATCCCCTTTGTTAAATAAACTGTCGGCATGCCTGATAAGTCCTGAATAATGCGCCTGAAGCTTTTGGTACTGTGCTTTTTTAAATAAATCAATAGCTTTTATCTGACGGACAGGGTATGTAGCACCTGGTTTCAAATTAAGTGCCATATGGTATTGTGCCTTGGCGTTATCCATTTCCTGTTTACCAAAAAGGCTGTCGGCCTGATGTATTGCTATTTGATAATTCTTTTCCAGATTATTTCTTTGCTCGGCCATACGGTCATCAAGCCGTGCAATCATCTCTTTGGGATAAGTAGCGTCGGGCCACAATTTTTCTGCTTCCTGATATTTCAATTTAGCGGCCAGATAATTTTTACTGATGTATAATTTATCACCTTCTGCTGCTTTAGCATTGTACGCAGCCTGTTGATGGGCTTTTGGCCTTAACTCATTAATTTTAGCTGCAATAGAAGCATTACCGGGAACGAGAGAATCTGCTATTTCATAATGTTTAAGTGCCTCATCGTACCGTCTGATTAACAAATACCGGCCTGCCTGTTTAATTTCAATAGCTGCCTTTGCTTTACGTGCTTTGAAATCGGACCACATTTTGTCAGCCAGTTTAATTTTTTCGGGAGGGGTTGTCTTTTTAGGATAAAAATGTTGTGCCTGCCGGAAAGCATCTATCGCTTGTTGATACTGGTTTGCAGTCAACAAGCTATCTCCCTTTTTCATGGCCCTGGCATAACTGGCCAGCTTTTGCTTTTCTTCGGTTTGCTGTTGTATGATTTCATTAATCCTATTTACTGCATATGTGTCGCCCGGAATCACCTTTAATGCACTGCGGTAAGCCTTCAAAGCCTGGTTAAAGGCATCATGGTCAAAATAAGCATCAGCCCGGTCAATAATGTTGTAATAAATTTCATGACGGCTTTCCCCTTTTTTCAGTTGCAGAATAATTTCCTGAATTTTCTTTTTGGCAACAGCATCATCAGTCCGGTAACGTAAAGCCATCTGAAAATAAGCTTTGGCATCATACAATTTATGGGCTTTCAATAATTCATTTCCCCTCGCTATCGCTTCTTCATAAGTGGTAGCCTGCTGGGCCGGCAAAGGAGCCGTATCTGCCAGTACCAAAAAAAAAGCAAATAAGCCTGCCAACATCCATTTTACCAAAAATCGGGAATTATATTGCATGGGGTTCAAAAGTTCATTATGCAAACGGTTTACAGCTTAATTTATTATTTCCGGTTAATCAATCCGTCTTTTATTATGAATTGACGATCAGCCATTGTGGCCAAATCTTTGTTGTGAGTAACAATCACAAAAGTTTGTCCAAATTCATCACGAAATCGTAAAAACAGCCGGTGTAAATCTTCCGAGGCTTTCGAATCGAGGTTGCCGGAAGGCTCATCGGCAAACACTACCAAAGGCTTATTTATCAATGCACGGGCAACTGCTACACGCTGTTGTTCCCCTCCCGACAAGGCTTCCGGTTTATGTGAGGCACGATGGGAAAGACCTACAAACTTTAGCAATTCAGTAGCATAAGCTTCTGCATTTTTGCGCGACACTCCCGCAATAAAAGAAGGAATACAAATATTTTCGAGAGCAGTGAACTCCGGCAAAAGATGATGAAACTGAAACACAAAACCAATGTGGCGATTTCTAAAGGCTGATAAATCCCTATCATTGAACCGGCTGACTTCTTTTTCGTCGATTCGGACAAAACCTTTGTCTGCCTTTTCGATAGTACCCAGTATCTGTAACAAGGTTGATTTTCCGGCACCCGAAGCACCGGCTATGGATACAATTTCATTCTTCTCCACCCTCAAATCAATACCTTTTAGTACTTCGACAGCTCCAAACGATTTGTGTATATTTTCAGCAACAACCATATTTTTCAATTAAGAGCAAAGATATAAAAACAGGGCTAATCACCAATGGGACGGAAAATTTATAATTTTACATATGATACACGTATTATAACAGAAAATGAAAAAGCAAAATTCCTGGAAATGGAAGCCAGGGGCTGGAAAGGCTGAGTTTAAATCTCACGGTCCTCATCCCAGTTTTCCAATATCTCTTTTACTTTTTTAATGTACATCCCGCCAAGGGCGCCATCTACAATACGGTGGTCGTAAGCCAACGATAAAATCATAATGTGACGGATGGCAATCACATCACCCTGAGGGGTTTCAAGTACTACTGGCTGTTTCCTGATAGCTCCCACACCGAGGATAGCCACTTGCGGCTGGTTGATAACCGGAGTGCCCGTCAGGCTGTCGAAGCTGCCAAAATTAGTCATGGTAAACGTCCCGCCCTGAATCTCATCAGGGCTTAACGCATTGGCACGCGCTTTGCCGGCCAAACTGTTCACCGATTTTACTACACCCAATAAACTTTTTTGATCCACATTTTTGATCACGGGAACAATCAAATTTCCATTGGGAAGCGCTGTAGCCATACCAATATTTATGTTTTTCCGATAAATGATATTGTATCCATCCACTGATGCATTTACCTGTGGAAATTCGCGTAAAGCCTGTGCCGCTGCATCAATAAAAATCGGAGTAAAAGTAACTTTTTCACCTTCGCGTTTCAGAAAACTGTCTTTCACCTTGTTACGCCAGTTCACAACCCGTGTAACATCTACATCAATAAAAGAAGTAACATGGGGCGAAACCTGCTTCGACATTACCATATGGTCGGCAATCATCCGGCGCATACGGCTCATTTCGACCACCTGATCGCCCTCCTGCGTATTCACCGGTGGAAGACTTATTTTAGGCATTTCCCGGCCAACGGATTTTATATCAGTATTTGACGATTTAGCGACTCTTCCCGACTTTTTATTTTCCAAATAAGATAGGATATCACGTTTGGTAACGCGTCCATCCTTACCTGTTCCTTTAATTTGTTCCAACTCATTAAGAGGCATGTTTTCAGCTTTTGCAATGCTCCGGACAAGCGGTGAGTAAAACCTTTCGGACTCCGAAAAGTCGGATAACACAGTTGTTTCTTCCTGGCCCGGTACCGTCGTGACGGCGTTGTCTTCCAACATTTCCGTGCCCGGAATATCATCACCAACAGACCCGGTTTCTTCCTGCGTATCCTCTCCTTCTGTTTCTATCAATGCAATCACCTCCCCTACAGGAACCACATCACCTTCATTAAAAAGCGTTTTCACTAACTTGCCTTCTACCGGACTGGGAATTTCAGAATCTACTTTATCAGTGGCAATTTCTACAATGGCATCATCTTCTTCTAAGGTATCGCCTTCGACTTTTAACCATTTCGTGATAGTAGCTTCTATAATACTTTCGCCCATTTTGGGCATTACAATTTCAAACTTAGCCATTTGTTTACTGATTATTAATATTTTAATATGTCTGACTGATCAATTAAAATACTCAAATTTTTCAAGTGCAAAAATACAAAAAAACTTATTAATTCAGACTTATTCTAAATAAAATAATTTCCGTTCTTCTATTATCATTACAAGGGAAATTTTCACCGCCCATAAACAGCACTTTTTAACAAATGATTATTTTTTTCAACAATCTGGCCTAAGGTCTTTGCTTGTATTGTAGAATTCTTATTTTTGTGTGTGTTAAATCAATTTAAGCATGTATGCCCATGGAAGGACAAGAAAAACAGGAACGCAGGGAAGACATCTTTTCAAAAGCCGTTAGGGCCGGAAAGAGAACCTATTTTTTTGATGTAAAAACTACACGTAACGGCCAGAATTATCTGACCATTACGGAGAGTAAACGCCGGTTCATAAACGATCAGGGGAAATTTGTTTATGAAAAACATAAAATTTTCCTTTTCCGTGAAGACTTTGAAAAGTTTGTAAAAGGATTGGATGCCTCCATCCGGTTTATCGAAACAGAACAACAATCGCGGGAACGTGAAGATGAGCCTGCTGAAAAGGATACACCTGGCACCGACATGAACGTTGACATCAGCTTTGATGACCTCAATAAAGATATTGAAGAAATCAACTAATGTGGCCTGTCCGGATATATTGCTGAATTTCAGCTAGCTCCGAAAATTTAGTGAAAGATGTTGAAAACTTGAATTTTTTCGGGTTCATTAATAGGAAATGAAAGTCTAACTTTGGCCAACTATTAAAGTTGATTTTAAAGGAAATTATGGGAAAAACGATCGCTATTACCAACCAAAAAGGCGGAGTAGGTAAGACTACCACCGCTATCAGCCTGGCCGCAAGTTTAGCGGTACTTGAATACAAAACATTGCTTATTGATGCTGATCCTCAGGCTAACGCTACTTCCGGTATCGGATTCGACCCGAAAAATATTCAAACAAGCATATACGAATGCTTGATTGATGATGCAAAACCACGGAATGTTATTTTGCAGACAACTACTCCGCATCTTGATTTATTGCCTGCCCATATTGATTTGGTAGGTGCTGAAATCGAAATGATTAACCTCCCAAACCGTGAGAAGATGATGCGTCGGGTAGTGGATAAAATTAGAGATGACTACGACTTTATTATTATCGATTGTTCCCCCTCGCTGGGTTTGATTACCATAAATGCTCTCACCGCTTCCGATTCAGTTATCATACCGGTCCAGTGCGAATATTTTGCATTGGAAGGACTCGGAAAACTCCTGAATACAATTAAGATTGTACAAAGTAACCTGAATCCCAATTTGGATATCGAGGGAATCTTATTGACTATGTTTGACATACGGTTACGCTTGTCGAAGCAGGTGGTGGAAGAAGTAAAAACCCATTTTCAGCAATTAGTTTTCGACACAATTATCAACCGGAACACCCGCTTAAGTGAGGCGCCCAGTTTTGGAAAGTCGATTATCATGCATGACGCATCCAGTACAGGAGCGGTGAATTACTTAAATTTTGCACGTGAATTATTGCAAAAAAACGACATGACCGGCATGAAGAACGCAGATAAAAAAATTAGCATTTCGGATAACGATGAGTAAGAAACCTACAAAACGTGCACTCGGCAGAGGATTGGATGCCATTTTGAGTAGTCCTGATACTGACATTACGTCTAAGGATATCTCCGGGAATTATGTAGCCGGTGCCATTGCTGATATTAAAATCAGCGAGATAGAAGTCAATCCATTCCAGCCCCGTACCGATTTTGATGAGGTGGCGCTTCGCGAACTTACCAATTCTATTAAGGCACAGGGCGTTATACAACCCGTAACCGTTCGCAAAATGGGACGCGACCATTATCAGCTGATTGCCGGCGAACGGCGGTTAAAAGCTTCGGAGCTTGCCGGGCTCGAGCGCATTCCTGCCTTTATCCGCGTTGCAAATGATGAGCAAATGCTCGAGATGGCCCTCATCGAAAATATTCATCGTCAGGATTTAAATGCCATCGAAGTTGCCATCAGCTATAACCGGCTGATGGGTGAATGCCAGTTGACACAGGAAAAATTAAGTGAAAAAGTAGGGAAAAGCCGCAGCACCATCACCAACTTTTTACGTTTACTAAAACTACCCCCCGAAATTCAAATTGCTTTGCGCGATGGCTCCATCAGCATGGGACATGCGCGTGCTTTAATAAACGTGGAGGGAGAAGCGAGGCAACTTCGTATCTTAAAAAGGATAATTGAGGATGGCCTTAGTGTTCGGCAGGTGGAAACCCTGGTTCGCGAAATGAATCAACCTGCACAAAAAAAGAAAACGAAAACTACCCAAATTCCTGAAAAATATAAGTCAATTACGGCTCGCTTAAGTCATAATCTGGGAACTAAAGTAAGCCTGAAGCGAAACCAAAAAGGGACAGGGCAGATCAACATCACTTTTAAAAATGATGAAGAATTAGATCAAATAATTGCTTATTTTGAGAAAAAATGAAGCGGTGGGCAGAACAAAAAGCATTGGAAAATTTCTATTCGTCTTGCTCCTCTCAATTGAGATAGCAGCATCCCATCCCATTTATGCCGCTACGAAATCCAAAAAGAAAAAAATATATAAAAAAGAGAAAAAAAAACGCCCTCCACGTTCCCCCAAAAAAGCAACCCTTATGTCGCTGGTCCCTGGCATGGGGCAGGCTTACAATCATAAATACTGGAAAATCCCCATTGTTTATGCGGGCTTTGGTGTTATCGGATATTTTGCCCTTACCAACCAAAAAGAATATTCCAAATACAGTGACGCTTACACCTGCAAAATAATCGACCCCAAGTGTACAAATCCAATTTCATTAAAATATAGCGAAAATACTTTACGTACCATCCGCGATTATTATCGCCGGAATACTCAGTTATCGTACATCGTAATGGGCGCCTGGTATCTTTTGCAAATGATTGATGCTAACGTGGATGCGCATCTATCGCATTGGGATGTGTCAGATAAACTTTCATTGGATGTAACACCTATGATTGCCCCCACACACAATAATCCGGCTAATTTTTACAAGGGAATCAGCCTGCGATTTAATTTTTAACTTATAACCTCAAAACCAAAACCATGAAAAAAAATGTATTTTTTTTGTTTCTGTTTTCCATTAGCTTTTTTGCTTTCGGACAACAGCAGAAACCTTTAGACCATTCGGTTTACGACCATTGGAAAGACCTTAAAAATGCCATTATTTCGCATGACGGACATTATGTTGCTTACGAGATTGACCCACAGGAGGGCGATGGATGGATTTATTTGTATGATGTTCAACAGCAAACACTCGATTCCATGCCAAGAGGTGTAAAGCCTGCTTTTACTGCTGATGGGAGTGTCCTGATTTATCGTATCAGGCCGGTTTTCAATAGCATACTAAAATTGGAACGTAAAAAAGTAAAAAAAAGTAAATTGCCTAAAGATTCGCTTGCTGTTTGGAATACAGCCACACATAAACTTTTCAAATTAGGTCAGATAAAACAGGTAGAAATTCCTGAAAAGGCTGGACATTGGATTGCTGTGTTGATGAAAAAAGAAACAGCCAAAAAGCTCAAGAAAAAGAAAATCAGTGCTCCTTCCGGGAAAGTCATGGCCGTAAATCCGGGTATGAAAGCAAAAGAAAAAATAAAACCACCACTACATAAAGATAAAATACTTAAAAAAACACAGTGGAACCGCCTCGTTTTGTTGAACACACAAAATATGGATTCGGTAGTATTCGACCATGTTACAAAATTTACCATCTCCAGAAACGGCAAAAGTTGTGCCTTTGTCAGGGTTCCCAAAGACACAATTAAACGAATTGAAGTTTCAGTTTTTGATACCCAAACAAAAGAGACTCACTTGGTTTTCAGGGCCACGGGAAGCTCAAAAAATATCAGTTTGGATGAAATGGGAAATCAATTAGCCTTCACCTATTCAAAAGACACCGTAAAAAATAAAGCATTAGGCTTGTATTATGTTAATCTAAAGAAAAACAAGACTTTGTTGGTTTCCGGCGATAATTTTTCTAATTTGAAAAACGGATGGTCGGTTAGCCCCAACGGGAAAATATTTTTTAATGAGTCCGGCTCAGAACTATATTTTGGTACCGCTCATAAACCGGAGCCTGAACTAAAAGACACCTTGGCAAAATCGGAAAAAGTAAGCCTTGACATCTGGAACTGGAAAGACAAATTGCTTCAGCCCCAGCAAAAAGTCCAATTGAAAAAGGAAAAGAAAAGGAGTTATCAGGCAGTTTATTTTCCTGCAAAAGATAGGTTTATGCAATTGGCCGATCCGGGCATGAAAGAAATCAGAATTGACCCGAAAGCCAAAGGGCTGTATTGTTTGGGATACGATGACACACCCTACCAAAAGATGACATCATGGTCAGGCCATTGGTTCCAAAATGTGTACCTCGTTAATCGTTATACAGGAACCCGAAAACAGATTTTGAAAAAAATTGACGGCCGGGTGAGTTTGTCGCCTGATCAAAAACATGTAGCCTGGTATAATATTGCCGACAGCTCATGGAATGCCTATAATGTAAAAACCGGAAAAAGCATCAACCTGACTGCCCAATTACCAGTAAACTTTTATAACGAGCTGAACGACATCCCCAACGAAGCACGGGCATATGGCATGGCCGGCTGGACAAAAAACGGACGTTTGGTGGTGTATGATGCCTATGACTTATGGTCGCTGGACCCGGATGGAAAGTCAGCTGCGATCAATCTCACAAAAGGAGAAGGCCGCAAACATCAGTTGCGTTTCCGTTATGTAAAACTCGATAAAGAGGCCCGCTATTTACCGGAAAAAATGCTGCTTAGCGCATTTCAGACCCACAATAAAAAGGCAGGTTTTTACTCGCTCGAAAATAATATGTTAAAAAAATTATTCTTGGATGACTACGCCTTTAGCCGTCCGGTAAAGGCCAGGAATGCAGATAACATCCTGTGGCGCAAGCAATCGTTCAGGCTGTACCCCGACTTATATATAAGTAAGCTTAATTTTCAGCAAGCCCGTAAAATATCCAATACCAATCCTCAGCAAAAAAATTATCTGTGGGGCAGTGTCGATTTGGTAAGCTGGATTACGTTTGACGGTGACACCATGCAGGGAATGCTTTACAAGCCTGCCAATTTCGATCCCAATAAAAAATATCCCATGTTGGTTTATTTTTACGAACGTTACTCCGATCGCATCCATCGCTACATAGCCCCACGGCCCATCCGCTCGGTTATCAATTTCAGCTATTACACCAGCAACGGTTATCTGATATTTGTTCCAGACATCAAATATAAAACCGGTTATCCCGGTGCCAGTGCCTTCAACTGTATTATCAGTGGCACTCAAGCCATGGCCAACCGCTATCCCTTCATCGACAGGACGCGGATAGGCATGCAGGGACAAAGTTGGGGTGGTTATCAGTCGGCTTATCTTGTTACTCAAACCAACATGTTCCGGTGTGCCGAAGCCGGAGCCCCCGTAAGCAATATGACCAGTGCTTACGGTGGCATCCGTTGGGGAAGCGGCATGAGCCGCGAATTTCAGTATGAACACACTCAAAGTCGCATTGGAGGTACCCTCTGGGACAAACTCCCGCTTTATATGCTCAACTCCCCGCTTTTTTTTGCCCCACGGATACAAACACCGCTGCTCATTATGCATAACGACAAAGACAATGCGGTGCCATGGTATCAGGGAATTGAATTTTTTACTGCCTTACGGCGATTGAACAAACCGGTTTGGATGTTGTCGTATAACGGGGCACCCCATAATTTGAGCCGGCGGGCAGATGAGAAAGATTTAACCCGTCGCATGCAGCAGTTTTTTGATTATTATCTGAAAGATGCCCCCGAACCCCGCTGGATGAAGGAAGGAATTCCGGCTATTAAAAAAGGTAAAGATTTCGGATTTGAACTGGAGAAATAGCTTTTAACAAGATGCCGGAACTATCCCCAAATCATAAAAGAGCCTTATCCTCAACCCTTTTCCTTATGGAGAAAATGGTTGAGGAAATGGCTTTTACGCTGACTAATTCAAACGACCTGGTGATGCAAAAAACAGAACATGACATTAGTACAGCACAAAAAGTTTCCATATTGAAAACGTTGGAGCTTGTTAAAGCAGAGATTACCAGGCTGGCTTCAAAATATCAGCTGGATAGACAAACACTGGTAGAGAGTCATTTTGTAAATGCACGAAAATCAAAGGCATGGGAAATGCTGCACAATACCAAATCAAAACATTTGAATGCCTTTGGAAAATTTCCCAAGAACCTGAGTAAGGAATTTGACGAAGATTTGGACAAATTGCTGAAATTAATTGGGAAATTGTGAGGCAGGGTTTCTGCTATCGTTTTTTTTAGCCCAGGATTCTGTCAATATCGCTTCACTCCGCTCGCGATAACGGGCTCTTTTTCGTTCCGTCGTCTCAACTTTGCCCCATTATTACTCCATCAGCCGTTTTTCACCTTTGAGTTTTCTTATTTCCGTTACGTCCTGGCTGACTTCCAGGGTACCGCGGTAAATTCCCTGCTCATCGCGTAAAGCAAAATATTGAATCAAAATAAATTTCTCACCCATCTGAATCCAAAAGCTTTCTTTTTCCTTTCTGCCGCTACGGAAATCATCCACCAATTGCTTCACAATGTGCACACTGGAAGGCGGATGACAGTTTTCGACCAAGCGACCGATAATGGCTTTGGAACGGGGAAAAATCCGATGGCCCGGCGTGGAGAAATAGCGCACCTCATCCTTTTCGTTTACCAGTGTAACATCTACCGGCAAATGATTCAGCAACATCACGGCCTGTTCGATGGTCATCAGTCCGGTGCCGAAATCAAGCAATTTACCCGCCAAAGCCTCCTCATGCAAAACATCTTGCCATTCAACAGATTCGGAAGCCACTTCTTTTTGTTTAATCACCGAACGGTCGGGAGTGGTAATAAAGGCAAAGCCCACATCAAAAGCCTGTTCCATCATCCCATTCAACTCCGCTTCAGGAATCAGATCGAAAACAACGGGAAACAAAATATACTCTTCGCGAAAGCGGATGGCATACATCGTGAAAAACAAATCGCCCAGCAAACGGTTCAGACGCTTTAAATCTGAAGGTTTTTTTTGAATCAATTGGATAATTTCTTTCTGGTAATTCCTGATGTCATCGTGATACGACCACATCATGGGCAAACAGCGATACTCGGGCAGATGTTTTTCGATGTGCGGAAAAAGAATATTCTCCTTTTTGATATAATGCAGGTTGAATTCACCCAGCGCATCAACGGCCTTTTCAATTTTTTGCAATGCGTTTTCAATTTGCGCGTTGCCGGCACCTTTGGCATTAAAGGCTTTGATGGGCGCCCGCAATTCAATGAGCCGCTCGTTTAAGACATTGTTTTCGGATTGAAGCATCCCGAAAAATGATTTTGTAGAATAGTCGGGAATTTTTTTTGAAACCAACGATTTATAGAGCATGTTCAGCGACCGGTTGACACCCGATTTGAGTTTTTCCAATTCAATATCATCCTGCATCAATCGATCGATGACGACCACCACATCGTAGGCCTGTGCCTGTTCGATGGCCGTTTCATATGTTTTTATCAGCTTAGCCCCGGCTCCTTTTCCTTGCAAAGCGATTCCTTTGATAAAAGCGTACAAATCGTTGATTCGTAATTCTGTGTTATTAATCAATTCAGACATTGGATAGCTATTTGGCTAAGCAAAGATGCAAATTATTATTGAAATATCACTGAAAAATAGACCCCGTCAGTCCGGGCGATTTCCTTTCAGGTCTTTAGATTTTCCTTTCAGGTCGAACAAGACCTGAAAGGTGGAAACAATATCATACAATATTATTAATCAGGTAACTACAATATAG
>CAJXKB010000011.1 GCA_913055825.1 uncultured Bacteroidota bacterium
CTGAGTTTGTCACAGCTTTAATGGTTTCCTCAGCACATCAAAATAGGAATTAGCCATGTAAAATATTTCCCGGCATAAAATTTGATACCGTTTGTAAGGATTCCAAAATTAGTATTACTTTTGCAATCCTTTATCAAGATATGTTCTTTGACATAAGGGGCTGACTGGTTTTGACAGCATTTGAATGGATAAGTAAGCATGCCGGGCAAGGTAACAAAACCCGTAAAACTAAGTTACAATCTATTTTATTTGGCGAAAACAATTACGCTCTCGCAGCCTAGTCGAAGTTTAGTAAACTGGCTTAATCCCTGGTCAAGGTTACCGGGGACGGGACGGCTCGCAGGTGGAGATGTTCGATTCCGGCCTGATATCGAGTCGCAAGCAATTTCGAACTGGTTCTGTTTTTGTCTGGAGAACAGGATGAGATAAACAGACTAAGGTAATATTTTGGGTGTTTGTCCCCGTATATTGCCCTACAACCAACGACAAACTAAGCATGTAGAAAGCTTATTGGTTCCGTGTTTGGACGAGGGTTCGAATCCCTCCAGCTCCACAAAATTATTTATAATTTAAAATACAGGTCCCGTAGTTCAACGGATAGAATGTCAGATTCCGGTTCTGATGATTCGGGTTCGAATCCCGGCGGGATCACTTTCTAAAACCCAACAAGTTAATTATTAATCTGTTAGGGACGTATTGTGATAAACACGGGCGATTTTCTGATCTTCTTCCCCGCGTGGTGCCAAAATCTGAATTTAAAAACCAACCCCAATTTTTTAATCTCCTTTTTGCTTTGGCCTCCCAAAACCATATTCATCACCTTAACTATTGAACCCGATTTAACCAACCTAACCAAATCAAAATTGACGCGAACCGGAAAAGTCACCTTTTTTTCAGGAGAAATGCGTATTTCATGGCCTATTATTCCCTTTGCCAAAGTATCGCTCCGGGTTAGTAACAGCCAGTCGGCACCCTGAACAATCGCAACTTCCGAAGCCGGATTGTATCCTGCAACCGTAACCTCCATCACCGATGGCAAACTCCCTTGCAGCATTTGCCGGCCCAAAATCAACATCTGGCTGAAATCAAAAGTGGAATAGTTTTTTATTTTAGAGACATCTATCCCTGCAACACTTCGCATCTGCGCATTTACCACTGTAAAACGGCTATGCACAAAACGGTCAAATTCTTGTGTTTGCCGGTAAATACCACACGAATAAACCAACAGAATTAAAACTGCAAAAACAATCAGCGATAATTTTCCGGCATTTTTCGGCATGCTTCCAGTTTATTGCATCGTATTTATGCCTTGGCAGCCCGTTTCCGATCATGCTCATTAAGCAGAATCTTACGTAAACGCAGTGAGCGAGGTGTTACTTCAAGGTACTCATCCTCCCGGATGTTTTCCATAAACTCTTCCAGCGAAAAACGCACAGCCGGCGGAATCAGCACTTTGTTATCCGATCCGGATGCACGCATATTGGTAAGCTTTTTACCCTTATTCACATTTACCACAATATCTTTATCGCGCGTACTCTCGCCAATCACCTGTCCGGCATATACTTCATCGTTAGGGGCAATGTAAAAACGTCCACGGTCGACCAGTTTCCAAATGGCATAAGCCACAGCCGTGCCGGTTTCCATCGAAATTAACGCCGCATTTGAGCGGGCATTAAACTCACCTTTCCAGGGTTCAAAATCTTTAAACCGATGGGCAATAATGGCTTCTCCCTCGGTAGAGGTAAGCACAAGATTCCGCAAACCTATAATACCTCTCGATGGAATGTTAAACTCCAGCAACATACGATCGTTTTTCGGTTCCATGTTTAAAAGCTCACCTTTGCGGTTTGTAACAATATCAATCACACGGCCCGAAAAATTTTCAGGGACCAGAACTGTTAAACTCTCAACAGGCTCATGTTTTACGCCATCAATTTCTTTGATAATTACCTTGGGCTGACCTAGTTGGAATTCATATCCCTCACGGCGCATGGTTTCAATTAAAATAGACAAATGCAAAATGCCCCGGCCATAAACCATCCACGCATCAGCCGAATCGGTATTCTCCACACGCAGAGCAAGATTTTTCTCAGTTTCCAACATCAAACGGTCCCTGATATGGCGCGAAGTAACATATTTACCTTCCTTTCCGAAAAACGGGGAATTGTTAATGGTAAAGAGCATGCTCATGGTAGGCTCATCAATTTTTATGGGAGGTAGTCCTTCAGGGTTTTCAAAATCAGCCACCGTATCACCAATTTCAAAATCTTCAATTCCCATCAATGCAATAATATCGCCCGCATGTACCACACCTTTATATTTTTCCTTTCCAAGACCCTCAAAACGGTATAATTCTTTAATTTTTGATTTTTCGATCTTTCCGCTACGTTTTACCAGCGACACATTCATACCGGCCTGTAACGAACCACGCATCAAACGCCCCACAGCAATTCTGCCCACATACGACGAATAATCAAGCGAAGTAATTTGCATTTGCGGGGTACCTGCCTTAAACTCAGCCGATGGAATATGCTCCAAAATCACATCCAACAGATATGAAACATCCGTTGTCGGATTTTGCCAGTCAGGCCCCATCCATCCTTGTTTCGACGAACCATAAACCGTAGGAAAATCCAGCTGTTTTTCCGAAGCCCCAAGGTTAAACATCAAATCAAATACCGCTTCCTGCGTCTCCTCGGGACGACAATTGGGCTTATCCACTTTGTTGATAACCACAATAGGAATCAATTTTAAATCGATGGCCTTTTGCAACACAAAACGGGTTTGCGGCATGGGGCCTTCAAATGCATCAACTACGAGTAACACGCCGTCAGCCATGTTCAAAACCCTTTCCACTTCACCACCGAAATCGGAGTGACCGGGAGTATCGATGATGTTAATCTTAACACCTTTGTAACGAACCGACACGTTTTTCGACAAAATAGTAATGCCTCTTTCACGTTCAAGGTCGTTACTGTCAAGAATCAGGTCGCCCATTTCCTGGTTTTCACGAAAAAGTTTTACCTGGTATAACAACCTGTCAACCAGCGTAGTCTTACCATGATCAACATGTGCGATAATCGCAATATTTTTAATCTCATTCATCGATTTGCGGTATTAAATTTAGGGCTGCAAAGATACACTTATTATACACGCAATCAACACTAAAACAAAAGAAACCTTTTCAGTAAAAATCAATGCCGAAATATAATAATCAATTGTCTTTATTGGGCAGCTGTCATGCCAATACATGCCAACGGGCTGTCCGCTCATAGTCCTCGTTCCTGTGTAAATTGCAAATTTAAAATCATCAAATTTCTGTGCGTCAGAACTTCAAGTTTGCTGATGGCTTATTTCAGATTTGCAGTCACCCGCAACACCCTTGCCATTCGCTAATGTTTCCTATCAACCCGGCACATACAAAGACTTGCACCATGTTAGATTATTACCATGCACGACATACTAAAAAAACGGGGCAGACACCCCGTTTCTCCAATGGTTATTCTTTTTCTTTTGGCTTTTTCTCCTTTTCTTTTTTAGGAGTTGCCTTTTTAGCCAGAGTTTTTTTGGCTGCCGGTTTCTTTGCAGCTTTTGGTTCCGCTTTTTTTGTAGCTGTCTTGGTTGTTGTTTTAGTTGTTTTAGTTGTTTTAGCAGTGGTGGAGGTCTTTTTTACCGGTGCTCTTTTCTTTTTAGGTTTTTCTTTTACCGGAGTTTCAACTTTCGGTTCGTCGGCAACAACAGCTTTGGGAACGTATTTATTTTTTTTTGATTTCCTTCTGCGGATTCGTCCATATGATCCGTTAACAATTTTTCCTCTTTTGGTTTTTTTGTCGCCTTTTCCCATTGTTATATGTTTTTATGATGATTAATTTCACGGTAAAATTATCAAAAAAAATCGTTGAAACAAATCTATCACCTATTTTTCAGCCGCTGAAGAAATTCTTTCTCAATTAATTCGGAACGTTTAATGCTTCTTCGGGTCCATTCTAACAAAATATCCAATTTTTCATCTTTAGAAAGTTGCCACGAAATATCCGATTTTCTCAGCTTTTCTGTCAGCGTAAAAAGCGTGAGGGCTGCCGAAACAGAGATATTGTAACTCTCGGTAAAACCATACATGGGAATACGCAAATATTCATCGGCATTTTGAATGGCGGTTTCCGATAAACCTTTTAATTCGGTACCGAAAACCAAAGCTATTTTCCCGTCCAGTGAAATTTCATCCAGATTTTTATCCTCGGCATGCGGCGTAGTGGCCACAATACGATAGCCTTGTTTACGCAAAACATCATAGGCTTCTAAGGTATTTTCCTTCGATTTATTATACTTAACCAAATTCAACCATTTTGAAGAACCCATAGCCACTTCCGGATTTACTTCGTACCTGTTTCTGTTTTCGATAATGTGAATATCCTGAATACCTGTTAAATCGGCACTGCGCAATACGGCACTGGCATTATGTGGTTGGTAAATATCTTCAAGCACCACCGTGATGTATCGGGTACGATATTGAATTATCTTATCAAATAATTGTTTTCTGTTATCGGTAAGATAAGAGGACAAAAAGGTTAAAATTTCTTTTTTTATTTTCGTTTCCATCCTTAAAATTTGAGATTAAGGTATTTTTAAACTAAAGGGGGAAACACTGTGCATTTCTCCCCTTTCAGCTTTTCAGTCTTTATAAATCTTTTTTCGGATACATGGCATTCCACCATTCAGGCTGGTTTTTTAAATATTTGGCAAACCAGGCAAAAATGGTTTTCTGCCAAAGAATACGTTTATTGTATTCCATGATGTGATGGTTCTGGCCTTCTACTTCAACAAGTGTTACCGGTCGGCCCAGCAGTTTTAATGCCGTATAAAGCTGAATACTTTCTCCTGTGGGCACATTGGTGTCGGCAGTGCCATGCAATAATAAAAGTGGTGTGTGAATTTTATCTGCAAGAAAAAGCGGACTATGATTCACATACAGTTTTGTATTATTCCACGGAAAGCTGTTTGCCGAAGCCACCGAACTGTACAAATAGCCCCAATAACCCTGTCCCCAGTAGGAAGTTATGGAACTAATACCGGCATGGGCGATGGCCGTCGTGAAAATATCGGTTTGCGTTTGCAGGTACATGGTCATATACCCGCCGTAAGAAGCCCCGAGACAGCCCACCTCTTTTGGGTTAACGCCGGGATGTGCTTTCAGGAATTTTTTCGTACCCTCGATAATGTCGCTGGCATTTTCTTTTCCCCATCCGTTTACGTGCAGGGCCGAAAAATCCTGTCCGTAACCAGTTGCCCCGCTGGGTTGCAAATCATAAACGATGTAACCCATGGCAGCAAATAGATTTTTAGGATAACGACCTCCGAAATCGCGTCCCGTGGGACTCGTGCCACCATAATAATAAACAATAAGCGGATATTTTTTGCCGGGGTCATAATCAGGTGGATAGTAAATCCTGCCCTCAATAGTCAACCCTTTTTTGTTTACAAAATTCCAATCTTCCGTTTTCCCGAATTTTACATTGGAAAAGAAATTCTTTTCAGGATCATCCAGCAGTTTTTGTTTTGATGTTGCAATATTGAAATCCCAGGCAACAGCAGGATGGGAGATACTGCTTCCCGAATAAGCCATGGCTGCACGTTGCCGCGCGAAACTCATTTGATTAACCATGTCTACCTTGGTATTCAACTGTTTATAAACACCCGATTCGGGATTATATACCCATAAATCCCTGTATGTACGATCCTCGGCAAGAATATAAATCTTATTATCAACCGGATTCCAGTAGGCATCCTGAATAGAGGGGTTGAAATCTTTTGATATGGCCTTTACCGTCTTCGATTTTATATCATAAATATAAGCCTGAATATCGAAATCGTTGGGGATTTTGGCCTTTTTCAGATTTGTGCCTGCCCCACCAAACATGGCCGCACTTCCGGTAACTATCAGTTGCTTTCCATCCGGCGAATAACTAACACTACCACCGAAATTAGCATCCCAAATCGTATCGACTTTCCGGCTTGCAATGTTCATTTGCATCAATATCTGGCGCGTAAACGGCCGTTTGCTATAATCAGGAAAACTTTGAGAAAAAAGAATACGCTGTCCATCGGGGCTAATGTCCTGAAGTTGATTGGTTAAGTAGCCATAAGTTAAAGGGGTAACCGAAAGGTCGCTTATTTTCAGCAAGTATAGTTGTGTCCTTGTACGGTACCAGGGCCACCTGTCAGGCATGCCTTCCAGTTTGAAAACCCCTGTGGTATTTTTATCTTGTTTTTCCTTTACTGAATAAATCAAAAATTTACCATTGGGGCTCCAGCTATAACCTGAAAAACGTTTTACCCGGCTCAAAAGTGGTTTTTCCACGTGCGTATTCAAATTAAAAACTACGAGATTTGTATTCTCACCAAACTTACCAAGATAACTGATTGAATGTGAGCCAGGGATCCATTGTGCCGAGCGGATAGTGCTGTGCCTGGAAGAAAAAATAAGTGCTCCGGTTTTTACATTCTTTATCACAAACCAATTATCTGTTTTCCCTTTTGGGGGGAAAGTTTCGGAATAATTAAGCATCACAAGACTGCCATCGTCCGAAAGGCTGCTGCTCTTTAACTGTTGTCCGTGCAACAAATGGGCAATGTCCATAAATTGCTCATTTGAAGTAGAAATAGTTAAGGCATTTCGTGGAAAATCGTTGCTGAAATTTACGTAAGCTTGCACCTGCCACGCAAGGCTGTCACCCGCTTTGTACAACGATTTAATGAGAAGGGCATATTTTCCGGGCTCTAACTTAAGCCGGAGTTTCTTTGTTTGAACTTTTCCTGTTGATGTATATTGTGAAAGCTTTTTTACTCCGTTAACAAATACTTCAAAATTTTGGGCACTGGAAATGTTAATTGAAACCGGAACATACTGATGGGCTTGTAAATAGACCATTTGCCAGTTTACAGCATAAGGGTTAGTCCCGGTGGTTTTGAGCTTTGCTCCGTCAGATATTATTTTCCAGCGAAGTATTCCTGTTTTTGTCTGCATAAAAACATCACCGGCCTGTGGATTTTTAATGGCTTTTTGCTGAAATTTTAAAAGGTCGGCATCTGTAAAACTTTTTCCCATTAAATTATTCTTCCGGTGAAAAGCGGGGTATTGCACACCGACCGGGCCGGCATTAATCCATTCATTTATTACTTGTTTTTGTTGCGTTGTCTGCTGTGCATAAATGTAATTTTCGGTTCCCGTCATAACGAGGATACCGATTAATAAGGTTAATATTTTATTCATGATTTAGAATTTTGGTTGCTTTTTCACTACTGACTTTTCAGGAAACGATGGAAAACCATCATCATTATTTTGATCATCCCATGGGTTATTCTTGCCCGGGACGGGAGCATTCATATCTAATTGCATAATTTCTTCAATACTTGCAGGACGATATGATTTGGGGGGCATAAATAGTTCAGGACTTATTGCCATTTGCTTAACTTTTTTTAATTGAGTAATCTGTTTGACACCCTGCGGGAGATAAACTATTGATTTTACAATTAAACCACTCTTAAGTAAATTGGCATAGCCTGATGTATGTGAAATCATATTCTCCCTTGATTGCGGGTTCATTGAGCGGGTAAACAACAACAATTTACTCACATCTGTTTCACCATAAGGCTTTTTATCGAAAGTTACCCACAAGGTCTCCTTTAGTAGTACGCTGTCCAACCTGATTGAATACTCAAAAGTCTTAAAATCGCCTATTTGCTGAACCTTACCTGTTTTTTGAAACTGCACAACCGGAACAGCAGCCGATGAATCGGGAAACATATCCGAGCTATCCATTTTGCGGATAATCTTACGAAGCGTATCTTTTTGATTGACAGGAGCACGTAACAACAACATCTGGAGTTGTTGCTTCATCAGTTGATTGGTTTGATGCTTCAATTCCCGGGGTGTCCCCTTCCAGAATATCCTATGCTGCGGAAAAATCAATGTGAGCTCTCCTTTATTTAAGTTTAAAATACTGATGGTCGTATTACCGTCAATACGTACCATATTTTGTTGAATAAAAGTAGTTTGAAAACGATGATTTCCGAGATTATCATGGCTTTCTTCTATCACAACCCACCCAGCAAACAGTGATTGATGAAGAAAGACCCCTAGTAAAACCAGGATGTAAAATGAGCCCTTTTGCATAAATTATTGCTAAATACCTTTTTAAAATTGTTTAAAACAGATGTTTTTAACCAAACAAAGTTAAAAAAATAGGATATCGCATTTTATTATTAGGAATAAAAATTTACTTTTGCACTCTTTAAAATTATCGGAGATGTCGAAACAAAAACAAAAAGAAGTTAAAACACAGCAGCAACTTGAGAATATTGAAGAAACGCTGACCAAAACCGAAGAATTTATTGTCAATAACCAAAACACACTTACCATTGTAGTAATCGTGCTGATTGCTATTGTATTGGGTTTCTTTGGTGTGAAGAAATACTATCTTGAACCAAAAAACAAAGAGGCTCAGGAACAAATTTTCCCTGCCCAGCGTTATTTCGAAGCCGATTCGCTTGATAAAGCTCTATATGGCGATGGTAACAGTTTGGGATTTGTTGATATCGCCAAAAACTACAGCATTACAAAAGCCGGAAATCTGGCCAACTACTATGCCGGTATCTGCTTTTTGAAGAAAGGCAATTTCGATCAGGCTATTCATTACCTTTCCGATTTTGATAACGATGACGAAATGGTTGCCCCAATGGCAAAAGGGGCGCTTGGCGATGCCTATCTCGAAAAGGGGAATAAGGAAAAAGCATTGTCTTATTATAAATCGGCTGCTCAACTTAGGGACAACGAGTTTACCAGCCCGCTTTTCTGGTTAAAAGCAGGTGAACTTGACGAGGAAATGGGACAATACAATGATGCTATTGCATCTTACACCACCATAAAAGAAAAATATTTTAAAAGCGAAGAAGCACGGAATATTGACAAATATATTGCCCGTGCCAAAGCTGCAAAAGCCAATCAATAAAATTAACGGATAAGAAAAAAACCTGGAGGTAATCCCTCCAGGTTTTTTTTGTTTTAAATAAAATAACAAGAAAGCAATGCATACCTTCGCAACAAATATGAATAAAGTGAAAAAACAAGATTTCCGCATTGTTTTTATGGGGACACCCGATTTTGCTGTTCCCTCTTTAACTGCAATTGTTGAAGCCGGTTATTCGGTTGCCGGAGTAATTACCGCACCTGACAAGCCTGCCGGCAGGGGAAAAAAGATTCACATGTCAGCAGTGAAAGCCTATGCGTTGGCTAAAGGTTTACGTATTTTACAACCGGTAAATTTAAAAGCTCCCGATTTTGTTGAAGAACTTAAGATGCTGAAAGCCGACCTGCAAGTGGTAGTTGCATTCAGGATGCTTCCAGAAATCGTATGGGCCATGCCACCTTATGGCACCATTAACCTGCATGCTTCACTCTTGCCGCAATACCGCGGAGCAGCACCCATTCATCATGCAATTATGAATGGCGAGCAAAAAACCGGACTTACCACTTTTCTGTTACAAAAAGAAATTGATACCGGTCAGATTTTGATGCAGAAAGAAATACCTATAGGCCCGAATGATAATGTTGGACAGCTGCATGATAAAATGATGAACGTGGGTGCCGGACTTCTTGTCGAAACCATCGAATTAATCAGAGCGAAGCAAATTCAACCTCAGGATCAGTCAACATTAGTTAAAAATATAGAAATCTTAAAGCCCGCCCCAAAAATTTTCAAAGAAGACTGCCTTATCGACTGGAATAATGATGCACGGTCGCTGCACAACTTTATCCGCGGATTAAGTCCGTATCCAACTGCTTATAGTACTTTACTGAGCCCGTCAGGCGAAAGTTTCCAGATGAAGATATTCAAAGCAACTCCAGAAATTTCCACTGAGCAACTTCATCCCGGCACTATTGTTACTGATGGGAAACAAACAATGAAAGTAGCTTGTGTGGATGGTTTTATCCGTTTACTGGAAGTTCAGCAATCCGGAAAAAAGCGAATGCCAGTTTCCGATTTCCTTCGGGGTTTCCATTTGGATGAAGAATGGAAATTCCTCTAAACCGCTTTATTAACCATGGTTTCAGCCCTAATTTTTAAAATTTTCGGCCTCTCTTATCAACAAAATGGCCAATTTATTAACATTTTGAGCTGTTTTTAGGGGTATATACTTGCTTTTTATGGAATTACTCTTATATTTGTTCATCAATGTTTAAATGTTAATTAAAATTTACAACGATGAACAAAGCTGAACTAATTGATGCTATGGCTGCAGGTGCAGGTTTAACCAAAGCCGATGCAAAAAAAGCGCTTGATGCTTTTATTGGAGCAACAACCGATTCCCTCAAAAAAGGAGATCGTGTTGCATTGGTAGGATTCGGATCATTTTCCGTATCCACCCGCTCGGCCCGCAAAGGCCGTAACCCTCAAACGGGTAAAGAAATTAGCATCCCTGCTAAACAAGTTGTTAAGTTTAAAGCAGGAGCTGACTTGGCAAAGGGGATAAAATAATTTTTACTCCAACAAAAATCAAACGTCTTATGCCTGATGCATGAGGCGTTTTTTTATGGTTGAAAAATTACTTTTTTGCAGTACGATATCTTTCATCTTGTAAAATAAAACGATATGGGAGCCTGGCATCGTTGCCTGCATAATCAACGCCAACGCGCTGCGCCGATTTTATTTGTGATGGCAACACATTAATGCCTTGGGCTATCCATAATATATCGCTTTGCAAAGAAATCGTATTTTGTTCCAGTGATATTCCCAAAGCCTGACATAATTTAGCCGGGCCATTGACCAAAACCGCAGATAAATTTTGTTGCTTCCGCCGTTTTAATATCAAATCTGTTCCGTCAGTAGGAATTATACCACGAATAAGCACTGCGTCCGGAATACCGGCCGTGGCTGTAACCACATTAAAAAGGTGATGCATCCCATAACTAAAATAAACATAAGCAATTCCACCTTGCCGAAACATTACTTCGGTGCGGGCAGTTTTTCGCCCGCCGTAGGCATGGGATGCTTTGTCGTGAACTCCGGCATAGGCTTCAGTTTCGGCAATTATTCCTCCGGTAAGTTTCCCGTCTGTTTTGGTGAATAACCTCATCCCGATAAGTGATCGGGCCACTTGTATAACATCTTCCTGCAAATAAAAACTTTCCGGAATTTTATTTAACCTTTTCATGTTTTGCAATGATATTTCTTATTCTTTGACAAGAAATCATTTTTATGTTTTGTTACTTGACCTAAAAAGTAACTCCTTTTCTTCTTTACTTAAACTAGCATATCCCGATTTGGAGATTTTATCCAGAATTTTATCAATCTCATGCTGCTTTGCAGCTTTCCTCGCATTATAATCTTCATCAGTCATAGGCCTTCCCGAATCAGGCCTGCTGGTTTTAAAAGTCTCGTCATAATATTTTTTCTTCAACGAAATTGAAGGAAAATGAAACCCATCGAATATGCGGTAAAAATCGTTGCCCTTTTTCAACGACAGGGCATACACAAAACCCCAAAGTGCACCACCGAGATGGGCAATATGCCCCCCGGGATTATTCGATTGGATACTTAAAATATCAAGCAACACAAATCCGATAGCGAGATATTTAAGCTTTATTCGTCCCAGCAAAAATAGATGTACCGTGTAATCGGGCACGTAAGTCGCAATGGCAATGATGATGGCTAAAATCGAAGCGGAAGCCCCCAGCGCAACTGAGATGTTACGAATGGGGGCAAACACGGGGAAAAGATTGAAAGCCAACATGTAAAAAACAGCCCCGGCCAGTCCGCCCATTAAATAAGTAAATAATAACTTTCGTTGACTCAAATATTCCGTAAACAAGATTCCACCAAAATAAAGCATAATCATATTGAATAGCCAGTGCAAAAAACCTTCGTGCAAAAACATATAAGTAATCAACGTCCACGGCATCTGAATCCACTGATGTAAATCGGAAGGAAGTGCCATATATTGCCCTAACAGGCTCAGACCGGAAGAAGCGGAGGCAGGAGCAATCAGCCAGGTAAATAAATTGACAATCTTCACCATGATATAAACCACAGTGTTGATCAAAATGAGTCGTGACAACACGTTCTTATCAAGAAATATCTTTTTTAATATTTCTCCTGTATTTCGCTGGGGCTGATGAGTATATCCATACATAAGTAAACCAGATTGAAGTATTGGTTAATTACATTTCCGGACCGAGAAGTTTACCTTTTTTCTTCCAATACATGATAATCAATAATCCTACCAACATGCCACCGACATGGGCAAAATGTGCCACATTATCACCCGGACGGTTACTAATTCCCGAGAATAATTCAAGCAGGCCATATCCAAGCACGAACCATTTTGCCTTGACAGGAATAGCAAAGTAAACATAAATCATTGAGTTCGGGAACATCATGCCAAAGGCAAGCAAAAGTCCGAATATAGCTCCGGAAGCACCTATCACAACCATTTGGTTTATCATTTCGGCTTTATAAGCCGATAAAAATGTAATAATTTGTTGAATAGCCGCATGGGTGGCCTCATCCATCTGTAAAAGGTTCACATTGTGATTGAAGCTGTTGATATCAGCTTGTGTCAGGGTACTGCTAATTTGCCCCACATGAAATCCATACTCGTGAAAATATAACTCAATCCCCTGAGCTGTAGGCTGGTCAATAATTTGGTTCAACAGTGCCAGATTAGGTTGTAACGTAAAATGTATCCAGATGATATAAACTACTGCCGATCCTAATCCGGTGAGTATATAAAAAATCAGAAACTTCTTGCCACCCCAAACATTTTCAATAACGTTACCAAACATCCATAAAGCAAACATATTGAATAAGATATGCTCCCATCCGCCATGCATAAACATATAGGTAATAAACTGGTAAACCCTGAAGTTAGAGGCTCCTGGATAGTGCAACCCGAGAATATTTATCAGGTCGATATGATATTTTTCCAGCGCCAGCGTCGCAAGAAAAAACAAAGTATTAATAATGAGTAAATTTTTTACCACAGGGGGTAAAATTCGAAATCCGCCAGGTCTGTATTGTTGCATAATAAATTTTCGTTGTTACTGTTTCATAAAAGCACTTATTTCCTCAAGGCGAATAATGCCTAGTGTTTTAGCCCCGTCAGGAGCCGTGTCGGGAAGCTGGCACTGAAAAAGCCTGTTGAACAAATCTGCCATTTCTTCATTGTTTAAACTCGTTCCTGATTTTACTGACATTTGTGCAGCCATTGCCCTGGCCAGTCTTATTTTTTTATCTTTTCCCGGCTCTTTACTGTATTTTTTATAATCTTCAATCAGTAGTTCCAAATTAGCCTGAATATCATGTCCACTCACATCGGCAGGAATGCCATTTACCACAAAGCGGTTTGGGCCAAAACTTTCGAGTACATAACCCAACTGATGCAGCAACTCCTTTAGGTCAACCAAAATAGAGACATCTTCCGGTGAGAAATAAATATCGTGCGGAAAAAGCTGTTGTTGCGAAGCCTGTTGCCCACCGGCAAGTAATTTAAGATACTGCTCATACAGCACTCTTTCATGGGCCTTTTGCTGGTCGATGAGGAGCAAGCCCGAGCGTACATTACAGGCAATAAAACGTTGATGTATCTGGAAAAATATTGTGGGTTGATGTTCTTCTTCCCAGAGCTGTTTTTGTTTACCGGATGTGTCAGTTGTGGTATTTGTTTCTTCGTTATTCTGTTGAAAAAATTTTTCCCAATCCTGTTTGTTATGTATGTTTTGGTGAAATCCCATGGAGAGCTGGGACTTAGTTTCTTTTTTAAACGGGTTGTAATCGGGATTGACTTTGATTTCAGGAGGCCTTATTTCGGCCCCTGCCGGATGTTGAAAAGCCATCTCGATACCCGGCTCTACATCAAAATCTATTGTCGGGGTAAGGTTATGCATTCCAACTGATTGTTTTACAGCTGCATGAAGTACTGCATAAACATAACGTGCATCTTTAAAGTTAACCTCAGTTTTGGTGGGATGAATGTTAACATCAATGTCAGCCGGATCTGTTTCTATATGAATAAAAAAGGATGGAAAAGCGTCTGCCGGCATAAGTTCGGTAAATGCATTGGCAACCGCATGATTTAAATAGGGATGTTTAATGAAACGGTTATTGACGAAAAAATACTGTTCACCTCTCGTTTTTTTTGAATATTCGGGCTTTACAATAAAGCCACTAATTGAAAGGATATCGGTTTTTTGATTTACCGAAAGCAGACGCTCGTCGTAAACCTTTCCAAATATGCCGACAATCCGCGATTTTAAACTACCTTTGGGTAAGCGGAATACCACTTTATCGTTGTGCACAAAACCAAAAGTAATTTGTGGGTTTATCAGGGCAATGCGATTAAATTCTTCAAGGATATGACGGGTTTCCGCATTATTCGATTTTAGGAAATTCCGTCGGGCAGGCACATTAAAAAACAGATTTTTCACCGAAATAATTGTGCCGCTTTTACAAGGACAAGGCTCCTGGCCCAGCACTTTGGAACCTTCAATTCGCAGGCAGGTACCCAACTCATCCTCATGGGGCTTTGTTTTCACCTCTACCTGGGCTATCGCTGCTATTGATGCCATAGCCTCACCGCGAAATCCAAGCGTATGAATGGCAAAAAGATCTTCTGCTTTTGTAATCTTAGAGGTGGCATGGCGCTCGAAACACATCCGGGCATCAATGGCCGACATGCCACTACCATTGTCGCTGACCTGTATCAACGTTTTTCCGGCATCCTTAATAAGTAAATTTATTTCAGTAGCTCCCGAATCAACACTGTTTTCCATCATCTCCTTCACCGCGGAAGCAGGCCGCTGTATTACTTCACCGGCAGCAATCTGGTTAGCAACGGAATCGGGTAATAGTTTGATGGCATTTAACATAGGGACAGCCTTATTTGGAGATTACACCAAAGAGGGCAAGAAATTTCTCAACCAGGTCTGTAAAAAGAATTACATAAATACTACCAAAAATAAAAACAGCATATATGAAATATGTAATAAGTTTTGCAGCCTGGTTTCCTCCGTATCCCGAACCCGGCTTTTGCCAACGGCTTGACATCTTCAGGCGAATCCGTTCTTCAGCGCTCAAATTAGAATCATAGCCCAACTCAGCTTTACGACGTTCCCATTCTTCCTTTTTGGGATCGTAATGCCGGGGTTTATAATTAAACTTTTTGGCTTTAGGTGTTCTAAAAAAAACAAGACGCATGGTATTTTCCTTTCAAACAGCAAAGATAAGAAATTCTAAGCGATTTTGTCCGGTACACCAAAGAATTCAAACAACAGGGTATTAATTTTTGTTAACGAGCGGATGGTGGGCTTTAAAATATTCAATAGCATTTACAACCTTTTGATCTTTCGGGATTTGCCCATTTGAAATTGCAGCAAAAATGGCTGACAGATTTTTAAATATTACATTTTTGGGATGCAGTTCATCATACCAATAAGTCCCCGGACGCTTGTTTTTTAAAGTTTCGTAAAAATGTGTAAACCCACGTGCATCCACGTGATAAACATTGTTATATTCTTTGCCTAACTCAATTAGCATCTCATTAAATTCAAAAATAAGTGTTTTTACAATGGATTTTTGAACGTAAGGATCGATAATTCCCTTCGCCATAAGCGGCTCCTTTAACCATTCGCCATTATCCATCAACATCCTTAACCCAAACCGTTTATGAAAACTGGGTATGGCATAATCGTAACCCTGTGTAATTATTTTTACCGATTTGAAGCGGTTAGTGTCGACTTTTCGCAAAGATTCAAACAGAATTTTATATTCAAGTTTGGTCGTGACTGTCCAACGATAGAAATTTTTATTTAAGTATCTGCGCCCGGTAACAATTTGATTAACCAATGATGTGTCTATCTTTTGTCGATAGTAATCCATCGAATCCCCGTAAGCTTGGTAGTCGATCGGACAATAAAATTCATTACACATGGGTACTGATTTATGCATCATTCGCAGGATTACATAATCACGAAAATGTTGAAGAAAAGGGTCGTCTTTATCTTTAGGTGTCAGCCGTATTAGCCCCGACAACCTTGAATCACCAACCAGATCGTTCCCTCCGCCACTTATGATGACCACATCCGGATTAATCTTAACATAATCGAATTCATATTTTAACGATGAAATCATATTGGAGACCCAATCACCGCCATGTGCCAGACTGTAAATAGCTAAATTGGGATACTTCATTAAATAATCGGTAATATCGTTAAGAAAAACGGGATATTCGAACCAGGAATCACCTTCTATAAGTACCACCTTGTGCTGAGGATAAAGCCTGCGATCCCGGAATCCGGAGCGTATTTTCTTGTGGAATTTCTTCATCTTACCATTGTTGGCTTCCTTATTTAATACTCCAATAAAGCCTTCTTCTGAATGTGAAAGATTTAGAAAAAAAGAACTTTTTCCAAAATAAACCGAATGGATCAGATTGTTTAATTGTAAGATATTCACATGTTTAAGATGTTGATTTAGCCGAATCCAGTTGGGGTCGTTTCGGTTAAAAAAACTTGTGGGATGAACCCATAAAGAATCCATCAACCGGCTGACTACAATATTTCCTACAGAATCGGCCTTAGGTATTTTGGTTTGAGCAAATGAAACTGGTGTCCAGATAAGTAAATGAAATGCCAGAACAAAATAGAGTTTTTTCATGCAGGTAAAGGTATTGATTTTAGTGATTTGAATATGGACGCTTCCATAAATTACTAAGGCATTATTACTAAATAAGTTGGACAAAGCAGGCGATATTATTTTGTGCGGTAACAAGGCAAAAAATGTAGACATAGCAGTAGCTATGGCGAGGCTTTTTAACGCAGTTAGCGTGCAAAAGAACAAGCCAGAATGGTCAAGTTATTTCGTAACAATGCCTAAGGGTTTCACTAAAATTATCATTTTTATGTGCTAATTATTCATAAAAAAATTTCTATCCTGATTTTTTTTTATATCATTGTAAAAAAGAAATTGGATCGAATCGAATGAAAGGTAAAGTTGTAATAATCACGGGAGCAAGTTCCGGAATTGGTAAAGCGTTGGCTTATGAGTTTGCCGGCCACGGTGCCAAAGTGGTACTGGGTGCCCGGAATCAGACGCAGTTAAAGGAAATATCCGAAGACATTAAACAAAAGGGGGGCGAAGCTGCCTATCTTACCACTGATGTAAGCAACGAAAATGATTGTAAAAATTTAATTCTTACTGCCAAGCAAAAATTTGGAAAGATTGACGTACTGATAAACAATGCGGGTATCTCAATGCGGGCCCTTTTTCAGGATGCAGATTTAAGCGTTATCAAAAGACTGATGGATGTAAACTTTTGGGGAACAGTTTATTGTACAAAAAAAGCTTTACCCTATTTATTGGAAAGCAAGGGAAGTGTAGTTGCCGTATCATCGGTGGCCGGTATCAAAGGGCTTCCCGGAAGAACGGGATATTCGGCTTCCAAATTTGCCATTCATGGATTTATGGAAAGCCTTCGTATCGAGAACAGGAAAACAGGTCTTCATGTTTTGATGGCTTACCCGGGATTTACAGCTTCCAATATCCGTAACACTGCATTGGTTGCCGATGGTTCACAGCAGGGAAAATCGCCTTTGGAAGAAGGGAAAATCATGTCGGCGGAAGATGTCGCTGCCCATATTTACAAAGCTGTTATAAAGCGTAAAACTTCAATGGTGTTAACGGGAGAGGGAAAGCTGACCGTATTTTTGAGTAAATTCTTTACTAAATGGCTGGATAAACTTGTATATAATCACATGGCTAAAGAACCCGGTTCACCTTTTAAATAGATATTAATAGTTAACAAAAAGAAATAAAAATGGTTAGTTCGTATGAAATCATCCCTAAACAAGGATTGGGAGAATTAAAGTTCGGAATGGATATGGAAAAAATTGTTTCAGCTCTTGGCGAACCACAGGAAATAGATAATTTTGAAGGAGACGAAGAACTAAATGCAGTACTGCTTCATTACTGGGACAAAGGCTTTTCAGTATTTTTTGAAGGGCTCACCCGCCAAGTAGTAGCGGGTATTGAAACTGATTATTCCGACGCTACACTTTTTGGCGAAAAAGTAATAGGCATGTCGGAAGCAGAAGTCATTGACTTAATGAAACGCAACGGACATCCCGATTACGATAAAGAAACGGAAGAAGGTGACACCCGCCTTTCTTACGAAGAAGAGATGGTGGATTTTTATATGCGTGATGGCAAAGTGGCCTTTGTAAACTGGGACGTGATTGTGGATGAAGAAGGAAATGTAAGCGATATTTAGCTAATCGCTGCCATAACAACAGAAGGACAATTTCACCGGGTGGAAATAGGTATATCGCTGCACTTTAAAATCTGCATCAGAATAGTTGAGCTAAACCCGGGCTATCCTTCTGCTTGTTCCACTTTAAATTTAAGATATTGTAATACAAAACGCAGTTCGCTATACGAAATATGTTCACCCAAAGCAGATTTCGTTTCGCCCAGCGTGGTGTTGGGATTTTCCTCAAAAAAGTTTTTGATTTTTGCTATTTTATCAGGCTTAACCAATTGCTCAACAGGTATTTTACCTATTCCTACATAATAAGCCAGATGACCTTCAATGGTGGAGAGAACCAGTTGCCGCTCTTCGGCAATTTCAGCAATTGTCTTCCCGGCAGACCAAAGGTCAAAAGAAATTTGTTTGCTGGGTATCTTTGCGACTTTTACAGATATTTCATCCGCTTCAGCCGTTTTGGGTTCAAGTTGATGTTTCGTGCAGTAGTCATCGATAATTTTGAGTAATTCTTTCCCAAACAGTTGTACCTTTTTTTCCCCGAAACCTTTCACCGCTTTCAGCGCAGCTTTATTTCCGGGCAGGTGCCGGGTAAGCTCCCTCATGGTTCGCAAAGGGAGAACGCGGTAAACTTCCCAACCCATTTCAGCGGCTTTTGAATTTCTCCATTTTCTGATGATTTCGTATAATTCGGGATGAACTACAGATTTATCCGGTAGAGCTGCAGGTTTTTTTCGCGATTTCTTTACTGTTTGTTCTTCAATAGAAGCTTTAGCCCGTGCTTCAAGATAATCTTTGACAACGAACCCGTTTTTCACTGCTTCAAGACAAGTAAGTTGAAAGTTCGTTTCCTTAACTAAATTGTCCAGCGCATTTTTTACCGCTTTGCGAACCGTTTTATTATCTGTCTCAAATGTAAAATCCTTTTTGTAAATATGTGTGTTCAGTTTGTCTGAAAAATACATGGCAGCTTTTGTAACTCGATCTTGTAAAATCGTATTTTTCTCCACATGAGGCTCTTTTTCAAGCAGGTAAAGCAGTTGAGGTTTGAATTTCAAAGAAACTTCCGTAATCTCCTGCTTGACATTTTTATTCATTCCCGAAAATATTTCAGCAGGATTGCCCTGTAAGCTGCCGGCATGTTCATTAAACAATTTAATGCAGTAGTAAATTTGCCGCTGGATGATGCTGAAATCAAAAAGTTCGGTCAGTAGTTTCTGCTGATAATTATTTTTTGATGTTTCCAGAACAGACTGATCAGGTTGATTTTTTTCGTAGGCCTTAATAAAACTTTCAACCGTTTTATCATGCTTAATACTATTTCCGTCGATGGGAGTGCTCAATATCAGACCTTCAAGCGATTTGCAGCGACTAAGCGCAACATAAACCTGACCGTGGGCAAAGGCCGCCTGCGCATCAATGATAGCATGTTCAAAAGTAAGGCCCTGACTTTTGTGAATAGTGATAGCCCATGCCAGTTTTAAAGGAATTTGCGTAAAAGTACCTTCAACTGTTTCGGTGATTTCTTTGTTTTCTTCATTTAGCGAGTACTTCATTTTTTCCCATGCCAGAGGTTTTACCAAAATATCTTCATCATCGCCTTCACATTTTACCCGGAGTGATTCTTTGTCAATTTGGGTAATGGTACCTATTTTGCCATTGTAAAAAAGCTTTTCAGGGTTCGGATCATTTTTCACAAACATAACCTGGGCACCTTTTTTCAGCTTAAGCTTGGGAAGTGTAGGGTAGTTGTACTCGGGGAAGTTACCGCCTATCAATGCATCGAAAACATGCAATTTTCCCGGCAAACGCTTCAATCGCGAATCGTTAATCTGGTTAGCCTTGGCGTTGTGCGTGGTAAGGATGATGTAGCCGGCTTTATCGGGATTAAAGTCGGGTTGGTGCCTGGCATTCAATGCTTTTATAGATTTATCGTCAAGTTGGTCATCACGAATTTTGTTCAGCAAACGGATAAATTTTTCATCTTTTTGCCTGTAGACATATTGTAATTCAATACTCACATATTGCGTTTTTGCCAAAGCATTACTACTGAAGAAAAAAGGCGTATCATAATGCTGGCGCAGCAGCAGCCATTCGTCATCTTTTACTACAGGAGCAAGCTGTTGGAGGTCACCAATCATCAACAACTGAACGCCGCCAAAAGGCATGTTTCTGTTTCGAAACCGGCGCAACGTCGCATCGATACCATCCAGTAAATCGGCACGCACCATACTGATTTCATCAATTACAAGCAAATCCATGCTTTTGATAATGTTAATCTTCTCGCGGTTGAACCGCTTTGCCTGGGAATGGCCGCCCGAAGTTCCCGATTCGGCAATCTGATACTCCGGCAATTGCGGGCCAAAGGAGAGTTGGAAAAAAGAATGAATGGTAACACCGCCGGCATTAATGGCTGCAACACCTGTAGGCGCAACAACAACCATCCTTTTTGGTGAATGCTTTTTTAAATTGTGTAAAAAGGTGGTTTTACCTGTGCCTGCCCTTCCTGTCAGGAAGATGTTTCGCCCGGTAAAATGTACAAAATCGTAGGCCAGTTGTAACTTGGAATTATTTTGAAAGTTCATAATAATTGATGAAAAACAAAAATACAAATTTCAACGCTCTATTTTATAAATCAAACCATTTGTTTTTTTGGTGAATCATTTGCCGGCTTTTGTGGATTGCCGTTAAAATTTTAAGATTTACCGTATTTTTGCAAATCCAATGGATTTTAAACTCACATCAGAATATCAACCTACAGGTGATCAGCCGGAAGCTATCCAGCAGCTTGTGGAAGGATTAAACCGGGGTGATGATGCACAGGTTTTGCTGGGTGTTACCGGATCGGGTAAAACCTTTACCATTGCCAATGTGTTGGCGCAGGTAAACCGACCGGCTCTCATTCTCAGCCACAACAAAACACTCGCCGCGCAGCTGTACGGCGAGTTCAAACAGTTTTTCCCGGAAAATGCAGTGGAATATTTTGTTTCATACTACGATTATTACCAGCCCGAAGCCTATCTTCCTGTGACCAATACTTATATTGAGAAAGACCTCTCGATTAACGAAGAAATTGAAAAATTACGCCTGAGTGCCACATCGTCTTTGCTGTCGGGCAGAAGGGATGTGATTGTAGTCTCTTCGGTTTCCTGTATTTACGGCATTGGAAATCCTGACGATTTTACAAGTAATGTCATTAAGCTGCAAAAAGGACAATTGCTTAGCCGTAACCGTTTTTTACAATTACTTGTAAATTCGCTTTATTCACGAAATGATGTGGAATTGAACCGTGGTAATTTTCGTGTGAAAGGCGATACGGTAGATGTTTATCCCGCTTACGCGGATATTGCTTTCAGGATTATTTTTTGGGGAAACGAAATAGATTCCCTCGAAAGTATTGAGCCACTTTCAGGGAAACGAATCGAAAACCTGGATTTGATAACTATTTATCCGGCCAATATATTTGTAACCTCGCAAGACAAGATGAAATCTTCTCTCATGGAAATCCAGATGGATATGCAGAAACAGGTGGATTATTTTCACGAAATAGGTAAACACCAGGAGGCCAAACGGCTGGCTGACCGGGTAACGTACGATGTTGAGATGATGCGTGAGCTGGGCTATTGTTCGGGTATTGAGAATTATTCGCGTTACTTTGACGGCAGGGATCCCGGTACACGCCCCTTTTGCCTGCTCGATTATTTTCCTGACGATTACATTACTGTGATCGATGAAAGCCATGTGACCGTTTCACAGATAAGGGCCATGTATGGCGGGGATCGTTCGCGAAAACAAAATCTGGTGGAATACGGTTTCCGGCTGCCTTCGGCCATGGATAACCGTCCTTTGAAATTTGACGAATTTGAACAGTTAAGCGGACAAACCATTTACGTGAGTGCCACACCGGCCGATTATGAATTGCAAAAATCGGAAGGTGTTGTTGTTGAACAGATTATCAGGCCTACAGGTTTACTTGAGCCTCAAATTGAAGTGCGTCCAAGCTTGAACCAGGTGGATGATCTGCTGGATGAAATCAGCCTGACGACAAAAGCAGGCAACCGTGTTTTGGTTACGACACTTACCAAAAGAATGGCTGAAGAACTCACCAAATACCTGCTGAACCTGAACATCAAAACCCGGTATATCCATTCGGACGTGGATACGTTGGAACGCATTGAAATCATGCGCGATTTGCGATTGGGTAATTTCGACGTCCTTGTGGGGGTAAACCTGTTGCGCGAAGGGCTCGATTTGCCGGAGGTGTCACTGGTGGCAATTTTGGACGCCGATAAAGAGGGATTTTTGCGATCGGAACGGTCGCTTACGCAGACAGCAGGCCGTGCCGCCCGGCACCTCGACAGTAAAGTGATTTTTTATGCCGATAAAATCACGAAATCCATGCAACGGACCATAGACGAAACCAATCGAAAACGCGAAAAGCAGATGGCTTACAACCTGAAGTACGGTATTACTCCCACACAAATCATTAAATCGACGGACGACATCATGGGGCAGACGGCAGTAGCCAATTCACGTCAAAAAGCCTTACATGCTTATGTCGAAAAAGAAAAATCCGGTATTGCCGCCGATCCTGTCGTACAATACATGAGCCCCGCCGATATCAGGGAAAATATTGAGAAAAACAAAAAAGATATGCAGGCAGCTGCGAAAGAACTTGATTTTATTGAGGCTGCCCGCCTCAGGGACGAGAATAAAGAATTAGAAAAATTACTGGAACAGAAATAATATCTTCACATGCTACACGAAATTATTCCAACAGCTCGTAAAGCTCTACAATTGAACCTCGACAGCAATTTCTATGGTACTTTTGCCGAAATTGGTGGCGGACAGGAAGTTGCCAGGCAGTTTTTTCTGGCAGGAGGCGCATCGGGGACCATTGCCAAAACCATATCAGCATACGATAAAAGTTTTAGCGATGCCCATTACAACGAAAATAAAAAGGGTCGCTACGTGTCGGAGGACCGGCTGAATAAAATGCTCCGACATGAGTATCACGAAGTGTTTAAATTACTTAAAGATACGAAACAGGAAACTAACTTTTTTGCTTTCGCTGATACGGTCGAAATATTAAATTATTCTAAAACCAATTACAGTCATGGCTGGATGGGCGTAAAGTTTCAACTTAACCCCGGCCAAAAAGCCAACAAAGTCATTATTCATGTTAAGTTGCTCGAAAATGATGCACAGTTACAGCAAACTACTTTGGGAATCCTGGGAGTCAATTTGCTTTATGCCTGCAAATATTATCACCATAACCCAACTCAATTTTTAAAATCACTCCTCGATAACCTTTCACGCGACCGTTTTCGCGTAACTACCATGAAGATGTCGGGCCCCGATTTAAATTATGTTGATAATCGCCTGCTGGCTGTGCAATTGGTTAAAAACGGAATGTCGCATGCCATGATGTTTGATAAGGATGGTCATGTACAGCAACCTTCGGATATGCTTTATAAAAAGAATGTTTTAGCATTTAGAGGCAGTTTCCGTCCCATTACTTATATTTCAAGGGATATTCTTCGAAAAAGCTTTGAATTATTCCAAAAAGATGAAGATTATGAAGCAGATAACACGTTTTCCTTTTGTGAGATAACACTAAACAATTTATTATCAGAAGGTGAAATAGACGAGCGTGATTTTTTAGAAAGAATTAATATGCTCAACGAAATCGGCCAAAATGTGATGGTCTCCGACTTCAAGGAGTATTACCGTCTTGCGGAGTTTTTCAGCCAGTTTAAATTAAAACAGCTACGGGTAGTGATGGGTGTCCCCACACTGGAAAAAGTAATGGAACCCAAATATTACACCCACCTGAAAGGCGGATTACTGGAAGCAATGGGGAAATTATTTGCAAGTAATACAAAACTTTATGTTTATCCTACTTTAAAAGGCGATTCGTTAATTACTTCGAAAGGTATCCGCCTTGCCGAAAAACACCGGCTATTATATGAGTATTTGCATGAAAACCGCTTTATTATAGACCTGCATAGTGATATGTCAAAGCAATTGCACGTTAGATCGCGTGACGTGTTAAAAATGATACAGGACAACAATCCCGATTGGGAAAAATATGTTCCCATGATTGTGGCGAAATCCATAAAAGCTAAAGGATTGTTTCAAAAGTAAAATTTAAAAGCTCTTAAAAATACGGGCTTGCGAAACCCCAGGGGCTTTGACATCAATATCCAGAAAATATCCGAATGGGGTTTGTGTACATTCATAATCGGCATTGTGCATTCTTGCTTCGGCTTTATCAAATAGATCTTTAGTGAAATGCGGATCGGCTTTGCTTGCCGATAAATGAGCAAAAGAGTGTAACACAACTTTTCGTGTATTATTCTTTTTAGCACCCCATTTCAGGTTTTTCACCAGTTTGGTTTCTACCGATTTGGCATTTTCTTCATCTTCAGCTTCTGTTTGGATAAAAGCCACCAGGGTATCTTCAAATACACCACTATCATTAACTTCAGGAAAATCTTCCAGGGTTTTACTCACTGGGTTAAAAGCAAATCTTTCACAATAAATCATTAATAATTTCATGTTATATTTTTTTTACAAAAGTACGAAAGCGAAATATATGCCGGGCAGTAAATAGGGGTGCGCAGAAAAATTATTATTGCAGTCGCTTGATCATTTGATCATCCAAAAGGGAGAATAATAGATCAGGGGAGAGCTTTCGCCAGGCAAACTCATCGAATTGTCCGCCAAAGGCAAAAAAATGATCGATGTTGGCCGTTTCAAATTCTTTCCTGACATGATCACGAAAATTAAGGGCGACTATCCATCCATCTTCCAGATTATCAAACCATTCGGCATAATAATCATCGGTATCGGCATGGAAATCAAGTATATTGTCCCCAATCATCACAAAATATTGAATGCCTTCATCAAGCAATGGCTCAATCACATTGCGATACAAAAACATAATGTCGTTGTACAACACATCATTCCACTCTCCAAACAACTCAATGATAGCATGATGCTTTTCATAATCGGCAAATAACACTTTCAGATAAAGCGTTTGCGAACCAAAATAATCCCATTGTGGATGGATATAATAATTATAAATGGTATTTTCAAAATATACCTCGCTGTTTTGTCTGCCGAAAAAAGGTGATTTTTCATCTTCAGAAGCAATGTAGAGGTTCCTCCAGCTGTAAAAAGGCTCAATAGTATGCATCACATGAGTAATTAGGAAGAGTTTGAAACTTAAATGCCTTTTGAAAATAAATAGCCACCGATACTTAATGATATCCCCAGGATATTGGTTATCAAAAGATAGACTGTCATCAAGGTAAACTCACCTCCTTTTATTAAACTAAAGTTGTCAAAAGCAAAGGTGGAAAAAGTAGTAAAACTTCCCAGGATACCCACAAAGATAAATAATCGAAGGCCGGGAGAAGCATAATTTCGGGTAAAATACCCCCATAAAAAACCGATGGCAAGCGAACCAAGCAGGTTTACGGTAAGTGTAGCCCAAGGAAAGTCGCTGTGATGATGGGAATCGACAAATTCATACACCAAAAAACGAAGCACAGCACCTACACTGCCCCCAAAAGCCACCGCTAATAATTTAATCAACATTACAAAGCATATTTAAGACCTTCAACCTGACGAAGCATGGCGTATAGCTTTTCAAATTGAATTTTATTTACTACAGTTATTTTAAAGGTAAAACTGACATATTTTCCCCTGCTGCTTATCTTCTTGCCACTATATAGATAATTCATATTCAGGTTTTTAAAAACGGCAACCAGGTGCTCTCTGTTGACATCATCATCAATAGTGGCATCCATCACAGCCTTAAGCATATAGGTAACCGGAAATTTAACTTTTTTGCCCTGCATAGACATAGGTAACTGTGATTCCCTTTTACCCGAACCGTTTGGGGAATATTCGTTCATTCCATGAATTTTCAAAATTTCGGCAAAAGTATATTAAAAATGTTGTCAGCCTGTGGTTCAGGCTAAAAAAATACAGGGAATTTATCGGGGTGATAATTATGCATGAGCTGATAAATACCTTCAAAAACATCTTCGGCATTGGGATTAGAGAAATAATCGCCATCTGTTCCATATGCAGCCCTGTGTGCTTTAGCCGTGATTGTAAGCGGTTCAATATCCAGGAATTTAAACCCATTATGCTCCTCCAAGATTTTTTGCATCATGTACGACGTAGCACCTCCTGGAACATCCTCATCAAAAAATACAATTTTATTGGTTTTTTTTAACGACTCAAGAATGATGCCCTTAATATCAAACGGAATTAAAGTTTGTACATCAACAAGTTCCACGTCAATATCAAATTTCTCCAACTGTTGAATAGCATCATTGGCAATACGGACACACGAGCCGTATGTGACCAGTGTAACATCTTTTCCCCGCCGTAATATTTCAGGAACACCCACGGGCGTTTTAAATTCACCGATATTTTCAGGTTTTTTCTCACGCAAACGGTATCCGTTCAGCGGCTCAATAATCAGCACCGGCTGGTCCGATTCGAGGTAGGTATTGTAAAAACCTGCTGCCTGGGTCATGTTGCGTGGAACCGCAACATGAACACCCCGGATGGAATTGATAACCATGCTCAGAGGGGAGCCTGCATGCCAAATCCCTTCGAGTCGGTGGCCGCGTGTACTAACTATCATGGGTGCTTTTTGTCCGCCCCGGGTGCGATAATGCGTTGTCGCCAGGTCATCGCTCATCACTTGCAAACCATAAAGCAGATAATCGAAATACTGGATTTCGGCAATGGGACGAAAACCACGCAGGGCAAGGCCAAGTCCTTGACCGATAATGGTTGCCTCGCGGATTCCGGTATCAAATATACGGTGTTCGCCATACTTTTCCTGAAGTCCTTCGTAGGTTTGGTTCACACCTCCAATTTTTCCTACATCTTCACCAAAAGCAACCACCAATGGATTATGTTGAAAAATGTAATCAAAATTATCCCTTAAAATTTCCCTGCCGGGAACAGTGGGGGAATCATCCACATATTTTGCGGGTGTAAATTCTACTTTTAACGCAGAAAGTTCAGATTCACTATACAAAAAATCATCATATTGAAATTGACTTTCCTGCATCTCTTTTTTGAGCCATTCGGCGATATGGTTTTTAAGGGTTTTCCCTCCATATTGACAATCGTCACATAAATACCGCATCACTTTTCGGGCCGTACTGTAAATATCTTTTCGCAAGGGATCGCCCACACGTTTTAATTCAGTCGCCATCTGTTCAATTTCATTCTGATGCAGACACTTACAATGCGATAATTGCATGATACTCAATAAGTCAGAACGTTTTCTCTCAAGTGGGGCTTTATAATTTTTCCATGCTTTTTTCCGGGCTTCACGAACACGTTTAACAGCCTCCTGCTCAATGGCATCAAGATCATCGGCCATGGCAATGTTTTCTTTTAATATCCACTCGCGCATATGGCGAATGCCATCGCGGTTTTCTTCGTCACGTAATTGCTCAGGCGTTTTATAACGTTCGTGTGAACCGGAAGTAGAGTGTCCCTGAGGTTGGGTACAGCCGGTAATATGGAACAAAACAGGGGTGTGGTTTTTACGACATAAGGCAATGCCTTTCCGGTAAGTGTCAAGGAGTCCCGGATAATCAAAGCAGCTAACTTTGAATATTTCGATCCCATTGGTACCTTTTTCTTTTTGAAACCCTTCGAGAATTTTAGAAATATCGCCTTTGGTGGTTTGATAGCGGTTGGGGACCGAAATACCCCATTGGTCGTCCCACACCGATAATGCCATGGGAATTTGCAGCACACCGGCTGCATTTAGTGTTTCAAAAAAATAGCCTTCGGATGTGGAAGCATCACCGATGGTACCAAACGCCACCTCATTGCCTTTGTTTGAAAATTGGGAGAGCTTGTGTAAAGCAGAATTTTCCCTGAATAGTCGGGAAGCCTGCGCCAAACCCAACAACCGGGGCATCTGACTGGCTGTAGGAGAGCTGTCGGCAGCACTGTTTTTTTGCTCCATAAGGTTTTTCCAATGTCCTTTGTCATCTAAGCTGCGGCTGGCAAAGTGATTGTTCATCAGGCGGCCGCCATTGGCCGGATTGGCATTTATATCAGTATCACCATACAATTGTGCAAAAAATTCTTCAAGGTCCATCATCCCGCTGGCCAGCATAAAGGTTTGATCGCGGTAATAACCCGATCGCCAGTCCCCTTTTTGGAAAACCCGTGCCATTGCCAGCTGGGGAATTTCTTTGCCGTCACCAAAAATGCCAAATTTGGCTTTCCCGGTCAGGACTTCCCTGCGCCCCAATAAACTGGCTTGCCTGCTTTCGTAGGCAATGCGATAATCAGATAATATTTCTTCTTTGGTTAAATTTAATGAATAGGAATTATTTTTTGTACTCATGAATCTTTTTACACTTTTGAATTGCAAAGATAGTAATTAAAATGATTCTAAATAATGTGAAGATAAAGTGTCTGAAGTGTGCTAAAGTTTGCCCGCAGCACTCCCACGGAGGAGCGTTTGAAGTTGAAAAAATTTATTATTTTTGAAAGAAAAACATGGAAAAGCAAGCTGAAGGTTCACTTTTTAACAAGCATGGTAAGCTGAAAAAATCGGTTTACGAAGAGGAATTACACAAACTGCAAATAGAGTTGGTAAAACTTCAGGAGTGGGTTAAGGCAAAAGGCAAACAGGTCGTGATTATTTTTGAGGGTCGTGATGCAGCAGGGAAAGGCGGAGTTATCAACCGTATCACCGAGTGTACCAATCCACGTGTGGTGCGTGTGGTAGCCCTTGGAGTACCTACGGAAAAAGAGAAAACCCAATGGTATTTTCAGCGATATGTTTCGCAGTTACCAGCTGCCGGAGAGATGGTGCTTTTCGACCGCTCGTGGTACAACAGAGCTGGCGTAGAACGTGTAATGGGCTTTTGTAGCGATGACCAATATTGGGAATTCCTCAGGGCGTGTCCTTATTTTGAACGCATGCTCATTCGCTCGGGGATTATCCTGATTAAATACTGGTTTTCGGTAAGCGAAGAAGAGCAGGAAAAACGCTTTCAGGCGCGGCTCAACGATCCGACCAAAAGATGGAAACTCAGTCCTATGGACTTAAAGTCGCGAGACAAATGGGTGGAATATTCAAAGGCTAAAGACGATATGTTTTCTTATACTGACACAAAGATATCACCTTGGTATGTAGTGAATTCCGATGATAAAAAAAGAGCCCGGCTGAATACCATCCACCATCTGTTAAAGTTAATTCCTTATGAAGACTTAACACCGCCACCCATCGAACTCAGTCCCCGCATTCCCGAAAAAGGCTATGTTCGCCCGCCCATGCAGGAACAAACTTTTGTGCCTGATATTTTCGGCAAAGAGAATAGTGTTTAACAATGACAGTAAAGTCCTATAAAAACGGTCGTCATAGCAATGAGCTTCAAAGGGTTGTAGGGAGAGCGAAGAAACTATCTTTTTTTGAAAAGAATTTTTAATTTTTCATTTAAAAAATATTACCATGCAGTTTATAGTGTTTTTCAAACTTTATGTCATGAATAAAATTCTAAAATTTACTGCCCCATTCCTCTTCGTAAGCCTGTTTTTCCTTTCGATAGGATGTAAAAAGGTTCAAACCGAAACCCTGCGCATTAAAGGGCTTTATCAACAAGTTGAGGTTCTTCGCGACAGTATTGGAATCAATCATATTTATGCAAAAAATCAACATGACTTGTTTTTTACACAAGGTTATTGTGTAGCCCGCGATCGTCTTTTTCAACTCGAATTATGGAGAAGACAAGCCACCGGAACTACTGCTGAAATTCTGGGCCCAAAAGAATTAAAAAGAGATATTGGCGCTCGCTTATTCAAGTTCAGGGGCAATATGAATAAGGAAATGAATCATTACCACCCACAGGGAAAAGAAATTATCACTGCTTTTGTGGAAGGAATCAACACTTATATTCGCAAGATAAATAAGCACAAAGACCTGCTACCGATTGAGTTTAAACTACTTGGCATTACCCCTCACGAATGGACGCCTGAGGTTGTTATTTCGCGCCATCAGGGATTGTTATATAATATCAATGACGAACTTAAAACCGGTCAGGCTGTTGCTTTGGCTGGCGTGAAAGAAGTAAAAAAGCTAAATTGGTATCATCCAAAAGATCCGAATATTAAATTAGACACAGCCATAAACGCAAAAGCACTGTTGAGCTCAAAGATCCTTGAAATTTACAACGCTTTCCGGCATCGGGTTAATTTTAAAAATGATTTGGAAGCGGCTTTGCTAAAAAATAATAACAGCCGAAAGGCACGACAAGCCATTTCAAGACTCGAGGATATTTTTTCGGAGCAGGAAGTTCAGCTAACCATGACAGGGAGCAATTCATGGGTTGTAAATGGAAAACATACACAAAGCGGTTACCCTATTTTGGCCAATGACCCGCACCGTACCATTGCAGTTCCTTCGCTACGCTACATGGTTCATTTACATGCACCCGGATGGAATGTAATTGGCGGCGGCGAACCGGAAATACCGGGTGTTTCCATCGGACATAATTCTTACGGAGCCTGGGGGCTGACCGTTTTCCGTACCGATGCCGAGGATTTATATGTGTATCGGTTAAATCCTAAAAACCTGAACCAATACCGTTACAAGGGGAAATGGGAAAACATGAAAATCATTTATGATACCATTCCTGTAAAGGGGCATAAACCGGTAGCCGTTCAATACAGATATACCTGTCACGGGCCTGTAACGTATATTGATACTGTTCATCAGGTGGCTTATGCCATCAGATGCGGCTGGCTTGAGCCGGGCGGGTCACCCTATTTAGCTTCGTTGCGAATGGACCAGGCTAAAAGCTGGAAAGAATACCGTAATGCATGCAGTTATAGTAATATACCCGGTGAAAATATGATGTGGGCCGATAAAAATGGGAATATCGGATGGCAGGCCGTTGGTATTTCCCCTATCCGGAGAAATTTCAGCGGACTGGTTCCTGTTCCCGGTGACGGGCGATACGAATGGGATGGTTTTTTACCCATAAAGGAAAAACCTCATATTTATAATCCTGGCAACGGATTCTTTGCAACAGCCAACCAAAACCTTACTCCTGATAACTATAATCATTGGGATGCCATTGCCTACTTGTGGTCAGATGATTACCGTGGCAACCGCCTGAACGAAGTACTGGGTTCCGGAAATAAGTTCGACATCAACGACATGGAAAAACTACAGACCGATGTGCTCTCAATTCCTGCCCGGCAACTTTGCCCTATGTTGAAACAAATTCCCGAGAAGGATTCTCTGGCCCGTAAAGCGAAAGACAGCATAGAAAACTGGAATTTCAGGTTAGATAAAAATTCAATTCCTGCGGGGATTTATAATGCCTGGGAACAGGAGATTGTTACTGAGGCAAAATCAAAGTTTATTCCGAACAAAATAAAAGGCTTAGTCAATCTTCAACTCACAAAAATTATCCGTTGGATTCGACATCCCGGAATAAACTCTGTTTTCAAAACATCTGACAAAAGAAATAATTTTTTACAAAAAACTTTTGCGACAGCAGTGCAAAATATGGAAACAGAATTAGGAAGGGATATGGGCAAATGGCAGTTCGGACAAGCAAAATATAAACACATTACCATCAAAAATGCTTTTAGCTTCATGCTTAGTACCGAAATACGGAAAAAAGTAAACATGGGGCCTTTGCCGAGAGGGGGAAACAGCTATACTGTTTGTGCCACTTCATCGAAAAATAATCAATATAAAGGTGCCAGTTTCCGGATTATTGCAGATACCAAAAACTGGGATAACTCGGTGGGCACCAACACACCTGGCCAATCGGGAAACCCGGATAGTAAGTTTTATAAAAACCTGTTCAACAGCTGGGCCAATGATCAATATTTTCCGCTTTATTTCAGTAAAGCCAAAATCGAAACTGTCATGGACAACAGATTGATTTTGAATCCTAAATAGCAATTTTCGGCCTTATATTTTAAATTCTGCGAATAGTTGTAAAAATAACTACATTTAGGTATTGATATGCATAAAAAATGACCTCACTTTTGCATTATGAATTTTAAACATTAAAACAATGCAAAAAATAGGAATATTTTATGGTTCGTTAACCGGAAACACGGAATTAGCTGCAAAGCAAATTCAAAAAGAATTTGGTGCAGATGTGGCAAAAATTTTTGATGTTGCCAAGGCAAAAGCAGATGATATCGAGCAATTTTCCAATCTTATTTTTGCTTCGTCCACGTGGGACGATGGTGATATGGAAGAAGATTTTGAAGATTTCCTCCCGGAAATTTCTTCTGTAAATTTAAAAGGGAAAAAAGTAGCCATTTTTGGTTGTGGAGATCAGGAAAGCTATCCCGATACATTTGTTGATGCTATTGGCAAGATATATGAGGCTGTTAAAGAAAAAAACTGCGAAATTGTCGGCATGGTTTCAACAGACGGGTATGAATTTGAAGACTCAAAAGCAGTGGTTGATGGCCGGTTTATCGGTTTGCCTCTGGACGAAGAAAACCAAAGCGATTTGACCGACGACAGAATAAAAACCTGGGTAAACCAGTTAAAAAAGGAATTTGATTGATTAAGCCTTTGGAAATAGTTATGCCGTGTATTTTCTCGTCCCCGCTTGCAACGAGGACGGGATTCTATATTGAAACTCCCAGCCAGGCCTTTGCCAAAAAACCAATCCCAAACGAGATGGCCGCCACACCCAGAGAGATCAAAGCCATAGACAGAAAACGCTTCCTGAAAGGGACATCTTTGGCCACAGAAATATAGTAATTGTAAGCGGCAATAATTAAAAGGGTTATCACCAACATCAGCACCATGGCCTGTTTTACACTTTCCAGCAAAAAGTAAGGGAACACCAGTAAAATTACCGTTACCAAATAGGCCACCCCCGTGTATATAGCAGCCGTTACAGGGTTGATATCCTCATTTTCTTCACCCTCCTGTGATGCTAAGTAACCTGATGAAGCCATCGACAATGCCGCAGCAATTCCCATAATGAATCCCGTAACACCAATCACAATATTATCGCTAAAAGCAAAACTCAAACCCACGAGCGTTCCGGTAAGTTCCACCAGTGCGTCGTTCAGCCCCAGTACAATTGCGCCTACATAAGCTAAACGTTTGTCTTTCAGAATATCAATCAGCTCATGCTCATGTTCTTCTTCCTCAGACTGAATTTGAACCACCTCCGGATAAACCTTGGCTACTTTTTCATACACTTCCTGCGCACGGGCTTCTCCCCCTTCCATCAATTTCAATGCAAAGCTTAAGCCGAATATCCGCGCAAGCCACACAAAATAAAATACTTTAAGCCGATTGTGCTTAATTTCTTTTCCACTAATATTTTCCCAAATATGATAATGCCTGAGCTCGTCATCAGCTATTTTTGCCAACAATTTTTTATTATGTCCTTCCTCACAGGCATCGCTTAAACGCTTGTAAATATGATACTCCGTAATTTCTGCCTTTTGTTGCTGTAAGGCCGTTTCATTTGCTTTTTTTTCCATATAAATGTTTATAATCAAATTCTAACATCATCTTCCGGCTTTAAGGCATTGTTACGAAATAAGTTTATCCTGCCGGTTTGTAAAAATATAATACTTTCTGTAACACTTTCCGCCTTTACAACACAAGAATTATCACAAAGGTTTTTTTTGTTATGACAAAGTACACGCTTTTCAACCATCAAGTTTAATTTTCAATATTCTCGATAGCTTGGTAGATAAAATCATTAAGGCCTTTCATGTGACGAAACCAGTTTAGCACTTCTCTTCCGAAGTCAGGCCTTACGATTTCGTCATCACTTATAGAATGCAGCACTGTAAAATCCTTCAGTTTAAGCAGGTCAATTTCAGGAAAGGCTGCCGGGAAACCTTTGGGTGGCCGGATCAGTCTTTCCCCCCTGATTTCTCCAAAAATATTTTTAAACGCAGCATTATTAAGAATGGCTTTAAATGCATCAGGTCGAAAATATATTTCCGAACGTATAGCTTTCAAAACAGAAGGTCCGGGACGATATGAACCTCCTCCGGCAAAGCTTTTACCCGGTTCTATATGCAAATAATATCCGGTAGGGGATTTACGGCCGGCAGGTCCTATAAAAACGCCAAACGCAGTTTTGTAGGGTAACTTATTTTTTGAAAAACGTACATCCCTGTAAATCCGGAATATACACTGCTTTGCAGAAACATTTTGCAATTTAGGATCAACGATGGATAATTCAGGTAAAATTTCCTCATCAATGAAAGCTTCGACTTCTTTTCTCGCCTTATCGTAATTTGACTTATGCTGTTTGAACCATTCCCGGTTATTGTTTTTTCTCAAATTTGTCAGAAATTCAAAAATAAAATTGTCCATAATAAAAAATTTATTAATTTTAAGCGGCTAAAATACACACTATTGTGTAAACCCTAAACCAACCCTTATGAAACCTAAAAAATACTTCACCGGCCGAAGCGTGTTTTTCCTGTTTTTCACAGGATGGCTGGCCTTTATCCCTTTTAAAAATGTTGCAGCCGATGGCTTTTGGAATAGCGTTGGCGCCCGCGAGGCGGGGATGAATGGTGCTTCGGTAGCACTGCACGATTTTTGGAATGCACAAAACAACCAGGCAGGAATAGCAGATTTTAAATCCTTGTCAGTTGGTATCGCATACGAAAACCGGTTTTCAGTGAATACAATGGGCCTCAGGAGTTTTGCATTTATCCTTCCGGTAAAATGGGGCGTAACAGGCCTAAGTATTAACTATTTCGGTTATTCGCTTTATCACGAAATGAAAATCGGGGTGGCTTACGCCCGCAGCTTTGGCCCGCATTTTCGTGCAGGCGTACAGTTCGATTACCTCCAAACCGGGTTGGGTGAAGGATACGGTCATTTTCATAACCTGACATTTGAAATCGGGTTGCAGGCCGACCTCACTCCTAACTTGTGCATCGGCGCCTGGGTTTTCAATCCTGTTTCCATGAAGTTTAATTCTTATCAAACGGAACATATTCCCGTTGTTTACCGTTTGGGGCTTGCCTATAATTTTTCAAAGAAACTACTTGTAACCGTTGAGGCAGAGAAGAATACAGATGTCAATACTGTTTTGATCCGTGCCGGAATGGAATATGTTTTTAAGGAACGTTATGCTTTTCGTATCGGTCTGGGTACACAGCAGGAAATATTTTCGATGGGATTTGGCCTGTACTGGAAACATCTTCAACTCGATCTGGCAGCCCGCATGCATGCTTCGCTTGGTTTTTCGCCGCAAGTCTCACTGGAGTATAAGTTCTAACCATGAAACTTTTTTTCCGACATATTATTATTTTAGTTTTACTCGCATTTACCCTACAGGCCGAAGCCGGAATTTCTGACACACTTCAGTCCAACACAACGGATCAGATAAATAACCAGCTCGAAAATATGGCTGAAAATACCGATCTGCAACTTGATTTTTCTGACCTGACCGGCGATTATCTTTATTATTCAACTCACACTATAAATATAAATGGGAATCAATCCGACAAACTGTTACAGCTGCATTTAATTAATGAGTATCAGTTTATTTCCATTCAAAATTACATCAGGCAAAACGGTCCGATCCTGAGTAAATACGAATTGCAGTTTATTCCCGGATTAGACCGGTACACACTGAGCCAACTGCTTCCTTTTATCAATACCACTCCCCCATCTAAATCAGGGCACCTTTCGTTGCGAAAAGCTTTAAAATCCGGACAGCACCAAATTATTTTACGCTACCAGCAGCAGATTGAAAAGCCATCAGCTTACAAAACACCTCCCGATTCTGCTTTTGAGCATCCGGGCTCAACATATCTGGGCCCACCCGAAAAATTGTACCTTCGTTATGGTTTTAATGCTTCCGAACGAATCAGGTTTGGAATAACTGCCGAAAAAGATGCAGGTGAAATTTTCCCTTTTTCGCCCGTAGGCGACAGTGTTTTACAACTGCTCCACGGCAAAAAACCCGGCTTTCCCGATTTTCTTTCAGCCTTTGCTTACGTTTCAGGGATTGGCATCCTAAAAACGGCAATAATCGGCGATTATCATCTCGAATTCGGGCAGGGACTTACGCTGTGGTCGGGACTTACTTTCGGCAAATCATCAGCTGCCTGTAATGTGAAATATTTCGGCCGTGGCATCCGGCCGAATACATCAGTAAATGAAAACCGTTTTTTTCACGGAGCTGCAGCTACACTTGGATACAAAGATGTGGATATAACACTGTTTTATTCTAATCAAAAAGCAGACGGAAACCTGCTGCCTCCGGACAGTGTGGGAAAAGAAAGTATCAGCAGTATCCAGGAATCGGGTAACCACCGGACAATCAATGAGCTGTTAGATAAAAACGCATTACGCATCCGGGCTTACGGGTTACATGTTTCCTATGCACACCAACATTATTCTGTAGGTGCCACTTATTATAAAACGTTGTTTAACCCGCCGTTAAAATCAGGAAACAAGCCTTATCAGCGTTTTTATTTTCAGGGTAACCAGCTGCAAAATATTGGTATTGATTTTAACTATTCATTTCAGAAAGTTATGGTTTACGGCGAAATGGCCGGCAACCCGGGAAAGAATGTTTCGGCAGTAGTGGGAATCGACACTTATTTAAACGACCGGTTGAGGTTTAGCCTGCTTTATCGAAATATCTCAAGGAGTTATCAGGTTCTTTTTGCCAGCCCTTTTATAGAGAACAGCAGAGTAAATAACGAACGGGGCATCTATCTCGGCATGGTTGCTTTACTTGCGAAAAACATTCAACTTTCGGCTTATGCTGATTATTATTCTTTTCCGTGGTTGAAATATCGCGTGAATGCGCCGTCAACGGGAAAGGCCTTTTTAGTACAGTTGAATTATGATTTATTGCCCAAACTCTCAATGTATTTCCGGTTCAGGTATAAAGAAAAACAGGAAAATGTAAGTAGTGATTATGGCCACACAGACATCCTGGGCACAACGAATGATTTTTCTTATCGCTATTTTATCACATACTCAATCTTTGATTTTTTACAGCTAAAAAACAGGTTGGAATATGTACTGTATAAGAACGAGGGCATTCGCGAAAAAGGAGTCTTATTTTATCAGGACCTCCTGTACCGGCCGGCTTCTTTTCCGTTGGAATTCAGCTTTCGTTATGCCCTGTTTGATACCGATGGTTGGGAAAGCCGAATTTATGCCTACGAAAATGATGTGTTGTACGCCTTTAGTATTCCGCCATACTATGGCAAAGGAGAGCGTATTTATCTTATGCTCCGTTGGAAACCGGCGAAAAGAATGAGCCTTTGGCTTCGGTTTGCACGGACCACCTGGTTTGACAGGACAGAAATTGGATCGGGCCCTAATTTAATTTCCGGAAATCACAAAACAGAAATAAAAATGCAGTGGATGTATAAATTTTAACACAATAAAAGCTGTCCCACATTTGCGAAACAGCCTTTTACAATTCATTTGTCACCTAAACCTATGGATTTCCAATCCATAGTGGGTTGGTTTTTCACTACAGGTATTGCTCCAATTTATTTACCAAAACCTGTTTGGGAACAGAACCTACCTGTTTGTCAACTACTTCACCATTTTTAAAAAATAATAATGTAGGAATATTTCTAATACCATAACGTCGGGCTATGGCCGGATTATGATCCACATCCATTTTGCCCACCAAAACCTGGTCGCTGTATTCTTCACCAATTTCCTGGACTATAGGGCCTATAACACGACAAGGGCCACACCATACCGCCCAAAAATCAACAATCACCGGTTTGTCTGAATGAAGGACCAACGCGTCAAAATTTACATCTGTTAATTCTAAAGCCATCTTTTCTGATTTTTAATTATGGGTGCAAAGATAATTAAGAATTTGTAACAATAACGCATCCGGTGGTAATGAGAAATCAGATGCCGGGCTAATTCTTATTTTTCCCTGCTTAAAACTGTTCTTACTTCACCATTCCTGTAAACCCCATAAAAGCCATTGCCAAAATTCCTGCTGTCACCAGTGCAATTGGGATACCACGCATGCCTTTTGGGACTTCGATAATATCGAGATGCTCGCGGATACCGGCAAAAATCACTAATGCCATAGTATAACCAATAGCTGTTGAAATGGAAAACACAACGCCTTCAAGCAAATTAAAGTGTTTTTGCATCGTTAATATGGCCACGCCCAGTACGGCACAATTTGTTGTGATAAGAGGAAGGAAAATTCCCAAAGCCTGATAAAGCGCCGGGCTGACTTTTTTGAGCATAATTTCGACCATCTGCACCAATGCTGCAATCACTAAAATAAAAACGATAGTTTGCATAAATTCCAATCCGTAAGGAATAAGGATGTAATATTGAAATATCCAGGTAGTCATGGTGGCCAGGGTCATAACAAACAATACAGCCCCACCCATGCCAATGGAGGTAGAAATTCGTGTTGATACGCCTAAAAAAGGACAAATTCCCAGAAACTGCGTAAGGACAATATTACTAACAAAGATGGCAGATATGATAATTACAAAATAATCCATGGCAAATAGAGTTAAACTGTTTTATTAATTTTATTAACAAGAGCGATGATATAACCCAAGGCAATAAAAGCACCAGGGGCCAACACAAATACTAACATTAAATCGCCTTTAATAAGATGAACACCAAAAATAGCGCCGCTTCCAAGTAACTCGCGGGCCCCGCCAAGTATGGTTAATGCGAATGCAAACCCAAGCCCCATGCCCAGTCCGTCAATTACTGACGACCAAACCGTATTTTTTGAAGCAAAGGCTTCGGCACGTCCGAGCACGATACAGTTGACCACAATTAAAGGGATAAAAAGGCCAAGTTGTTCATATAAAGCAGGTGCATAGGCTTGCATGGTCAGCTCGACAATGGTAACAAATGAGGCAATAATAACAATGAAAGATGGAATTCTGACTTTATCGGGAATTTGGTTTTTCACCATTGAAATTACCATATTCGACATGGTAAGTACAAAAGCCGTAGCCAGACCCATTCCCAGGCCATTCAAAGCAGAGGTAGTTGTACCCAACGTAGGGCACATGCCCAAAAGCAGGACGAACACCGGATTTTCTTTGAGAAACCCTTTGGTAAAATTCTGTATCTGATTCATGGTTTTTCTATTTTATACTTAAATGGTTAATTAAGATTCTGTAACATGTGTGTATCGAATCATTCTCTCATTTAATTTTTTCTTTTTCAAATGTATCATAAGCTCGTTGTACAGCGTCGCAGAAAGCACGTGAGCTGATGGTCGCAGCAGTAATGGCATCAACATCGCCCCCGTCTTTTTTAACTTTTAATTTAAAATCGGCCGGGTTTTTCCCCATAAACTGATCGGGAAAATCAGATTTACTTTTTTGTAATTTAGTTCCTAACCCGGGAGTTTCTTTAAGGCTCAGGATAGAGGTGTTGTAAATGGTCCCGTTAGGCAAAAATCCTATCATAGCATCAATACGTCCGCCAAAACCTTTATCAGTATAAGTATTTACGGCCACGCCCACCACCTTGCCGGCTTTACTGGCCACGTTAAATTGTAACGAATCGTCTCCGTCGGCATCAGGCACTTTAACAACTTTCAGATTGTCGAATGCCGGTAAAACAGCTTTGATAGCTTTGGTCTGTTTTTTCTGTTTGGCGATGGCAATGGGCTTTTTGGTAACAACATAAACCGCTCCCAGGGCAAGGGCAGCAAAAGCAGACACGGTAAAAAGTGTTACTATCATGTTTAAAAAACTCGATTCTTTTTTTGAAGCCATTTTGTCAATATTTTAAAAATTATCTTCTGTTTTAGATACAAGCCATTACTTTATTTTATCAATTCTACACCGGGCCGTGCACCAAATCGCCTGGGTTTAAATCCCCTGTCAATCAACGGGACAACAGAATTCATCAGCAGAATAGCAAAAGAAACGCCTTCGGGATAAGCTCCCCAAACCCGGATAAGCATAGTTATCAAACCAATTCCAAATCCAAAAATCAACTTGCCACCACGGGTCATAGGCGAAGTAACCATATCAGTTGCCATAAATATAGCCCCCAGCATTAATCCACCGGTTAATAAATTAAATACAGGATCGGTAAATTTTCCCGGATTAATCCACCACAAAATTCCTGAAAAGACGAAAACCGTAAGCAATACGGAAACAGGAATTTCCCAGGTGATAATTTTTTTCCTCAACATGTACAAACCACCCAAAATAAGGGCCAAAGCAGAAACCTCACCCATGGAACCACCCATCTGCCCGACAAGTGCCTGCATATATGATGGAAGGTGCTGCGTAAGCTCGGCCATACTTTTACCGGCACCCAGGCCTTCTTTGATAAATCCTAAAGGGGTAGGACCGGTGATAACATCGGCAAGGCCCATAGGTAAAACTGCCGCTTTAGGCCATGATGTCATCTGTACCGGAAATGAAACAAGCAGAAAAACCCTGGCAACCAATGCGGGGTTAAAAATATTCTTTCCTAATCCGCCAAACGACATTTTTGCAATTCCAATGGCTACCAATGCACCAACAATAACCATCCACGAAGGAAGATTTGAAGGGACATTAAAGGCCAGTAAAATACCGGTAACCAAAGCCGAGCCATCGGTAATAGTAACCGGTCCTTTAATTAAATATTTTTGAATTATCCATTCAAAAAACAAGCTAAAAATTACAGAGAGTAATAATACCCTCACAGCATTAAGACCAAAAAAGTACACTGATACCAGCACCGCAGGCATCAGCGCAACTACCACGCCATACATAATTTTTTTGGTCGAATTATCCCCGTGAATATGTGGAGACCCTGATATGGTAAGCATATTCATATGTTTATTTCTTTCGGTTCATTTGAATCATTAATCAATTGGTACTACTTTTTATGTCGCGCCCTAATCAGCCCGCCTACCTTATTTTTTCCCAGTCGCAAATAGTCCAGAAGCGGAATATTTGCCGGACAAGTATATTGACACGACCCACATTCGATACAATCCATAATACGCTCTTTTTCAGCCATATCGTAACGACTGGCACGTGCCGCCCTCGCCAACAGGAAAGGCTCAAGTCCCATGGGGCACGCTTCTGTACACTTTGAACAACGGATACAGGGGCCTTCCTCTTTGCGGTGGCTTTCTTCAACGGGCATAAGCAAAATTCCCGAAGAGCCTTTCACAACCGGTACATCTTCCGAAAAAAGTGCTTTGCCCATCATTGGGCCTCCACCGATAATCTTTCCTGTATTTTCAGGTAGCCCCTCGGCAGCTTCAATAAGAAATTTAAGCGGTGTTCCAATTCTGACTTTAAAGTTAGAAGGTTTTTTAACAGCTTTCCCTGTTACTGTTATTATGCGATCGATTAGAGGTTTATTTTTCTGAACGGCTTCATAAACTGCAAAGGCCGTACCTACATTCTGAACCACACATCCCACCTCAATGGGCAGCTTCGTTGAAGGGACTTCGCGATTTAGCAAAGCCTTGATCAATTGTTTTTCGCCACCCTGCGGATATTTTACCATCACGGGCTGCACACTGATTCCGGCATAACTTTTGGCTAATTCGGTCAAATGCCCAATAGCATCCGGCTTATTGTTTTCAATACCGATTATTGCTTTATCAACTTTTAACGCCCTCATCAACAGCTGGGTACCCACCATGATTTCAGGTCCTTTTTCCAACATAAGCCTATGGTCAGCAGTAAGATATGGTTCGCATTCCACTCCGTTGATAATCAAATATTCGGCTTTTTTACCGGGAGGCACCATCAATTTCACGTGGGTAGGAAACGTAGCGCCACCCATCCCAACAATACCGGCAGTTTTTACTTTTTGAATTATCTCTTCAGCAGTCAGATTAATATCAGATATTAGTTTATCTGAAATATCAATTCCGTCTTCCCATTTATCACCATCCACGTTAATAATAACCGCAGGGCGCCGATAGCCGGAAGCATCTACCACGTTATCCAATTTAAAAACCGTGCCCGAAACCGGCGAATGCAAGTTAGCTGAAATAAATGACTCTCCGCTTGCTATCAACTGGCCCGCTTTTACTTTATCACCACGCTTGACCAATGCTTTGGAAGGAGCACCCAGGTTTTGTCCCAAAGGCACCATAACCCGGGGTGGTATAGGTAAAACTTCGATAAATTTATTGGCTGATAATTTATTTTCAGGTGGATGAATTCCTCCCAATGTAAAAGTCTTTAAAAACCCCATTATTTTTCAGATTTATTCTTAATATGTTCTGAACCAACAACTTCTTTATTAACACTGCCTGTCTGTGATTGCCCTTTAATCCCTATAGCCTGAGTTACAGTATTTTGCATTTTATCTTCTTCATTCTTTTTTAGCGGCACAGTTTTTTCAGCTTTCGGTTTTCTGGGTTTAAAATTCACTTCCCAGATAGCAGATGTTGGGCACACCTCAACACATTTGCGACAAAGTTTACATTTTTCAAAATCAATATAAGCGAGGAAACTGGTGATGGTTATGGCATCAAACTCACAAACTTTTTCACACTTTCCACAACCTATACAGGCCACTTCGCAATTCTTTTTAGCTGGTGCCCCTTTTTCTTTGTTCACACATGAGACAAAAATCCGCTTGTCGCGAGGGCCTTTCTTCCGCAACTCGATAATATCGCGCGGGCAGGCAATAACACAAGCACCGCATGCCGTACATTTATCATTCACAACCGGCAGACCGGTTTCCGGGTTCATGTGTATGGCATCAAATTCACAAGCTGCCACACAATCGCCCAAACCAAGACAACCATACTGGCATCCGCCTTCGCCCGAATACAATGCATTGGCAAAAGTACAGGAAGTAGCCCCCTCAAAGTTAACCTTGTCAGGAGAGTGGGCTGCCGTCCCGTTACAGCGGACAACCGCAATCATAGGAGCATGTTCTTCAACCTCCAGTCCAACAATAGCAGCTACTTTTTGCATAACTTCGTTACCGCCAACCGGACAAAATAAACCGTCCAGCGATTTTTCATTCTTGGCCTGTCTTACTGCATTTTCAGCAAATGCACGGCAACCCGGGAAACCACATCCTCCACAATTGGCAGAGGGCAAGGCTTCTTCAACCTCATCAATTCTGGGATCTTCGTAAACCTTGAACTTGCTGGCTACAAAGTACAGGATGACCGCCGAAATAAGGCCAAGTCCCCCAAGAACCGCAACGGAAATAAGAATTACATTATTCACTTTCGTTAATTTAATTCGAAGATTTTTTTCAAGATGTACAAAATTAGAATTATTCCTGTATCCAAACACTATTCCCAAAGCTCACAAAAACGGTCATATTGTTTTATATATCAGCTTATTACAAGTCTGAGGAAATTAAACTTCCAACACATTAGATTCTATCATATTGAAAGCTAATCACTTTCATAATTAAGTAAAAGGAATATAAATTAGAAAAGGTACCTTTATTTAGAAACATTTTACAAAACAGACAGTTAACCTGAATCACTCATGAATTTTTGTTATGAGAAGTCTTACTATTGCCGGAAATTACTTTAAATAGTATCGAAAGTGCTTTGTGAAAAAGCCTTTCAGCAAATACAAACCACCGTAATAAGGAATCAGTAATGCGATAGCCAATATGCCGGACAGGCCTTGGTCAAGTCCCAGTTGAAGAAATAAAATCAAACCCAAAAACAGTACCAAAAAAGGGAAAAAGTAACCCAAAACCACTGCCCAGTTTCCATAGGACTGCTTCATTTCAATCACCACATTATCCCCTACTTTTACCTGATTATTTGGATATAAATCAACTTCTATAATTTTTTCCTGGACATCGCTAACCGAACAAACATTTTTTAAAGAACATGAAATGCATCCGGCTTTGGCAATAATAGAGACTTCCGCCCTGTTTCCGTTAATCTTACGAACCACCCCCGGATGATCCACTTTTTCCTCGCCAAGTGCCATAGTTTTTGTTTTGGTTTACAAAAGTAAAAAACTTGTGCCAATTTTATCACTACCCACATGAATGAGCACCTTACAGTTACCGGAAATGGTTATGGTGTGGATAAAGAAACGGGAAGTATCTTTCCATTGAAATACTGATGGCCGTTAAGCGTAAAATCGGCAATAAAATCTGCCATTTGAACAGCCGACAACGGAGCTTTATAGCCCGGGAATGCTTGTGCCAGCATCTCTGTTTGCGTTGCCCCCAACGCCAGTGCATTGACCTTAACACCTTGTTCAGCAAATTCCTCTGCCAAGCATTCAGTTAAAATGGAAAGAGCTCCTTTGCTTGCACTATAAGCCGACAACCCCTTAAATTTCGCACTTCCCCCGACGCCACCAATACTCGAAATATTAACGATGTGCGTGTCCTTATGCATGAGTGGGAAAAGCTGCCGTACCAATCTAAAAACTGCAAACACATTAATATTGAATGTTTTGGCAATTTCCTCATCACACAGTTCAAGGAAAGGTTTATTGACTAACCAACCTGCATTATTCACAAGTGCATCCAACGTGTTGAGTTGCTGCTTAACTGCTGCAAACAACGGCTGATAATTTTCTGTCGTCAAATCGAACGTCAAAATATGTAGCTTACCGGAATAACCGGAGGTTTCTCCGGCAAGACGATGAAGTTTCCCTTCGGAGCGTGCAAAAGCCAGCACCTCATGCCCCCCGGCTACAAATTTTTTTGCTAACTGAAAACCAATTCCGCTACTGGCCCCGGAAACAATAATTTTCATAGCATTAGTTGCGTTTAATTTCATTTTTTTGAAGTTGCTCCCGCATACGTTTTGAATCGGTTGCACTGATGGTAAGCGTCCCCGATTCATCCACCGTGATGGCAATATTGTATCGTGGATTTTGGGCAGCGCCCAAATCAAAGTTCATATATACGGCCCCTTTGATAATTTCATCGCCATATTTTTGTTTCATTTCAAAGGCAGATTTATACTCTTTAGCAAGCGGAATCCGGGCACGTCCGGCAATTATACTTGCCTGTTGCATGGCTTTAAGATAGGGACCATGATAAACCAATGTAACCGAATTAAATCCTTCGCCCGGGTTGTTTTCAGCAGTTACCTGTGAAAAATCTTTATCTAATTGTAAACCTTGTGGAAGTGTCAGACCCAATGATTTAGCCCACGCAGGGAGGTCGGTAGCCGGGTGTTTGTTGGTTGTATGCGCCACCTCGCGGCCTAATGTTTTATTAATGGCATCGATCCTGCGCTGTGCTTCCTGGTCCGAAATTTTTCCTGCATCACGTTGTTTTTTAACCGCTGCAATCTTGGTATCCATATCATCCATCAACCGCATGGTTTTGTCCACCTTTTTAATGCTCCGCTCAAATTTATTCAGCTTAACGTCAAACTTTTTAGAGTCATCCGGCTTTTTTGACGGGTTACATGCAGCTGTCACAAACAAAAATCCCAGCAAAAGGTATAAGGCTATAAAGATTGTGTTATTGATTCTTCTGTGGTGATAATTAATCATAAGTATTTGTGTTTATAGAGATTCCTATTACTTTTGGAAGACCATAAAGCAATTAATTTCAATCAGATATCTGCCTGTTTCAAAAACGATAAAATAAGTTCTCCTTTTAAAAGTTTCAAATGTAATATAATTCAGCATGATTATTCAATTGCGGACAGGAAAAGTTTTCAGCAATTTTTAAACCGAAATGAGTACCTTTGTCCTGTAATTTAAAAGGCTATGAAATTCAAAACATTGGTATTAATTCTTTTGTTTACCTCCGTTTCTTTCACCGGTTTTTCTCAAAGCCACGATAAAATAAAAACGGATTTGGTTAAGACCTTTGTTTCCGGAAAATCGACTACGCTTGATGCGTATTTTGAAGGATTTGTGAGTGTTCAATTACCTGATCACTCCGGTCTTTTTCCAGCCACCCGATCAAAAATTTATTTGGAAACATTTTTGAAAAATCATCCTGTAAAGAAATTTTCTTTAAAAAAAAGCGGTACAACCGGCAATAATTATTTCTTAATCGGGCTGCTTGAATGTCATTCCGCGTCATGGAATGTGTATTTTTTATTTAGCCCGGACAAAGGAAATTATAAGATTCAACAAATAGAAATAGAAGAAAGCGAAAAATGACGCTTGAAGAGATCATACAAATAGCACTGGACGAAGATTTGGGAAGTGGAGACCACAGTTCGTTGGCCACAATCCCGGCAACTGCCAGGGGTTCAGCGGTTATGCTGGCAAAAGAAAATGGAATTGTTGCCGGCTTACAAGTTGCAAAACAGGTTTTTACACAATACGACCGGAAAACAAAAGTTGAACTTCTAAAAAAAGAAGGTCAATCATTACAAGCCGGTGACAAAATCATGAAAATTAACGGGTTGTCGCGATCGCTTCTTGCGGCAGAACGCACATCCCTGAATTTCATCCAGCGGCTGAGTGGTATTGCAACTTTTACACATAAGGTAGTACAAAAACTTGAAGGATTGAATACGCGCGTGCTGGATACCCGAAAAACAACACCGGGATTACGTATGCTTGAGAAAATGGCTGTCAGGGCCGGTGGAGGTGAAAATCATCGTTTCGGATTATACGATATGATTATGATTAAAGACAACCACATCGACTTTGCGGGGGGGATTACCGAAGCCATCAGCAGAACAAAGGCATATTTGAAAAAGAATCATCTTGATTTGAAGATTGAAATTGAAGTACGCAATTTTTACGAGCTTGAGAACGTATTAAAAACTGGTGATATTCAACGTGTTATGTTGGATAATTTTAGTCCGGATGATCTTCGCTCAGCTTTAAAACTGATTAATGGCCGATTTGAAACTGAAGCTTCGGGAGGAATTTCCATCAATAATATTCGTCAGTATGCCGAAACAGGAGTCGATTTTATTTCGGTAGGCGCATTGACACATCAAATTAAAAGCCTCGACATTAGCTTAATAGCTTTGTAAAGTTATAACAGAAAATTTATGCTGAGATTTCGCAATAACCCGTTAAAGAAAAAGCTGCTCTTGATGGGGATAAATATCAGGCGACTATTACGCTTAATTATTCTTCCAGGTTTTGAAGGTATGCCGCTGTATGATGTGCTTGAATTTTTTTTTCGCGGACTCTTCAAAGGCGTACTCACATACCGCGCCGCTGCCATTGCTTATAATTTTTTCCTTGCCCTGATTCCTTTTGTAATGTTTCTTTTCACACTTATCCCTTTTGTAACCGGCGATCAATACCAGATTTATCTCCTCGACTTATTAAAAGAGGTAATTCCTTCCAATATTTTTGAAATGGTTAAAGATACGGTAATAGAAATTATTCGCCGTCCGCATCAAGGTCTATTATCAGCAGGATTTTTCATGGCCATATATTTTGCCACCAATGGTGTGGATGCCATTATCGAAGGTTTTAACCAAAGTTACCATACAGAGGAGAAGAGACCCTGGTGGCGCCAAAAACTTGTTGCCTTCGGGCTGATGCTGATTTTGTCTGTGCTCGTTTTCATTTCTTTTTCATTATTAGGGTTTGGCGAACTTTTGATTCGTTTATTAACAAAAAAACATTTGATAACCAGCGGGATATCAATCTTTTCATTACAACTGTTGCGTTGGTTTGTCATTCTGTTTGCCACATTGCTCAGCACCTCCATACTTTATTATTTCGGACAACTAAAAAAATCGAAAAGTATCCGCTATCGTTTTTTTTCGGCAGGATCAGTATTATCAACAGGTTTATTTATCGTAGGCGGTATTGTTATTAAACTCTATTTCGAGAACTTCTCGCGATATAACATTTTGTTTGGGTCCATTGGTTCACTTATCATTTTATTGGTATGGATTTATTATAATGCCTTTATCATACTGATTGGATTTGAAATGGATAGCAGCATCCGGCAATCTCATTTAGAATCCATGAAAAAAAGAAGGTATAAGATAGTTAAGTAATACCCGGTACTCGCAATATAAATACTCAAATGTTACAAAAGAAAAGAAACATATCTTCTATAATTTACATTGCTCCGGGCCTTTCCAGTTTTGTGCGGGGCGATATTTCTTTTCTTTCAAAAAAATACGACGTCCTGTTCAATACATACGACTGGAGAAATAAAAAACTTGTCCCTTTTTACATGCTGCATCAAATTTATTTTATGCTGAAACATCGGAAAGCAACAAAAGCAATAATCATCTCTTTTGGTGGATATTGGTCATTTTTTCCCAGTTTGGTTGGAAGGCTTTTTAAAATTCCAGTTTACATTATTTTAAATGGAGCTGATTGCTCCTCAATTCCTTCTATTAATTATGGCGACTTAAGGATTCCCTGGTTAAAATGGATTATTCATCAATCTTATAAGATGGCCACACTTCTTCTACCGGTAAGCGCTTCATTAATTAAAACGAAAAACACCTATCTCTCAAATGGCAAAGAGAGTCATCAGGGGTACAAACATTTTTTTCCGGATATTCGAACAAGAAACAAAATCATTCCCAATGGATTTGATGTTAAATTTTGGAGAAAAACCGAAAGAACCAAAAAGAATCCAAACTCTTTCATAGCCGTATTTTCAAACAAACAATTTGTGCTTAAGGGTGGGGATTTAATACTCGGGATATCCTCAAAATTTCCAACTTGCAATTTTTATATAGCGGGCTGTGAGAAGCCTTCCGGTATGGAAAGAGAATACCACAACATCCATTTCCTGGGAAAATTAAATCCGGTAGAATTGAGGCAATACTATAGCCAATGCCAGTTTCATTTTCAGCTTTCCATTTTTGAAGGATTTGGTTGTGCATTGGCAGAAGCCATGTTGTGCGAATGCATCCCAATCGTGTCTTCGGTAAATAATTTACCCGAAATAATTGGAGATACCGGCTTCGTTCACCAGCATAAAACGTTAGATACGCTCGATGTTATTATTCGTAAAGCTTTATCTATACAGGATAAAGACAAATGGGGTAAAGCTGCAAGAGCACGTATTGAAAATAATTATAATATCGCAAAGCGTGAAAAAGAGTTTATCACACTTATTGAAAGCTAAGGAAAGTTTCACAAATCGTTGTAATAGTAATAACTGCTGAATTATATGTGCGGAATTAACGGTATTTTCTCAACAACAAGAATAGACAGGTTGGACATTCGCTTGCAAGAGATGAATGACTCTATTTTCCATCGCGGCCCTGATGCCGGAGGAATCTTTTCCGAAAACGAGAGTTTTGGCTTAGGACATCGCCGTTTGTCTATCATCGACACCAGCGAAGAAGCTAACCAGCCCATGCATTCCCACACCGGGCGGTGGATTCTCGTTTTCAACGGCGAAATATATAACTTTCAGGAAATTAAAAAAAAGCTGCACTACCCTTTTCATACATCTTCGGATACCGAAGTTATCCTTGCTGCCGTCGAAGAAAAAGGTGCGGACTGGTTTATCAACGAGGCCAACGGCATGTTTGCCATAGCTCTGTACGACAAATTAAACACCGAACTTTTCATCATCAGGGACCGTTTAGGCATCAAACCATTATATTATTATTTTGATAATAGGACTTTTGTTTTTTCATCCGAAATCAAAGCGATATTAAACAGTGGACTTGTTGAAGCTGAGTTTAACGAAAAAGCTGTGGACGAATACCTTGCCAACCGTTACATTCGTTCACCCTACACATTTTTTAAAGATATTTATCAGGTTGAACCGGGAACTTATATTAAACTGAACCACGAACTCAAACCGGAAAACATAAAATATTGGAAGCTGCCACAAGACTTCAACACCCAAACCGTATTCAACGAATCGCTTATCTTACAGCAATTTGATGAGGCATTAACGAAAGCTATCCGGTATCGTCTAATTGCCGATGTACCGTTAGGAACTTACCTGAGCGGCGGAGTAGATTCCAGTTTGATTACAGCCATTACCTCCTTAAACAAGAAAGAAACCGTCAACACATACACTATTGGTTTTAAAGAGTTAAACGAATTCTCCTTTTCGGAGATGGTTGCAAAAAAGTACCACACAAACCATCATAAAATTTTAATAAACATTCAGGATTATCTGGCAAACTGGGAAAAACTTATTGCCTTTAAAGATGCACCACTGGGCGTCCCTAACGAAATCCCACTGGCATTGATGTCGGAGAAGCTCAAAGAAAATATTACCGTTGTTTTGTCCGGTGAAGGTGCCGATGAACTAATGGGTGGTTATGGCAGGATATTCCGGTCACCTTTCGATTTTCAAAACAAAAATTCAGGCACAGACTTTTACGATTATTTTATCGCCAAGTACGATTACGTGCCAAGGGGCATGAGGGACGCACTAATTAATACGCCAAAAGATTACAGGCTTGAATTTGACGAAAAAATCAGAAAAGAATTCCGTAACAAACCAAACGAAGAAAACGTATTCCGGTTCTTTCATAACTATCATGTTAAAGGACTTTTACAACGGGTTGACATGACTACCATGCAAACATCAGTTGAAGCAAGGGTACCCTTCCTTGACCATCATCTTGTAGAATTTTCCTATACCGGAATTCCATACGACCTAAAACTGAAGTGGAATGATGCCATTGCAAAAACAAAGGCAGCCGGTATCACGGCAGACCATTACAGCGAAACGCTGGACACCCCAAAATATTTGTTACGTAAAATAGCCGGAAAATACCTGCCACAAGAAATTATCAACCGCAAAAAAGTAGGTTTCCCCGTCCCGTTATCCTCTTGGTTTGCCAATCTGGAAAACCTCGCCAATGAGCTGCTTCCCCATACCTCATGGTTGAAAAAGAATGCCCTTCAGGATTTAATTGTCGAAAGCAAAAAAGAGACAAGGGCGGGGCAAATTTTGTGGATGTTCATAAATATCGAAATTTTTAGAAAAAAATATTTCCAAAAGCAATGGAAATGGTAATTTTATCAACACAATAAAAACAACCAAATACGAAATAGATATGTTTAAAAGAGGTGATGAAAAAATGATTATCGGTTACACGTCCGGCGTATTCGACCTGTTTCATATCGGACACCTTAACCTGCTGAAAAATGCCAGAAGCCTGTGCGACAAGCTAATTGTTGGCGTTACCAGCGACGAGTTAGTCGCCTATAAAAACAAAAAGGCCATCATTCCCCATCAGGAAAGAATGGAAATCGTACGAAATATCAAATACGTGGATGCCGTTGTTCCTCAATACGATATGGATAAATTCAAAATGTGGAAACGATTAAAATTTGACGTTATGTTTGTGGGTGATGACTGGTTTGAAACTGAAAAGTGGAAAAAATTCGATGAGCAATTTAAATCTGTTGGCGTAAAAATCATTTACTTTCCGTACACCAAAGGCGTTTCCTCCACTTTAATTAATGAAATGCTGAAAAAACAAAGAAACATAGAAAAATAATTTCAGCTGAAAAACAAGACTGGCTGCCCTGCTGTATCCGTTTTAAACCGTTAAATAAATGGCTAAAATTTTTATCAATTTCTTTAAATATAGCCTGGAAAAGATTTACCAACTAGCCTGCTTTGTGTTAAAAGAGGATAATTCCATCATCATTGCCGGTCACGGGGCCAAGTATTTGACGGGGAACAATGCCTATCTGTTTCGTTATTTTGAAAGTACCCGACCGGATTTCAACTATTATTTCTACACGAAAAACAAAACCGTTTACAATGAACTCAGGGTAAAATATCCTGAAAAGGTTCTATATGCTTATCGGTGGAAAACCTTTATTAAACTTGTAAAAGCAGGTGTGCTGATTGTTACGACAGGATCCGATGACTTTTTCCCCTACCCTTTAGACGCAAAGAAAAAAATCATCAATATCTGGCACGGAACACCCATAAAAAATATTGGCTTTTTGATTACCGAAGCTGATCAAAAGTCACTGACTTTATTTTCGGAAGCCATTGATTATTTCTGTATTTCTTCTAAATTTGAAGGAGAAATCATAAAAAAAGCCTTTCACCTGTCCCAAAAAAAACTATTGCTGACAGGACAGCCCAAAAACGATTTCATACGGCAAAACCATTCGGAATTTTTAAAAGCACACCCCTATCTCAACAAAAAAGTTATTCTTTATGCTCCGACTTTTCGCGATGTGGGAATGGAACAAAAGACATTAAATGAACTGTTGCCACTGCAGCAGCTTCAGGAAATACTGGAAAAATACGACGCCTGCTTTTTGTACCGAAACCACATCAACACCACTGAGCAACAAATCATTGAGGATTTCGACAGAATTATTCCGGCTTCATTTGCCGGTTTCCCGGATGCACAGCCAATACTTTATCATACCGATATTTTAATCACCGACTATTCGGGAATTTATTTTGATTTTCTGTTGCTCAACAGGCCTGTCGTTTTTTACACTTACGATTATGGAACCTACCGGGAAAAGCGTAACTTTTTATTTCCTTTCGAAAAAAACACACCCGGGCCTAAAGTACATACACCTGAGTTACTTAT
>CAJXKB010000012.1 GCA_913055825.1 uncultured Bacteroidota bacterium
CGTAAAGTACAAAGGGAGCGTGGGGCCCGGTTGCTCCACTGGCAAAAACCCAAAAAAGCGGGAAGTGGCCCGGGCCCGGTAAAAAAAGGCATTGGGGTAGCCCAGGCACATTGGCCGAAATTCGTTAATCTTGATTCAACTGTTGAAATCAGGGTAATGCGTGACGGGGCAGTGGAAGTCCGGTCGGCAGTACAGGATATCGGCACGGGAACAAAAACAGTACTGGCTCAGGTTGTTGCCGAAGAACTTGCTCTTAAAGCCGAAGACGTTACCGTGCTGATCGGAGATACCTTGTTTCCGATAGGCCCTCCTTCGGGTGGTAGTGTGGTCACTGGTTCTATAACGCCTCCGGCAAGAAATGCAGCACATAAAATTAAGATGCAATTGATTGATTTGGCTGCCAGAGAATTGAATGTTAATGCGGATAATATTTTAGCGGATAATGGCTGGTTTATTTCCAAACCTGATAAGTCGAAGAAAATCTCATTCCGGGATTTGGCTGGAAAGCTCCGCGTGGAACAGATCACTGCAACTGCAAGCCGGTCGGATGATTACGGTGGATTTATGGTGGGTACTATCGGGTTTGAAGAATTGGGCGCCGTACAGTTTGCAGAAGTATCGGTAGATACGGAAACGGGATTTGTAAAAGTGGATAAAGTACTGGCAGTCCACAGTTGCGGGCGGCCCATCAATATTGGCCAGATCGAAAGCCAGATCAACGGCGGAGTGATCATGGGCATTGCTTATGCACTATACGAAGACAGGGTTATGGATAAAACAGCCGGCCACCAGATGAACCCCAATATTGATCAGTATAAAATGCCTTTTATGTTTGAGGTACCTAAAATACAAATAGAATTGATCGAAAAATACAGCGCCCGGTCTTCCACTGATGCCACTGGTATAGGTGAACCGGCAAATATAGCAACAGCTGCCGCCGTTGCCAACGCAGTCTATAATGCCATCGGGGTGAGGATTACCGAATTGCCGATCACGCCAGCAAGGATATTGGCAGCGTTGGGGAAAAGTTGATAACGGACAACCTGACGGGGTTTCCGAAAGCCCCGTGCGAAGGCAACCCGTCAGGTTTAAAGACAGGTATTTAAAACAAATCAGTTTACCCAGCTATTTATGGCTGGGAATGCAGAGCAAAAGAACAATAAAACAATGAATAAATTCAAATGGTACGATGCTGCTTCTGTTGAAGAGGCACAAAAAGTAGTTAATTCCACAGTTTCAGAGACTATACAACCTGAAGCTGACCCAAATGCTTCCGTATTCAAAGCCGCGGGTATTGATTTGCTGGACCTGATGAAAGAGGGGTTGTCACAACCCGGAAAGGTGGTAAACATCAAGAATATTCCTGGCTTTGATGAGATATCTTTCAGCCCGGAGAAAGGATTGATACTGGGAGCGAATGTTACCCTTTCGCAAATTTCTGCCGATGGAAACATTAAAACACATTATCTGGCTTTACATCAGGCTGCTTCGCAGGCAGCTACACCGCAGATCAGAAATATGGCTACTTTAGGGGGTAACCTGGCGCAAAGGACACGCTGTTGGTATTTCAGGTCTAAAGACTATTTCTGTTTCCGGAAAGGGTCATCCACCTGTTTTGCACACATCGGCAAAAATGAGTTTCATGCTATCATGCATTACGGATATTGTGTCAGCGTACATTCTTCCTCGCTGGCTACCGCATTATTGGCGTTCGATGCCATCGTTGAAATTAAAGGTAAAGAGGGAAAGACCAAACTCGTCCCGATAAAAGATTTTTTTGTTTTACCGACTGTTGACAGGACAAAAGAAACCATTTTAGGACCCGGTGAGTTGATTACTTCGGTAATCCTTCCCAAACCAGTATCCAACTGGAAAAGTAATTACATCAAAATGGGGAGCCGTAAGTCGCAGGACTGGCCTATAGCAGAGGTGGCTGTGGTGGCAGAACTTTCAGAAAATGTTTGTAATTCAGCCAAAATTGTGCTGGGCGCTGCAGCGCCGGTACCAATCGCTTCAACGCTGGCGGCTGAAGCCATTACGGGAAAAACCATTGATGACATCACGGCGGCACATGCGGGTAAAGCGGCCATGGAAATTGCAGTGCCCTTGTCTGAAAATGCCTATAAAATACCTGTTTTTGAAACGATAATTAAGCGGGCGGTACTTGCGCTTGCAAAACCACCGGGAAATACGAAAAACAGGGGCTTACAAGGAACGAAGGATTAAGGTCTGTTTTTATTTTAAGCTCAATGGTAATTATTTAACAGCCTCAAATCTACTGAAAAAAACTATTTAGCAGAAAAAAATAGAGTTGTTAACAATATGAGTTGTGTTCACAGCTTCAGATAGTTATATTATAGACAGCTTATTTTATCTGACTTTGTTTTGTAAGCCGGTGCATAGCCTGGAGTAGTTGTGAGGTGTTTTGGCTGGGAAAGAAGAGGTGTTTACCATTAACCAGTTCGAGGTATAACCCTTTGGTGGAGCCTGGTTTCTTTTTATTGCCACGTCTGCGAATATAATATTTGGCTATTTCACTGCTCTCGATAAGATGTCCTTTTCGTTCCAGCGGGCTCATCTTGTAAAAAAAACCTTGCCGGTTAATCTGAATATGTAGCCGTATAAATAATAAGGAGAATATGGGTAAAATAAAAAGTATTGAAATAATGATGACGCCTGTGTCGGTTACCGGATAGGGGCCAAATGGCATCCCTTTTATGATTTGAAAATAAATTACTGTGGCAAAGAAGAGTATTTCCAGTGCCAATATTATCAAAATCCATTTCCGGCGAATGGGCATGTTTTCACGAAAAAAGTTTTGATTTTTAATGATTTTGGTGTGCTTTTTTTCCACTATTGCTTTTTTTAGATTTGACTCTTATTATGGTTTGTATAATTTTATATTCATATCTTTGCATTCTTTAACCGGTAAAATTATACAAAATGGACGTTGAATACGTAATACTTGTAAATAATAATGATATGCCCCTGGGGACAATGGAAAAGATGGAGGCGCATGAAAAAGGAGTGTTGCACAGGGCATTTTCGGTATTTATTTTTAATACGGAGGGTAAATTGATGCTTCAACAGCGAGCACACAGTAAATATCATTCACCCGGCTTGTGGACCAATACGGTATGCAGCCATCCCCGTGTGGGTGAAGACGTTTTACAGGCTGCACACCGCAGGATGGAAGAAGAAATGGGCTTTGACTGCGAATTAAAAGAGCTCTTTTCGTTTGTTTATAAATCGGATGTAGGACAGGGTCTTCGTGAGCATGAATTCGACCATGTCTTGATGGGTGTTACTGATAATCAGCCTGTTTTAAATCCTGATGAGGCTGCCGATTGGAAATATGTCGATTTCGACTGGGTGTTGAAAGATGTTGGGATTAATCCTGAAAACTATACTGTTTGGTTTAAAATTGCCCTTGCCGAAATGAAAAAACACCGATCGGAATTACCATTATAAATTAATGCCTTATGGGGTAAGGCAGGCCGGTTGATAGGGTGCCCGAATAGTGCCTGTTTTATTATTTTTTTATGATATAATTCACGGTCTTATGCAATTTATTTCTGCTTTTTTCTTTAGGGTGATGGTTTTTATACTTCGCTTGTTGCCCTTTCGTTTGATTTATTTGTTTTCAGATGGCTTTGCATTTTTGTTACACCATATCATTGGCTACCGGCGGTCAGTGATGATCTCCAACCTGCACATGGCCTTTCCCGAAAAGGATAAGCACGAAATTAATCGGCTTGTTCGCTTGAGTTATCGTAATCTGTCAGATATTATTGTGGAAAGTGTGAAGGCCTTTAGCTTTACTCCTTCAAAACAAGTGAAAAGGTATAAAGTCATTAATCCTGAGTTTTTAAAAACTTATGCCGATAAGCAACAATCGGTCATTATGGCAGCCGGGCATTATGGAAATTGGGAGTGGGGTTCGTATTTTCTTACTTTTCAAATATCTTTTTTTAACATTTTGGCGTTGTACAAGCCTTTGAAAAATAAATTTATTGATGCTTATATGCGGAAGAAACGCGAAAGTACCGGATATTTAATGCGATCGAATACGGATAAAAGGGTATTTGAAGCCTGTAAAACGACACCGACTATTTTTACGCTTATTGCCGACCAGAGCCCATCAAATCCGGCTCGATCGTATTGGATCAAATTTTTGGGAAGGCCCACTGCCTTTTTGCGCGGGCTTGAAGTGTACGCCAGGAAATATAATTTGCCCGTTGTTTTCATAGATATTCAAAGGGTTCGACGGGGTTATTACGAACTTGAACTTTCGCATATTGCCAACGATCCAAATTCACTGGCCAAAGGTGAAATTACGGCTCGTTATGCCCGCAAAATGGAGGAGGTGATTCGTAAAAAACCGGAAGATTGGCTTTGGTCGCACAAACGATGGAAGCATCAGTCACCTGAAGATAAAGTCTAGGATTCTTGAATGAACCTGGAAACATCACCGCTTTTGGGATATTGATAAATCTTTAAATTAAATTCCGGGATTACAGCCAGGATATGATCGAAAATATCAGCTTGTATATCTTCGTATTCAGCCCAGGCTGTGGTTTTAGTAAACACGTAAATTTCGATAGGAATACCTTTTTCGCTAGGTTGGAGTTGTCTGACGAGGAAAGTCATGTCGCTGTGCAAATCGTTGCGGTTATGCAGGTAAACTTTTAAGTAGGCCCTGAAAATACCCAGATTGGTTTGACGCCGGCCGTTTATCAAAATATCCGGATCGACTTTAAATTTTTTGTTGTAAGTTTCTATTTCCTTTTCTTTTTTATCGAGATAGGGTTTCAGCACTTTTATTTTTCTGAATTGTTCCAGCTCTTCTTCCCGGACAAAATGTATACTGTCCATATCGATGTTCACGGAGCGTTTGATACGTCGGCCTCCCGATTCTTCCATCCCCCGCCAGTTTTGAAACGAGTCTGAAATAAGGCTGTAAGTGGGCAAAGTGGTGATGGTTTTGTCCCAGTTTTGTATTTTTACGGTGGTTAGCGTAATTTCCGTTACAACCCCGTCGGCATGATGTTTTGGGACGCTCACCCAGTCGCCTATTCTGATCATTTTATTAAAAATCAGTTGTAATCCGCCAACAAAACCGAGGATAGGGTCTTTAAAAACCAACATTAAAACAGCCGACAAAGTACCCAGACTGATGAATAATGAGGATAGGTCGCGATGCATCAGTGTACCAATAACAAAAAGTAAAGCAACAAGATAAATGATAATTTTCGTTATCTGTATCAGGCTTTGAATGGGATGATCTTTTGATATTTCAAAACGGTTGTAATAATCGTTAACTGTTGATAATAAGCTGTCAATGATCAGAACGGCAATTAATACAAATGAAATATTGAGCAGTGTTTTAATCAGGTTAACAAGAAGCGGTAAATCAAAAAGGGCTCCTTCCGCAAAATAATATAGCAGTAGGGCAGGCACCAAAAATGATATTTTCTTGAAAAAAACATGTTTTAATAAAATGTCATCAAACTGATTTTTACTCCGTTGCATTATTGGAATAAAAATCCTTTTAAATAAATACCAGGCAAGCCGGTAAGCGAGGTAGGAAAAAAGGATTAATAAAATAAGCACGGAAATTTCGCCAATGTAAGAAGATAAAGGTGACGAAACGCCTGCTTTCTCCAGCAGGCTAATAGCATAAAGACTCAGTGTTTTGAGTGAGAGTTCCATAATTAATTGATGTGGAATTAAAGTTTACCGATAAAATCGAGATACTTATTGCGAATAAATATCAACTTGCCCAATTTGAAGTTTTTATCATAAATCCTGACAAAATCGAGCAGGCCGTTTGCATCGTATACATGTCCCATTGCAGCATCAAAATTATTATCCTTGATGTTATATTTGATTTGCATGGTTATTTTCTCAAACGTATTCCAACGCATGGCACAGGGAATTTGCAGGTAAGAAAATTCCTTTGTATCCATATCCTGATAAATACCTTCCACGCTTTCTTCCATCCGGAAATGTTTTCTGATTTTAATGAGTGAGTCGTAAGGGTTAATCCTGCGTTTTTTCATAAAGTCGATCTCATGGTCTTGAAAAATTTCTATTAATTCGGGCACATGCTGATACGGGAGGAATTTTATGCGAATAATGTTTACCGGTTTGTTGTTGAGGGATAAACTACCCGGGGCGGCATCAAAACGGAAAGGAAAAGTTTTTTTTACTGCCATGATGGCCCTGATAATTCTGTCATCATTGTAAGCGTACCTCGTTACGAGAAAAATGGAATCGGGATCCAGTCTGTCAGGAACGGTAGTGCCATGATAACCGGGAAATGGTTCGGTAGATTCCAGAATTAGTGATTTACAGTCGCCTATCTGTTCTACAAGTCTAAGCTTCTCTTTTTTGGTGATGTTTCCGATGGATTGGATGATTTTTTTAGTCATGAATAATAGGTTTATAAATGTTTATATCGAATAGCTAATATATAAAATAATTCTAAATAACAGTTTTTTTTCTTAAAAGAAGAAAAATTTCCCGGCCTTTTCTGGGTTTAATTGAATTTATGGCAGTTTCAAAAATTTCTATTTCAAAAAAAGGTGAAAAAAGCTGTTTGTATTCCGAAGGGCTTCCACCAAAAGGAGGAAAATCCTGATGGAATTCATGATTAAAAAGTAAACCTGTCAGTTTTCCACCTGGATTCAGCAAATGGTGAACCTGACGTGCATAATCAGTTCGCCGGCTTTTGGGCAGCGAGCTGAAAAAAGTTTGCTCTACAATTAAATCATAAGTTCTGGTATGTTTAAAGAAATCCTCAGTAAATATCTGATTTGAAGGAAAATCAGGAAAACGAGAGCGAAACCTTTCCACCGCCTTTTCAGAAAAATCCAATAAAAAAGTATGATGGAAACCGTTTTTATACAAGTATTCCACTTCCCAACCATTACCGGCCCCCGGGACCAAAATTCGCAGGTTTTTGTTTTGAAGTTGGTCAAAATAAGCCTTGAGAGGAGTGGAAACATATCCCACATCCCAGCCTAACCGGTTATGTTCATACAGCTTGTCCCAATAGGCTTTTGGATAATCTTCCATGGTAAAAAATGATAATATAATAGGAATATCAGCAGGTTAAGTTTTTGATTTGTTAAAGGCTAACCGCCGGATATTTTTACTTTAAAACCTTCGTTTTCAAGCAGCGTCTGTACTTTTTCGCGAAAATCGCCTTGTATGATAATTTCGCCATCTTTTGAAGAGCCTCCCACACCGCAACTTGATTTTAGTTTTTTTGCCAGGCTTTTCAGATCGTTTTCTGTACCGATAAAGCCTTTTATCAAAGTAACTTTCTTGCCTTTACGCTGTTTTTTATCCAGTGATACAGTTAGTTTTTGCCGGTTTGGTGGTAGTGTCTCAATTTGTTGTTCTTGATCTTCAAACTGATAATCGGGATTGGTAGAATACACCATCCTGTTGTTTTTTTTATTTGATTTCATGTTGCGGAATGATGATTTTTAAGGATTGGGGACTAACTTTAATGTTTAAGGTTTTGCCTATTTTGACGGCTTCTCCATCAATATTCACCACACGGCTTTTCTTTTGTTTGATGGTAAACTCGCTACTTCGGATTGTTTTTACATATTGTGACTTATCGATAGCACGCAACAATAAAAGATTGGCCACAATGGGAAGTTCGAAAATATTGGGCTTCTGAACGATACAAACATCAAGCTTGCCGTCGCGTAAACGTGCATTGGGTGCAATGGTAGTGTTGAACCCGAATTGATTGGAATTGGCAAAACTCACAAATAAGGCTTTTGCTTTCAGGCTTTTTCCTTCACTAAATTTTATTTTGTATTTTTTAGGTTTGTAATGCATATAATTATTGGCAATGATGTGTGCGTAGGTCAAAAACCCACGTCGCTTATCTTTTGCAAAGTGTTTGGCAACCAAAGCGTCAAATCCCAAACCCGCAATACTTATGAAAGGTCGCCCGTTGATAGTTGCCGTGTCAATCTCAGTAACATTACATTGGTTTATTAGTTTAATGGCCCAAGGTATAGAACGTGGAATTCCGAGGTGCCTTGCCAGGCCATTGCCCGATCCCAGCGGAATAATCCCGAGTACCGAGCTGCTGCCAATCATTTGTGATGCCACCTCATTGATGGAGCCATCGCCCCCAACGGCAACGATGACATTGATGCCCTTTTCGACAGCTTCACGACTCAAATGTACGGCATGCCCGGCATATTGGGTAAACCTGATTTCAGATTGAAATTTCTTTTTGTTAAGATGCTTGTTAATTAGTGTGCTGATGTTTCGGTGACGCCGGGCACCTGAAATAGGATTGATGATAAAAATTATTGTTTTGTGCTCCATTCTCCGGCTTTTTGTAAAACCAGGCAAATTTAAGAAAATTTACCGCTTTAAATCTTCTTTACCGTCAGCCGGGTTTGTTGTTTAGCCATTTTGTTGTAGGTTTATTTTCATTTTGATGGAATATCCTATTTTTGTAGTTTGTGCCAATAATAATTTAATGAAACTTGCCTGAATGAATTTATATAAGGTCTTTGTTTGTAGATATCTGAAATACGTATTAATAGGGGGCTTGTTGATAGCGGCTGGTATATTGCCGGCTCAACAAGTTGTGCCTAAAGAAACTTTTCGGTCGCCTTTAAATTCTCCGCTCTATTTGAACGGAACCTTTGGAGAATTGCGTTCCGGTCATCTTCATGCCGGAATCGATATCAGTACCGGTGGGGTACAGGGTAAAAAAGTTTATGCTGTGGACGGCGGCTATATCTCCCGAATTAATATATCGCTTGGTGGATATGGAAAAGCCCTGTATATCACACATCCAAACGGGACTACAAGTGTTTACGGGCATTTGCAAAGGTTTAATAACCGGCTGGAAAATTTTGTGAGAAGTATCCAATATCAGCGCGAACGTTTTACGGTAGAGATTTTTCCCGAAAAAGGGAAATTCCCGGTAACAAAGGGGCAACTTATTGCTTATTCGGGAAATACAGGGGGCTCGGATGGCCCCCATTTACATTTAGAGATTAGGGATTCAAAAAGCCAGAACCCTTTGAATCCGTTACTGTTTAAGGGAATTAGAATTAAGGATGTGCAGGCACCAAAGTTGGTACAATTGGTTATTTATCCGGTGAATCATTTTTCAACCATTAATGGTAAGCGGGATACTGCTTTCTATTGGATTGCGGGAAAAGGAATGCACTGTTTTATTAAAGGGAATCCATTAATTAAGGTGGCCGGACCGGTTTCTTTCGGCATTAGGACTTACGATGTAATGGGTGGCAGGCCTAACCACAACGGTATCTATCAAATAGAATTATTTGAAGATGCACGTCGTGTTTTTGATATTACTTTTAACCGGTTTTCATTTCAAACAACGCGTTATGTCAACAGCCTGATCGACTATAATTATTTTCAGAAAAAAGGAAAAAGAATTGTCAGGACACAGGTGGACACCAATAATAGGTTACCTGTTTACAAAAAGGTGCAAAATCGGGGAATTTTTCCTTTCCGGGATACGCTGGTGCATCATTTTGAGTTTAGGGTGAAAGATGCTTATGGCAATGCTTCCAAGGTGCCGTTTCGGATTCAATGGCTTGGCAATGTGGCTAATACATTGCAAAAAAAGCCAAATCCGGTATCCGCTGATGGAAAGTTTATTAACTTCAGAAATGCCTGCCGGATAAATTCGGGGCGCATACACCTGACTTTTACACCGAACACGTTTTACCGATCGTTTACTTTTTATCTTCACAAGAAACCTGAATCCGGGCGAGGTTTTGCACCTATTTTCGTCCTTCATAACCGTTTTGTCCCTGTTCAGAAATATTTTAAAATAGCTATACGGCCTGATTCGGTGGGCGATTCGTTACACAATAAATTATTTATTGCTTTTCTCCCGCCTAAAGGGCAGGATGCTTTTAATTATGCAGGCAGCCGCTGGAAAGACAATTGGTTAACGGCCCGCGTACGTCAGTTAGGTACTTATACAGTGATGGCTGATACGGTTTGTCCTGAAATAAAAGCCCTTAATTTTCATAATTTGGACACGTTGGATCATCAAAAAAGTATTCGCTTATCCATAAACGACCATGAAACAGGTATTAAAAACTATAGGCCAAGCCTGAACGGACATTGGATATTGATGGAATATAATCCGAAGCTGCATACATTGACTTATCATTTCGATCAATATTTTAAAAAGGGGAAAAACGAATTGCAGGTAGTTGTAAGTGATGAAGTTGGAAATATTTCACGGTTAAAAGCGGTTTTGTATCGAAATGATTAGAATATCGCTTAAATACTGTCCCATTCCGTGGCAAAATTTTCTTTGCGACCAGGACACATATCCGTTTTAAGCTTTAAGATTAAATGTCCTTTTCTTCTTGTAAAGAAATAATGACCGGGCTTTCCTTTACACAAAGAGTTGCTGTCGGTATAAGTGAAAGTAACGACATTTCCGCTGATGAAAACATTTCCTTTTTCAACATGGTTACTTTCCACCGAAGGATGTTCAATGCTAAATGATGCTCCGTAGATATCAAGAATAGAGCCGTCGTAGTCGCTTGCCCACGTTCCGTTTAAGGGGAAGTTTGCCTGGCTTGCGTTTGTTTTTGTTGTTTGGGCCGGATAAGCCGGGGTGGTAGTTGCCGATTTTTCCTGATGCTGTTCAGACTGTGTCAGGAAATACGCAATGATGATTGAAATGATGGCCAGGACAAGAAAAAATAGCACCAGATTACCCAGCGTAATTCGTTTTTTCCTTTTTTTTGATTTTCGTTGCATGTTTTTTTTGCTAAGGTAAGCAATAATATTTTGTTTTGGAAGATGAAGCGCTCATTGATAGGGTAATAGCACGTTCACAGTTTATTAGTATATAAAACTGTGAAATTTCATATATTTGGCTATGGAAGCATTAGATCGGTATAAAACCATAAAAGGTACTGCCGCAGGACTTTATAAAGAGAAAGGGAGTAAATTTATTGCCCGTGTAGTTCATGTGACTACTGAAGAAGATGCTAAATCAGTGATTACACAAATCAAAAATGAGTATCACGATGCGCGTCACCATTGCTATGCTTACCGTGTAAATCCTGAAAATATCCTGTTCAAAAGTAGTGATGACGGTGAGCCTTCCGGTACGGCAGGTAAACCGATTTTAAATCAGATTTACTCCAATGAATTGTTTAATGTCTTGGTGGTCGTTACAAGGTATTTTGGCGGCACTAAGCTGGGTGTTAGTGGTTTAATCAGGGCATATAAAACAGCTGCATCAGATGCGCTGTCTAATGCCGAAATTGTTTATGAGATATTAACCCGGAGGTTGCGCCTGCATTTTAACTATCCGCTTATGAATAACGTGATGCGGATTGTTAAGGAAGAAAATCTTACGGTAATCCGTCGGGATTTTGCACTGGATTGCAGTTTGGAAATAGAGGTAGAGAAGAGCAAGAAAGAAAAATTGGAACAACGCTTTAGCCGTATTTTCGGTTTAACTGTAAGTTAAAAGGTTTACAGTTAGTTATGCCTTTTGTTTTTGTTGTCTCTTATACGATAAAAAAACATAAAAGTCAAGAGTTAATATTCTTTTTTTCAAACTATTTATGTTATTTATTTGTTAAGAATTATTCAGGATACCCAAATTAACTTTCTGGGTTGATTTTTAAATAATTATATTTTTTACTTACTTATTTTGTAATAAATGAGCAACCCTTACTAGCCGATGAAAAGTAAACATGTTGAAGTTTGGGGTAAATGTTTGGCCGTTATCAAGGACAACATTCCTTATCAAAGTTTTAAAACATGGTTTGAGCCCATCAAACCCATGAAGATTGAAAACAATGTGTTGACTATCCAGGTCCCAAGCCAGTTTTTTTATGAATGGCTTGAGGAACATTACATCAACTTGTTGAAAAAAACAATCAAAAAGGAAATGGGTCCGGCCGGACGTTTGGAGTATAGTATAATTATGGATTCTTCTCGCTATGAAAACAAGGCCCCGATTACTGTAAACTACCCCACTGCTAACCGGAAAGCGGTTCAAAATAAATCGGTTGCCATGCCTATTGACTTGAACCATGGTAAATCGCGCGAGATTCCTAATCCGTTTATTATTCCTGGTCTGAAGAAGCTGAAAGTAGAGTCGCAATTGGTTGACAGCTATTCGTTTGATAATTTTGTGGAAGGCGACTGTAACCGTTTGGCACGCTCGGCAGGTTGGGCTGTTGCTGAAAATCCAGGTAAAACCGCTTTTAACCCATTGTTGATTTACAGCCAGGTGGGTTTGGGTAAAACACATCTGGCTCACGCCATTGGGTTACAGGTAAAAAATAATTTTCCTGATAAAACCGTGTTGTATGTACAAACCGAGCAGTTTATCAACCAGTACATCGATTCGGTGAGGAATAATAATCAAAACGATTTTGTTCATTTTTATCAAATGATTGATGTTCTGATTTTAGATGATGTTCAGTTTTTGGCAGGAAAGGAAAAAACCCAAGACATCTTTTTCCATATTTTTAATCATCTCCACCAAAGCCATAAACAAATTATTCTTACTTCCGATAAAGCTCCGGTTGAATTAAAAGGATTAGAACCTCGTTTGCTATCGCGTTTTAAATGGGGATTGGCGGCCGATCTGCAGGTGCCCGATTTGGAAACGCGTATTGCCATTTTACAGAAAAAATTATATGCTGATGGTATCGAAATGCCCTATGAAGTAGTTGAGTATCTGGCATATAATATTACAACGAATATCCGTGAGATGGAAGGTGCCCTTATTTCAATTTTGGCACAGGCCTCTCTTAACAAGAAAACCATTACACTGGACTTGGCCAAGCAGATGATTGATAAATTTGTGAAAAATACAACCCGTGAAATTTCTATTGACTATATTCAAAAAGTGGTTTGTGATTATTTTGGTATTACCATCGATTTAATCAATTCAAAAACCAGAAAACGAGAGATTGTTCAGGCTCGTCAATTGGCAATGTTTTTTTCAAAAAAACATACCAAAAATTCGTTGGCAACCATTGGATTGCAATGTGGTAATAAAGATCATGCTACTGTTTTACATGCCTGTCGCACAATTAACAACCTGATAGAAACCGACAAAAGGTTCAGGATTTACGTGAGTGAAATTGATAAAAAACTAAAACTTTAGTGTTTGTTCAGAAATAAAGTTTACAGAATTGACGCAGTTATTTTTTTTATAGATGATGAAAATTCTTCTCTATAGCTACAGCTATTCGGAAAAATGTGTAACTTAGAGCATATTTTAAAAAGTACTGCTATGAATATTTTATTTGTCGATTTAGGAAATGTATGCCGATCACCAATGGCCGAAGGGCTACTGAAAAAGAAATTTGATGACCATGAAATTTCAGGGAATGTGGATTCAGCAGGTTTTGAGTCATTTAATATAAATGAACCACCGGAGAAACGTGCTATCAATATTGGTCTAAAATATGGATATACGGTTGGTGGTCTTGCCCGAATTTTTCTTAAGAAAGATTTTGATCGTTTTGATAAGATTTTTGTGATGGACTCAAAAAATTATCGTGATGTGATGGATCTTGCCAAAACAGATACTCAACGGGCAAAAGTGGATTATCTTCTGAATGTACTGGAACCAGGTTCGAACAAAAATGTTCCCGATCCACATAACAGTGTGGTTGACAATTGCGAAACCATATTCCATTTGCTTGACAAAGCCACGGATAAAATTATTGCTTCGATAAAAGCCGAAAAATAAAAGTTTTGCTATGGAATTTCCTTCAGCAGATGACATAAAAGCAGCTGCAAACCGTATTTCCCCGTGGGTTCATTACACACCGGTTTTAAGCTCTCAAACTTTTAATAAGCGTTTCGAAACGCAATTATTTTTTAAGTGTGAGAATTTTCAGAAAGTGGGGGCTTTTAAATCCCGGGGAGCGGTGAATGCTGTTTTTTCAATGGAACAAGCCCGCGCTGAAAAAGGGGTGGCTACTCATTCGTCGGGTAATCATGCTCAAGCTCTTGCGCGAGCAGCTGCATTGCGGAACATCCCTGCTTATATCGTTATGCCCGAAAATGCCCCAAAAGTGAAAGTTGCTGCAGTGAAAGGATATAGAGGACAAATTACTTTTTGTAAACCTACTTTGGAAGCACGTGAAACGACATTGAAAAAAGTGATAGCCGAAACAGGTGCTACCGAAGTACATCCCTATGATAATTTACAGGTAATTACCGGTCAGGCTACTGCTGCACTGGAATTAATTGAAGAGAAACATGATTTGGACTTGATCTTATGTCCGGTAGGTGGTGGTGGCTTGTTAAGCGGCACAGCACTTTCGACACATTATTTTTCACCAAAAACACGGGTTGTTGCCTGCGAGCCGGCGGGTGCCGATGATGCCTATCGCTCCTTCGTTAGTGGTAAAAGAGTTCTTAGTGTGAATCCTCAAACCATAGCCGATGGTTTGCTCACTTCATTGGGCTATTTTACCTTTCCCATTATGCAACAATTTGTTGATGACGTGGTTACTGTTGAGGAGGAGAGTATAATTGAGGCTATGCGCCTGATTTTTGAACGGATGAAGATAGTGATTGAACCTTCGTCAGCTGTACCTTTTGCTGCTATTCTTGAAAACAAAGTGAACGTGAAAGGGAAAAAAGTAGGGGTAATTATTTCAGGAGGTAACGTTGATCTGGAAAAACTGCCCTGGCAATCCTGATTTATTCATGCATCAGACTTGAAAAGTCTCCAATCCGAAAGTGATTTATGAAAAAAGCTAAACTTTATCTTATCCCGACGACCTTAGGGGAAACTGAATCGTTGTCGAACGTTTTTCCCGAATATAATTTAAAGATTATACATCAGTTAAAGGTATTTATTGTTGAAAAAATACGGACAGCAAGGCGTTTTCTAAAAGCAGTAAAGCACCCTGTCCCTATTGAAGAGATGCAATTTTTCGAGCTTAATAAACATACTCCTGAAGAAGAAATTGCTACTTTTTTGCAGGCTGCGGGGAAAGGGATTTCCATCGGCTTGATTTCTGAGGCAGGGGCACCGGCTGTGGCCGATCCGGGAGCATCTATAGTGCGCCTGGCACATCAAAAAAATATTCAGGTAGTGCCTCTCGTAGGCCCCAATTCTATTATAATGGCATTGATGGCCTCCGGTTTTAACGGCCAGCAGTTTGCTTTTCACGGCTATTTGCCCAAGGAGCCATCTGCACGCATGCGAAAAATAAAACAATTGGAACAAGAAGTTTATCGTAAGGATGTTACACAAATTTTTATCGAAACGCCATTTCGAAATAATCAAATGCTGGAAAGCCTGACTAAAACCCTGCAAACCGGTACTTTGCTATGTGTGGCAGCCAATATTAGCCTGCCTGATGAAACCATTGTTACAAAAAGGGTGGCCGACTGGAAAAAAGAAAAGGCAGACTTTAATAAAAAGCCTGCCGTATTTCTGATTTACAAATAAATTTTAGTGGTGATGTCCTTCGGGTCCGTGTGCATGACCGTGCGAAAGTTCTTCATCCGATGCATCACGAACGTCGATGATACGGCCCTCAAAATAAAGGTTTTCGCCTGCTAACGGGTGGTTAAAATCCATAATCACACTGTTTTCCTTGATGGCCATTACTTTACCATCGATAGGATTGCCATGCTGATCCTGCATGGTAACCATTTTACCTTCGGCTATCATTTCGGAGTCTATTTTGCCGTCAATTTCAAAAATTTTCTTTTCGAGTTCAAGAATAGCTTCTTCAGAAGGATTGCCGTAAGCTTCCCCGGCATCTAAGTGAAACCCGAAAGTCTCTCCTTTGCCCATCCCGGCCAAATTGGATTCAAAGGCCGGCAATAATGCGCCAACCCCAAACATCTGGACAAAAGGCCTGCTTTCGTCAACTTTTTGAATTACTTCCCCATTCTCGTCGTTGAAGTGTAAGGTATATGTCATAGTAACTACCTTGTTGTTTCCTACTTTCATAATTTTATATTGATAAAGATTTAGTTAAAGAGTGGCAAAATTAAAAAAAAACATTAAGCCATTCTAATTTTCATTATTATTGTAATGTTTCTCACGGAGCATCGTCTTTGTAAGAAAACTGACGGTGCATAACTTATTGAAGACTATTATTTATTTTTTATTAACATAGCGACAGAATTTTTAAAAGAGATATTTTGGAAACTGATATACTTGAAATACAGGGACTTACTAAATCGTACGGACGATTAAAAGCGCTTGATTCACTTTCGTTAAAGGTGGAGCGTGGCAATGTTTTTGGCTTGCTGGGGCCAAACGGAAGTGGCAAAACCACCACATTGGGAATATTGCTCGATATAATCAACATGGATAGCGGATCGTTTAAATGGTTTGGAAAGCTATCGTCGCCGCAGGTACGTAAACGAATTGGTGCTTTGCTGGAGCAACCTTTGTTTTACCCATATCTATCGGCAGTTCAGAATTTAAAAATCATTGCTGATATACGCGGTGTCCCTTATCGTGAAATTGACAATGTGCTCCAACTTATCGAACTTACAGCGAGAAAAAATGGAAAATATAAAACCTTTTCATTGGGGATGAAACAGCGGCTGGCTATTGCAGCCGCGATGCTGGGAAACCCTGAAGTACTCATTTTGGATGAACCAACCAACGGCCTTGATCCGCGTGGAATTGCCGACATACGCGATTTGATAATCCGTATTGCAAATACGGGTATAACGATTATTTTAGCCAGCCATTTGCTTGATGAGGTGGAAAAAGTTTGTACTCATGTGGCTGTGCTTGATCATGGTAAGAAATTATTTTCAGGTGCTGTTGATGAGGTGCTTTCGGGAAAGGCTACGCTTGAATTGGCAGCTACGGATATGGCTTTGCTTGAAAATACATTGTCCGGCCAGCCCTGGGTTTTAGACCTGAAAAAAGAGGGACAATGGCTGGTCTTGCGCCTCGCTGACGATTTTGGCCCGGCCGGGGTTAATAAATATTTATCGCAAAAAAATATATATCTGACTCATTTGGCAGCGCGAAATAAAACCCTCGAAAAATATTTCCTTGAACTTTTATCTGAAAATCATGTTCCGACTCATTAAAATAGATTTTAGAAAATACTTTTACAACCGCAGTTTCTGGATACTTACTGCTTTGTATTTATTACTCATCGTATTGGTTTTTGCAGGCTCGGAAGGTTTCATAAACAAGATTATGACGAACGCCGGTAAAAATTCGCCCATTGCAATTCCCGGCTTTAGCTTATATAGCTTTCCGTTTGTTTGGCATAATTTGGCCTTTTTAGCGGGATTTTTTAAAATTTTCCCCGCTTTGATTGTTGTGATTTTTGTAACCAACGAATTTAGTTATAAAACGATCCGTCAGAATGTGATGTCGGGCTTAAGCAGAAATGAGTTTTTATTTTCTAAAGTGATTTTTGTTTTTCTGTTTTCACTCATTTCCACCCTGGTTTTGTTTTTCTCGGCATTGTTCCTCGGCTTAACACATACTGATATGGTTAGTGTGGGACTTGTGTTTGATAAAATGTTTTTTGTGGCAGCCTATTTCCTGGAATTATTTACTTTCTCCATGTTAGCACTGATGATTGCTTTTCTTGTTAAAAAGCAGGGCCTTGCCATTGGTGTGCTGGCGTTGTACTTTTATGTTATTGAGCCGTTGGTGGCCTATAAACTTCCCGATTACGTCAGCCAATATCTTCCGGTAAAGGTGATGGGTCATTTAATCGATATTCCCAACTCATCACTAATGAAATTATTTGGGGTAAATTTTAGGGAATATGTTTCTTTACAGGATGTCGTATTGTGTATGGCTTATTCGGTTTTGTTTTTTGTTGTAATATATTGGTTTTTAAAACGAAGTGATATATAATGAGGGCTAAGTATTGGTTTTTGGTATTTTTGGGATTATTTGTTCTTTCGGGATGGTCATGTGCCCCCAAAATATATCAGGCTGCAAAACCTGCAATGCTTACCGATGGACGATACGATGCTTATCCTTACGGCGATGTGTCATTTGCTTTAAATAAAATATCACAATCAATATATAAATTGAATGTGATCACTTTTTATAAAACCTATTATTTTTCAAAACACCAATCTTTTGTTAAGCATAATTTGCATGATTCGTTGATGTTGTCGGAGGCAGTGGCGCAGGCGGTAACACACGAAACTGCTCTTGGAACAGCTACTGTAGTGTATCTTGATAATTATCTCGCCGGCTTGTTAACCTGTGCCCACGTTGTTCATTTTGCTGATACATTAGTTCGCTATTTTCCTGATGCACAGGCAAAGGTACAGAGCGTATCGGTTAAGATCAAGCAAAAAATATTTGTGTCGGGAATGCAGGGAATTGAACCCGAAGTTGTTGCTACTAACACAAAAAGTGATATTGCATTGTTAAAGATGGATGTGGAATCATTGCCTGTTGAAGAGATGCCTGTAAAGCTGCCTGTTCCGGTTGGGAATTCTGCACAACTCGGCTGGGGGAACTTTGTTTATATCATGGGGTTCCCACTGGGACAAATGATGCTTAATCATGGAATTGTAAGTCATCCTTCACAACAGCGAAAAGGTTTTTTTCTTACAGATGCTGTTTTTAATAAAGGAATTAGTGGGGCCCCTGTATTTGCTATAAGGGATGGCGCCCCTTATTTTGAATGGGTTGGAATGGCAAGTTCAGGCATGGTAGATAAGCTGGTTTATCTTGAACCTGCACTGGATAAGGATGAAACATATACACAATCGGAAGCTTTCTCCGGCAAAATACTTATTAACAGAAAAAAGATAATAAAATATGGTTTAACCTATTCCGTTTCGATTGAAGAAATACTTAAGTTTGTCAATCAACACCAGACTGAGTTATCTGAGAATGGATTTCGTGTGGATGGATTTTTTCAAAGAGATGTTGGAAATTGACATTCAGATGGGAAGGTGGAAAAATTTATTTTATTATTAATTTTTAATCATTTGAACCGGAGAAGAAGTTTTAAAAACAGGGAATCATACGAGCATTTCCGCATCGGTTGGGGTAAGCGGTTGTTTGATGTTACGTTCTCCCTGCTCGCCTTGATTTTTTTCTCCCCCCTTTTATTGATTCTGATTATTGCAATAAAGATAGAAAGCAGGGGACCGGTTATATTTGCTCAAGAAAGAGTAGGTACAGGCTACGACATATTTACCTTTTATAAACTCCGTACTATGGTAAAACATGCCGAGAATCATATCGGGCAGTTGGAAGGGCTTAATGAATATTTGAATGAACTGAAAAAAGAAGGTAATTTGGATAATATTGAGGAATGTCCCGACTGTAAACGTCTGGGACACCCGTGTTCCCCATTGTTATATTTAGATGGTATTGAGATGTGCGAAAATAATTATCTGCGCATGAAAAAATCTGAACTTTTACAAAAAGCATTCTTTAAGGTTAAGGATGATCCACGTATCACTAAAGTAGGAAGAATAATCCGGCAATTTCATTTTGACGAGATCCCTCAATTTTATAATGTATTAAAGGGAGATATGTCGGTGGTGGGAAATCGGCCTTTGCCACTTTACGAGGCTGAACATTTAACTACCGACGAATGGGCTTACCGTTTTTTGGCCCCGGCCGGGATTACAGGTTTATGGCAAATACATGCTTCGGAGCTTCATAGCCCGGAAGAGCGTATCGCCCTTGATAATCAATATGCTATGATAGCTAATCCGTGGACAGACTTGAAGATTGTTATCCGTACTATCATAACATTTTTTAATTTTAAAAAGACTTCTTATTAACCCGATTAACCTGAGCCCGGCATAAGCTGTGAAGTAAATCTTATGTCAAACTCAGGTTGTTAATATTATGAATCCTCTATTGCATTTTTCCTTTGTAATAATGTGGGATGCGAATAATAAAAAAACACATATGCAGGATGAGGTTGCAGGTTGCTGAGACTTTTAACTGATAAGTTAATGAGTGCATTAACGAGTGATTTCCCAAGCCCATACATTTTGGCAAAAGCATCGGCCTCATATTCGTGCTTTCGCGAGATAAGCTGATTTGGAATATTCAATAAAAAAGAAATTGGAGAATATAAAAGACTGAATGCAAGCAGGCCCATTTGGAAACTTGCCTGCTTTGCCCCAAGTGCCATTGATAAAGCAGGATTATTTAGTGCCCACCATAATAAAATCAACATAAAAGCCATTTGTAACAATGACAATGCAAGCCCTTTATAAATGTGTTTCTTTTTGTAATGACCTACTTCATGAGCCAGAACTGCTACAATTTCTTCCTTACTTAAATCGTTGATGAGGGTGTCGTAAAGAATAATCTTCTTTTTGGGCCCCAATCCGCTGAAATAAGCATTGGCTTTGCTGCTGCGTTTTGAACCGTCCATTACATAGATGTTATTGAGCCCGAAGCCGGCTTGTTGTGCAAAATCCTCAATGGCTGTTTTTAATTCTCCGTCTTCAAGAGGTACTAACCTATTAAACAATGGAACAATAAGGCTGGTGTAGAACATAGCCATAAAAATGCTGAAAAATCCAATTCCTCCCAATGCTATAAGCCAAAATAACGAGCCCCCGTTTAGATAAGCCCACTGTATAAACAGCAGCGCTCCTCCTCCCAGCAATAAACCCAGTATCCACGATTTGAGCTTGTCAAGCACAAAAGTGCTAACAGTGGTTTTGTTAAACCCAAATTCATCTTCAATAACAAAGGTTTGGTAAAGTTGAAATGGGAGGGATAAAATATCAAATCCCAAACCCAATACCCCAAAAAATAGCAAGCTCTGCAAATAAACTGAATTACTCAGGTTAGTTACCCAATCATTAACAATTGCAAAACCCTGAAGGCTTAACATAAGCATGAGCAATAAAAATAAGAAACCGGACGAAATCATCGAAAAGCGGGCATTGGCTTTGAGATAGGCCTGCGATTTATGGTACTTTTGCTCGTTGTATATCCCGGATAATTCGGTTGGTAGTTTTTCTTTAAAGTGTTTTAGATTAAGATATTCGAGGAAACGTTCCACGATGAAATCAAAAACTACAATGCCAATAATAATATAGAATAAAAAAATTTGCATTTCAAAAACTGAGTATTAAATATATCCCATAAACTTATATGCTACATATCCCAACATTTCATGTGTCATACTATTCCAGATGAGAAAGTTAGATATGTTTGGTATGAAGAGGTATTCGACATTTTGGTGTGTATTTGAATTGATTAAATTGGTGGGATATGGCATTGCATTAATGCCTTCGTGACGAAAACAGGCCAGGGCCCGACGCATGTGAAGTGATGAAGTAATAAGAAGAACTTTCTTTAAATCAGGATGTTGTAAAAGTATTTGTTTGGAATAAACAGCATTTTCATGTGTGTTCTCGGCGAGGGTATCCATAAGGATACGACCAGGGGGAAAGTTTATACTAATTAGGAATGACCGCATGAGCCTTGATTCCTTTAAATTACGATAAATTAAATTGCCCGAGCCCCCTGTAATCAGGATACGTTTTATTTTTCCTTTTTGATATAATTCCACTGCCTGTAACAATCGGTCGATATTTCCTTTAAAAATATTGCGGTGGTATTTTTTTTCGTAGGTAATTGTAGAACCGCCTAACACAACGCCAACATCATAAGTCTGAGTGATCTCTTTTGGAGAAACAGCCCATAACCCGGTGATTTTAGTAATGAAAAACGAATTGGAAAAAAGTATCAATACCACCAAACCGCAGTAAAGGCTTCTTTTTCTTGTTTTACTGTTTTTATGGAATACAGCAAAGACCAACAAAATTAACAGCCAAATAGCAGGCCTTAAAAAGTATGATAATATTTTGGAGATAATAAAAAACATCAGATGTATCTGTGGCGAATCAGGTGCTCATGCCGCCACACACATTGATAACCTGCCCGCTGACATATGACGAAAGTCCTGAAGCCAGGAAAGTTGCCACATTGGCCACGTCTTCAGGCTTTCCCGACCGGCGTAGCGGAATAGTTTTAATCCATGCTTCCCTTACTTCTTCTGAAAGTTTGTGCGTCATTTCAGTATCAATAAAACCCGGGGCAATGGCGTTGCACCGGATGCCTCTGGAACCCAACTCCTGGGCAATTGATTTTGTGAATCCTATAAGCCCGGCCTTGGAGGCGGAGTAGTTTGCCTGGCCTGCATTACCGTTGACGCCCACTACAGAACTCATGTTGATAATTGAGCCGCTCCGTTGTTTAATCATGCTTTGTTGCACTGATTTTGTGAGGTTAAAGGCTGATTTTAAATTGACTGTTATTACAGCATCCCAATCCTGTTCAGTCATGCGCAGCAAAAGATTATCGCGTGTAATTCCTGCATTATTCACCAGGATATCAATTTTCCCGAAATCATTTAAAATATCAGCAATGAGTTTTCCACTATCAGCCAGCGAAGCAGCATTGGAGGCATACCCTTTGGCTTTTACGCCTAAGGCTTTTATTTCTTCCTCGGTGGTCTTCATGTTTTCATCATAGTTCAGGTCGCTGAATGCAATATCAGCCCCTTCAGATGCAAATTTTAAAGCAATAGACTTACCAATTCCCCTTGCTGCCCCTGTGATTAGGGCTGTTTTTCCATCAAGTAATTTCATAATAAATTTCTATTTGTTCAGGGTTCAAAGATAGAAATTTACACAAATCCTCAAAAGGAATAAATTGCAAGTATGAAGATTTAAATTTTCGGCAGGCTTAGCCTTACTTTTGCCCCACCTTCTTTTCGATTGCTGACCTGAACATTCCCGTTGTGAAAATTCATAATTAACTTTATGGCGGCCAGTGAAAGCCCGGTACCTTCTTCGTGTAAAATGTCACCGGTTGAAAATAACTCAAAAATATTTTTGATGGATTCCTTGTTAAATCCCGGTCCATCATCTAAACATTCTATAATTACTTCCGAATCAGTGCTTTCGATGTTTATTAAAATATGGCACTGTTCACCTGCATATTTTACGGCATTTGCCATGAGCATCTCCAATGATTGACGGATCAGGTCGGCATCAGCAGCAATCATCACTTTTTTGTCAACATTGTTAAGCCGGATGGATGCCTGAAGGTTTTTGTGCATTTCCAGAAAATGTTCAACAGCCATTTCCCCGAGATACTTTACGGCAGTGGGTATTAAATCGGGTTTGTATTTGTGCACTTTTAACTGGGTAATGAGCAAGGCAATATCTGAAAAACGGGCAAGCCGGTCCGATACATCTTCAAGATAGGTTAAATATTCTTTTTGCTCTTCACTTAATTGGGTTTGGCTGAGCAAGGTTGTCAAACCGGTTATCCCATTTAATGGGGTGCGGAGTTCATGGCTGATGATGGCCAGAAAATCAGTTTTTGTTTTTTCGAGTTTCCCCAGGCGTTCATAAGCATTATCTAATTCTTTTGTGCGTTCTTCAACCTTTTGTTCAAGCGACTGATTTAGTTCAGCCAATGCTTTTTTTTGCTCGTGTAGTTGAATGTGTGTTTTTGTACGTGCCAATAATTCCGAAGAGTTAAAAGGTTTGGTGATATAATCTTGTCCGCCTGCTTCAAATCCTTTAATGATACTTTCCATATCGGCTTTGGCAGTGAGAAAAATAATAGGGGTTTCCCTGGTTTTTTCCTTTTTTTTCAGTATACGGCAAACTTCATAACCATCTTTCCCCGGCATCATTATGTCAAGTAAAATCAAATCGAAAGTTTGATGTTCAAGAATATTCAGTGCCTGATCGCCATCCTGGGCATAGGCAATTTGATAACCTGCATTGGACAAAATGCTCCCTAAGATTTGTATGTTTTTGGGTACGTCATCTACCACAAGGATTTTCTGTTTCATTATTTCAACTTTCATAGTATGTTCTGTTTTTAAAGATATCTTTTGAATTGTTTTAAGTAAAAATCGATGTTTTCAATATCAAAATCCCGGCAGGCCGTTGCCAAATTCTTTGCAAGTTTTTCCATCGGTTTTATGTGATGTTTTGCGCTGAAAGCATGTACTTCTTTGCTAAAATCGGCTATTTCATCTATCATCATACTTTGGTACAGCTGTTCCCATCTTAGTCGGAAAGACCGTGTAAATTTTTGTTGTATTTCAGGATTTATCCGGCTCTGTTGGCGATTTGTTTTTTTGGCAGAATTTTGTTGATCGTTAGTTTTTGGATGGTTATTGTTATGTGTAGAATCTTGCCCGGCCGATGCTTTTCCGGTTCTTTTTATGTCGTTAAAATAAATGGTAAAGGTAGAGCCTTTGCCTGTTTTGCTTTCAAGTTCGATGGTCCCGCCCATGATTTCGATGAGGCGTTTGGCAATATTTAGCCCTAAACCGGAACCCTGGTTTTTCCGGGTGTCTTTGCCGGGCACTTGTTTAAAGGCATCAAAAATTCCCTTTTGGGCTTCTTTAGGAATTCCTTTCCCTGTATCTTCAATTTGAATTTTTATATTAAATAATTGCTTCGGTTCATCCATAGACAGCAATTCAATAGTCAGGTGGACGTGTCCTTTATCTGTAAATTTAATGGCATTTCCCACCAGGTTAAAAAGAATTTGTCTGAAACGGGTACTGTCAAGCAAGAAAAGGCCATCAAGCTCAGGTGACAGTTGTGTTGTAAATTCCAAATCTTTTTTCTCGATAAGGGGATAAAAAATTTGATAGATTTCCGTTAAAATATCTGAAAATGAAACAGGTTCCCAAATTAGATCCAGTTTGTTGGCCTGAATTTTTGATAAATCAAGAATATCGTTGATGAGTTGCAGCAGGTTATTACTACTGGTGCGGATAGATTGTAGAAATGATTCCTGATTATGTGATTTTAATAATGGTTTTAGTAGTTCGGTATAGCCAATAATTGAATTCAAAGGGGTTCGTATTTCGTGACTAATATTGGCCAGGAACAAAGTCTTTGCCCGGTTGGCTTCCTCGGCCTGGTCCTTGGCTTTCTGATATTCGATGTTTCGTTTACGTAATTCAGTGTTAATAAGTTTAAGCCGTTGACTGGTTTTTTCGGCTCGTTCTTCCGCTTCTTTTCTTTTAGTGATGTCTTCAACAATTCCTTCATAATACATCACGTGTCCTGATTGGTCTTTAATTACCCAGGCACTTTCCATTACATAGATATTACGTCCGTCAGCTGTTGTCCAGATGTCTTCACGTCCCGTGATGATTTCCTGTTCCTCCAGCATGCGGATAAACTGGTTACGGTGTGGTTTTTCCTGGTTTAAATTAATTTTCTTCAGCTCGGTTTCGGTATAACCTAAAAGCCGGAGAAGGGTTTTGTTTGCAAACCGGATGGTTCCGTCACGTGTGGTTTGGTACAGCCCGATGGTAGCATTTTCTACAATACTTCTGTATTGTTCCCTGCTGTTGAACAATTCATTGTTTAATTGTTTTAGCTTTATCTGTTGTTTTCTTATTTCGTTGGCTTTGGCTTGAATGAGTGCATTTTTTTTATCCTGGATTTTTTTCCGGAAGTACAAAAACAAACTGATGATAATGATGATTACCAAGATAAAAGTAACAAATATAATCAAGAGGATTTTTTGATTTTTTTCCCTGGTTAGTCTGAGCTGATTCATAGTATCCGCTTTTCTAAGTCGTTCGTTTTCAAGGTCTTTCTGCTCGGCTTCGTATCGTACTTCCATCTCGCTTACCATTTTGCGGTTGGTTTCATTGAAGATTTCCCCATTGACTTTTACGTAGAGTTTCAGGTAATCGTAGGCCGTACGATAATAATGCCGGGCTTTGTTAATGTCAGAAAGTAAAAATAAGGTGTTCATTTCAAGATCTTTGGCCTGAATGCTTTCGGCATAGGACAGGGCAGTATCTGCATAATGGATTGCTGAAGACAGATGGTTTTGCTGATAATAAATCTGAGCCAAGTCGTACATGCTGATAGCCAGCCGACGACGGTCGCCCACCCTTTTTTTAATAGGAAGGGCCAGCTCTTGGTAGTACAAAGCCGAATCGTATTTTCGAAGTTTATAATACACCTCGCCTATATTGGAAAGGGCGATGGAATAAAGCTTGTCGTGATGAAGTTTCCTGATCAGGCTTTCGGCTGCTTTAAATTGATGGATAGCCTTAGCAAAATGTTGTTCAAGTTCTTCAATGTCACCGAGATGAAGTTGGTTGTTTATGGAGTTGAACAGATCTCCTTTTTCGTGGTAAAAATCAAAAGCCGATTTGTAAAAATAACGTGCGCGCCCTAATTTTCCCCACGATTCCATTATTGTCCCCAGTTGTGTTTGGATAGAAGCGATGCCGTCGCGATCTCCTAATTGGTCATAAATATCTTGCGAACGTTGCAACATGCCAATGGCTTTGGCGTAATCGTTATAATTTGACCAAACACGCGCTTCGTCTTTTAATGTTTTGGCTTGTCCGGGTTTGTCGTCCATTGTTTCATACAGTGCCCTCGATTTTTGAAAATTTTCGGCAGCCAGTTTGTATTTGGTCCATTTGTAATAATTGGTGGCACGTAAAAAATAATATTCGGCTATTATTTGCCTGTTACTATCCAAAATAATTGGAGATATTTTTTTGAAAAGAGTGTCTGCCGAAGCATATCGGCAAAGGTCTTGATCGGCTTGTGCAAGTTTTAGTGAAAGCTGGATAATCAGTTTCCTTTTCTGCATGTGTTTTGCTATTCTTAAAGCCGTTTGATAATATAATATTGCTTTTACAGGATTTGATTTTTTATTGAGATCGGCAATTTTGGTAATGAGTGTAACTTTTTCTGTTTTGCTGAGGCTCGTATCATTTACCAATGTTTCTATGTCCGAACTGTCAGCAATGATCTTGTTGTTATTGCCTTGTCCTTTTAGCATTTGTTGCGGAAGGATGAAGCTCAGCAAAAACAATAGCACAATCACTCTTCGCAAAATGAAGGGAAAAATTGAATGATATGTCCTGAGATGAATTTTCATCAATTTGCTGTAAATGAATGATGATAAGCCCTTTCGAAAAGATTAACCTGCTGATTGATGGCGTCAATGTCAAATTTATTAATGTTTTCGATGAGTTGGTTGGAAAAATCCAATAAGATGTTCATCTGATAATCTTTGGCTGCATTTTTGACAGTTTGTGCAAAGTGCCCGATTTCATTAAATAATCTTGAGTTTTTAGCCTTTAAAAATTCAGAAACGTAAATTTTTTCAAATACGTCTTTTGCGTCTTTTGTGTCTAATAATAAATCTCTTTCAAACAAATGTTGTGCAAGGTCTTTCTCAATGCTGGATGTTATAAAAGTATTAATTTTTGAAATTGATTCATCCAACGGGCCTGCGAGCTTAATCTCAAAAAAATCATGCCTTAATACTGTTTTTTTAATGGCCGGATTGATGATTAATTTGGTTTCTAAACCGGTTAAATATTCATTTTCAATAGCTTTTAATGTGTTTTTGATAGTGGATTCTTCTAGACAGCACAACACGATTCCCTGACTTTGTTCAATAAGTTTGCGGGTTTTGTTCAGGTTGACACCTACATCTATTATATGATAGCCTGCGTCTTTGAATAGATGAACAATTTCTTCCTTAGCGGGATGCGATTGGCTTAAAAACAATATGTTTTTTACTTTGACAAGTCTGTTTTTAAAGTGCACACGCCGTGGCGTGTCTGACTTTGATTGTACTGAGGATACATGCTCAAAATAAAGGGTAAAAGTGCTCCCGCTTCCCGGCTCGCTGTTTACTGTAATGCGGCCTCCCATTGCTGATGCCAATCGTTTTGTAATGCTTAGCCCAAGTCCGGTACCTTCATGGTTTTGGCTGGTGTATCCCTGATGAAAAGGCTCAAATATTATCTGTTGTTCTTTTTCGGGAATACCTGAACCGGTATCTTTCACCTGAATGGTTAACTTGTTTTTGCCGGGTTGTGTTTCGGCTTCGGCATTGATGCGAATGGTTACCTCGCCTTCATCCGTAAATTTAATGGCATTTCCAACCAGGTTGAGCAGGATTTGCCGTAAGCGGGTTTCGTCAAACAAGATAATTTCAGGCACTGCTTCGTTTATCTCAAAATTTAGTTGAAGTCCTTTATTTACAGCTTTTAGTGTGAAAATATTTTTAACATCGTTAATCAGTTCATGAAGGCTAATTTCTTTAAATTGAATAACAAATTTACCGGTTTCAATTTTTGATAGATCCAGGATGTCGTTCATCAGATTAAGCAGGCTTTTGCTACCTGACTGTACGGATGCGAGGTAGGCTTTTTGAGTAGGTTCGGTAATTATACTGGACAATAAATCCGAATAACCGATTACGGCATTCAGCGGGGTTCGTATTTCGTGACTGATATTGGCCATAAACCGGCTTTTGGCTTTGGCGTTTTCTTCAGCTTTTTCCTTAGCCGCTATCAACTCCTGTGCGTTTTTTTCAAGGGCCAGTCGGGCTTTTTCAATTTCCTGATTTTTGGCAATTAGTATTTTGTTGACTTTGTTTTTTGATATCAAATAAAAACTGCCGAATGTTAAAACAACCAGTGTTAATACAAAAGCACTCAGAAAAAAGTACATCAAATATTGCTGTTTTTTACGAATTAATGTGGCAGCAATGGCTTTTTGGTTGGCAAGTTGATTTTTTTGCCTGAGCATTGCAATTTGATTTTTATCTCGTTCAACTTCGAATTTTAATTGCAAACGGGCAATTTCTTTTTGAATGTTAATATTTAATAAAGAATCATGGTATTGCTGTTCTAATTGAAGGTACTCGACGGCTTTTTTATAGTTTCCTAATTGCTTGTAAATATTAAAAAGTGTCCCATAGGCTTCGTAAAGTGATGATTTGGAATTGATTTTTAGCGAGAGTTTAATTGCTGAATTTAAGTATTTCATTGCTTCTGGGAAATCTTTTAAGCGGGTGTAAAGTTGCCCTGCTTTTACATAGGAGTAGGCCAGATTGTTGTTGTCGTTATTTTGTTTTGTAAGTTTAATGGCTTTAAATACAGCCGGGAGGGCAAGTTTGTATTGGCCCATTTTCATATATACATCAGCAATATCGCTACTGCATATGGCAATTCCACGTTCTGAACCCAGATTTTGATTAATGTTAAGCGAAAGTTTGTAGTAATGCAGGGCCTTTTGTAATTCACCCTTTTCCTGATATACATGCCCAATATTGTTCAGGTTAATGGCAACCCCTATCAGATTTTTACGACTGTGTTCCAACTTGAGGCTTCGTTTGAAATAATTAAGGCTTTCGTCGGCGTTACCAATTAAAAGTTCAATATTTCCTATGCTGTTAATGGCCATGGCCATTTCGAGTGAATCATGTATCGATTCTGCGAGCTTCAGGGCTTTAAGATGGTTGTCAAGTGCTTTCAGGTAATTGTCGATTCGCCGGTAGGTTACACCGATATTATTGTAGGTAATGGAAAGCAGACCAGTGTCGTTTAGTTTCTTGGCAATGTTAAGACTCCTGATGTGGAGGCTTAACGACAAGGCGTAGTTGCTGGCATAACGTTCGCGTACACCTTGTCGATTTAGTATTTCTGCAACTTGCAACAGCAGGCCTTTCTGCTGTGCAAGATTGATAGCCTGTTCAAAATATTCACGATTCTTTGGGTTTCCCTGTTTTTGTAATTGTGCGCCCAAGCGAATCAAACGACTGATTTTTAAGCTGTCGGTCAGGTTTCGAATCGAATCGGAAATTTTGGCTGTATATCCTGTACGGGCTGTGGCATTTTGCACAAGTGTTCCCATTAAAAATAATATGAAAAGTAGTGTCAATAACAGGTGACGGGATTGCTTATGTTGTTTCTTTAAAAAGGGCATCGTTTAACGAAATAGATATGATTTTAAAAAAAAAGCACACCAACATTGGTTTGTTTGGTGTGCTAATATAGGAAAATATATCCTGAATTATCGTTTTTGCCCTAATTATTTTAATATGAGCATTTCCGTATGGATAAAAAAATAATTAAATCCATTTGATCAGGGGGCAATCCATCCGGTGGGCAAGGAGCTTATTTGTTGGAAACAGCCTAAATGCATAATCAATGATGCCACTGTGTGTAAGGGGAAAGTCGCACCTAAAACGGACTTTTCCATTTTCGATGTTTTGGCCATGCAAGGGCTGTCGGATGACGATTTTCCCGATATCGCCATTGGTTTTGTTGCCCATAATAACTTCGGCACCCAAATCGCAGGCTTCCAGTCCGGGAATGTTCAGAATAATCTCAGCCACAAAATGTTTACCGTATGGCATAGCTCCATGCGTAGTATCAGGTATCATTAACGATTCAACACTGATATTATTCCAGGCATTTTTGACTTTCTGTTTCCATTGAGCCAGTATCTTTGTGTTCTGGTATTGCTTTATACTCAGATTATTTGCATTGAAAAAGAGCGGTGTATAGAATTTTTCATAATAATCATTCATCATCCGTTGCATGGTAAAATGGGGAGCAATACCTGCAATAGTATTTTTTATGTGACTTACCCATGATGTGGAAATTCCCGCGGAATCTCCCTCGAAATAGGTGGGGATAATTTTCTCTTCCAGTGTGTTATAAATGAGTTCGGCATCCAGTTCATCCTGAAGTGCCTGGTTTTCATAAGTGCGTGTTTCAGGAATTGCCCATCCTGCGCCTTTTTTGTAACCTTCGGCCCACCAGCCGTCCAGCACACTAAAATTCAGTACCCCGTTCATAATGGCCTTTTCGCCACTGGTACCCGACGCTTCCAGTGGCCGTGTAGGCGTATTCAACCACACATCTACGCCGCTGGTAAGTATTTTGCCCATAATCATATCATAATTTTCAAGGAAAATGATCCTCCCGATAAACTGTGGCATTTTCGAAAATTCCACGATGTGTTTAATCAGATCTTGTCCGGCTTTATCGTTGGGATGTGCTTTCCCGGCAAATAGGAAAATAACGGGACGCTCCGGATTATTTACAATGGCGGCTAATCTTTCAGGATTGGCAAATAGCAGATGTGCCCGTTTGTAAGTGGCAAACCGACGGGCGAAACCGAAAATAAGGCTGTTTTTGTCCAGGTGTTTTATCGATTCTAAGATAAGCTTCGGGTTCTCCTGCCTTCGGGTGAAATCCTGTTGTAAGCGGGTTTTAACAAATTGAACCAGTTGTTTTTTTACTACTTTGCGGATTTCCCGGATTTTATCGTCCGGAATATCAAATATTTTTTCCCAGCGTGTGGCTTCGTGCTGGTTTTCTTCAAAATTTTTACCGAACGATTCGCGGTATAATTTTTGCCAGCGCCTGTCGGTCCACGTAAAATAATGTACCCCGTTGGTTACATGCCCGATATGCAATTCTTCGGCGTAATATCCGGGATACAGTGGTTTAAACATCTCGCGCGAAACCCGGCCGTGTATCCGGCTTACGCCGTTCACTTCCTGCGAAAGCCGGGTAGCGAGAACACTCATCGAGAATTTTTCGGAAGAATTTTTCGGGTTAAACCTGCCCAGCGCCATAAACTCATCCCAATCAATGTGAAAATATTCGCTGAAATGTGAAAGGTAGGCCCGCATCAGGTGTTCCTCAAAACTATCGTGACCGGCCGGAACTGGTGTATGGGTAGTGAAAAGATTGGTGCCCCTCACATATTGTTTTGCTGTATTAAAATCGAGTTGTTGCTCATCCATCAGGTTTTTTATGCGTTCAAGCCCTATAAAAGCAGAATGGCCTTCGTTGCTGTGATAAATGTCCGGATTTAAGCCCAGCTCGTTCAGTAGTCTTATGCCTCCCAGCCCCAGGAGCATCTCTTGTTTCAAACGGTGTTCGTTATCACCGCCATACAACTGAGCCGTCAGTTTTTTGTCTTCTTCCGAATTTTCAGGAACATCGGTATCAAGCAGATACAGTGGAACCCGTCCGACATCAAGTTTCCATGCTTTTGCGAGCACAATACGGCCAGGGAAGGCAATGGCTACTTTTATCCGGTTTCCTTGCTTGTCGCGAACGGGAAGTAATGGTAAACGGGTGGTTTTAAGGATGATATATTCGGCTTGCTGGTCACCAAAATGGCTCAATACTTGTTTAAAATACCCGTATCGATAGAGTAAGCCCAAACCTACCATGTTTTTGTTCGAATCGCTGGCTTGCTTTAAATAATCGCCTGCCAGCATGCCCAAACCGCCTGAAAAGATTTTTATACTGTTGTGCAATCCGTATTCCATACTGAAATAGGCCACCTGTTGTTTTTCTTTTTCTTCGGCATTTTTCATGTAACTTAAAAACCGATGATAAACTTTGTCCAGTTGCCGGCGAAAACTTTCATCTGCGACAAGCATATTTATCTTTTCCAGTGATAGCGATTCAAGGATACGAACCGGATTATGGTCAAGATCGTCCCATTTTTCGGGTAAAATGCTTTCAAATAAGCCGATAGCATCTGTGTTCCACGACCACCACAGATTAAAAGCCAGTTCTTTAAGGGCGGCTAACGAGTCAGGAAGTACCGGCAGTACAAGGATTTTTTTCCATTGTGGATAAATCTCATTAATTGAGGCGCTTATCTTTTTGGTTTCAGGCTCTGTCCATTGGATGTTGTGTGTCGTTTTACGCTTTTCGGCGACTTTTAACGCCTGGTTCCAGGCTTTTTTGTAATTGGGTAGCAGCTTCTTCCAGGTCAGCTGACCGGCTATTTTTTTTGCTTCTTCAGAAGCTGGGCCTTTATCAGGATACTTTATATAACGTTCTATATTTTCGGCTACTTCATTTGCAATTTTGCTATCGTTCTTTCCCCTGCGGTCAATAACAATTACCGACGGATGTACAGGCTTACAAGTTTTATTTACCCAACTCCCAAAGCCGGCGTACGATGTGGTTAGTGTGGGTATGCCATAGGCTATGCTTTCAAGTGGGGTGTAACCCCAGGGTTCGTAATACGATGGAAATACAGAATAATCAAAAGCAGTTAAAAAATCGTAATAATTCAGTTGAATGACGCCATCATTCTTGTTGAGATAGGCCGGCACGAAAATTACATGTACACGATCTTCCTTTTTGTTGTGTAAACCGTTTTCGGATAAGGCCTTTAATATTGGATCGTTTTCGGGATAAAGTAATTTATGTGTCAGATATGGGCTTTCCGGTTTTTTCTCAGCGTCCGTAAAACAATCCTGAAGCCCATCGTGTCCGGCAGGAACAGCAATAAATGCCAGAATCTGTTTGCCTTGTTTTAGTTGATTTAATTTTCCCAGCGACTGAATAAAAATATCGATTCCTTTATTTTTGAACTCATAACGTCCGCTGTTCAAAATCAGAAAAACATCGTCAATATAACTTGCTCCGGTGATTTTTTTGGCTGTTTCGATTGCTTTTTGGCGGGCAGATATCTTTTTTCTTAAAAATTCCACCTGAGTTGGAACCAGGCTGTTGTCGAAACCGTTGATAGTAAGCAGGTCGGCCTTTTTGCCAAGAAACTGCTGACATTCAGTTGAAGTAACAGCGCTCACGGTAGTAAACACATCCGCCTCACGCGCGCTGATGGTTTCGAGCGAATTTTTACTCACCACATTAAATTGTCCTGAAATAGCAATTGGCTGATATTTGGTAAGTTGTTCGTATAGTGGGAGGCCGTTGCCAGCTACCGAACGGCCTAATACTGTGGCGTGGGTAGTAAATGCCGTACCCACCGCAGGGAGTTTTTCTTTTAGATATAAAATGCCTGTTCCGGTCATCCACTCATGAAAATGAGCCACAACTTTATCAGTGGGAGTCAGGTAAAAATTAAAATAACTTTCAACTACCTGCCCGGCAGCATAACCAAAAAGTGCAGGTTCAATGTAATCCCATTGTCCCGACAGTGAATCAAGCTTGTATTTTTCCCAAAAATGGGTGAAAATAAAATCTTTTTTGGTAAATAGTTGGGTGAAATCGACTAAAATTACGATGGGTTTTGATTGGATATTCCAGTGGCCAACACGAATTTTGATGCCTTGCAACAAAGCGGCTTCACGCCATTCGTTCAAAATACCGGAATCTTCAATAAAATCGGGATTTGCCCTGGTTTCTTTCCACACATCGGGGCCGATTAGCATATAATTATTGCCATAAGCCACAGCCATTTCCGAAACTTTGGAAGAAACAACGGTATAAATTCCGCCTATTTTATTACAGATTTCCCAACTGGTCTCAAATATATAATCTGGTTTCATGGTGAATTGTCTAATATAAATTTAGTTAGTTTGTAAAGTTGTCATCGCTATTTTTGACAGGTGGCAAAAATAAACAATAACATCAGGTGTTTTCCTCTATTTTTTTGCCTAATGAGGTCAGCATCTATTGCAGGTAACAATCAATCAGGTGCTTGTATGCTTTAGCTTTTCCGAAATAAGATGTTGGTTTATTTCTTTTTGAAAAGCTTTTGCAGCTTCGATTCCACTTCCCGACGGTATTTATTAATGTCGGATTTGGATACCTTTTTCATTTCGGTTTGTAAATCTTCATACTGTTTTTTAGCCCTTTTCCCCAGATTGGGGAGAATCTTCCCGGTAATTTCAGATTCTGCATCTTTCAAGGCTATGCCCAGGGTTTCAACATCAACCTCATGGATGAGTTTCTTAACGGCCGCGTTTGACAGATTTTTAATATCGTCAAATTTGATGTCTTTACTTTTATCTACTGTTTTTTTAACCGATGCTGAAGCTTGTTTGGCTTTTCGTTTGGCCAGTTGGCCGGTTTTTTCAGCGAGTTTTACCGCAGTCTCCTTTATTTGGCCGGCAATGTCTTTTCCGTAAGTTGTGTTTTTTTCAACTCTGATGATAAAATCGGAGAGCACATTCATGTAATTGATAAAGGCTTCATAAGGCGTTCCGTAAGGGTTAAAATACTTATGCACATCTCCGTCCGAAAACCATTTTGTACACATGTAATAAAAATGATCGGAAGTTTGGAGGTACAGCCAGTCGTGATGTATTTGCGGGTCATCGCATTGTCGCACCTTTTCTTCCAGGGCGTACAATTTGTCGAATGCTTCATCCTGCAATTCATTTCCTAACCATGCCGTGAGGTCACGTTCTTCATCGGCCCACGAAATGGGGTAGGGCACATGGATAGGTGCCACTGCTTGCAAAGTTTGTCCCAACTCCAGGGGTGTGTTAAAAGTAAAATCGGAATGGGAAAATACCCTTGCAGGCAAGGCTTTCATAAAGTCAAATATACCGGTTTCTGCCCATTGGTGTTCGCCAAATGTTTCATAATCCATAAACAAATTAATTACCTCTTCTTTGGGATTAATTTGGTTGAGCCAGCCCACAAATTTTTCGGTAGTCAGGGGCCACTCTTTCCAGCTTTGTTGCGAAAAACGAAAAGCAATATCATCACTTAACTGGAAATTTTTTAGTAAAAGTTTCAGCTTTGGGTTGATGGCATTGGTGTATAGATAATTGGGGCTACGCCATCCCATCACATGTTTGGCCCCTTCGGTGAGCATCACATCATAACCTAAATCGGCAACCAAGGCTCCTATTTCATCCGAATAAATTAACTCGGTATTTCGAAAAGTTGAAGGCCTTTGACCGAAAAGTGACTCTATTTTTGCTGCTTGCTCTTTTACCTGGCTGGTGAATTCCTGTTTACTTTTTAATGCGGAAAGAGAGTGAGAATAGGTTTCTGCAAGAAATTCAACCTGCCCGGTTTCGGCCAGGCGTTTAAAACTTTCGAGTACATCGGGTGCATAAGCTTCAAACTGGTCAAGTGCGGTGCCTGATATGGAAAAACTAACTTTAAAGGCACTTCCGTACTCATGAATCAAATCCAGCAAAAGGGAATTCATGGGCAGGTAATTTTTTTGAGCTACTTTGCGCATAATTTGCGCATTGTTCAAATCGTCGAAATAGTCGTGCTTTTCACCAATGTCGAAAAAGCGATAACTTCTGAGCCGCATGGGCTGATGTACTTGGAAATAGAAACAGATAGATCTCATATTATTATGGAAATTACAGGGTTAACGAATCAGTAAATTCTGGTAAACATTAATAATTTTTTTAGCGGCATCTTCCCATTTTAAGTTCTCTACCTCTTGTTTGCCGTATTTTCGGAACATTTTTGAAAGCCCTTCGTAATGACAAAGGCCATAAATTGAATCGGCCATTGCATCAATATCCCAAAAATCAATTTTTAAAGCATGGTGTAAAATTTCAGCTACACCGCTTTGTTTTGAAATGATAACCGGGACATTGGAGCGCATGGCTTCCAGCGGAACTATACCGAAAGGTTCGGAAACCGACGGCATGACAAACACATCACTCATGGCAAAAATATGATCCACATCATTACCCTCCAGGAAACCCGTAAAATGAAATTTATCGGCAATTTTTAAACGGGCTACATGTTTAATCATTTTTACGAGCATATCGCCTGATCCGGCCATTGCAAAACGAACTTTTGGGTCTTTCTTCAAGACTTTATTGGCTGCTTCAATAAAATATTCGGGGCCTTTCTGAAAAGTGATCCTTCCGAGGAAAGTAACCAGTTTTTCGTCGTAATTTTTTTTGATATGTTGTGCTTTTTTACGATAGTTTTGGTCAACGGCATTGTGAATGGTAATCACCTTAGCAGGATCTATACCGTATTTTTCAATCACAAGGTTTCGCGTAAGGTCGCTCACCGTAATTACGCTATCGGCCACTTCCATGCCCTGACGTTCAATTTCATAAACCTGTTGGTTTACATTGCCCCCCGTGCGATCAAACTCGGTGGCATGCATGTGTACAACCAGCTTTTTCCCGGAGGATTGTTTGGCCGCAATACCGGCCGGATAGGTAAGCCAGTCGTGGGCGTGTATTACATCGTAGTCTTCTTTTAAGGATAGTGCCGAAGCAATTAAGGCATACCGGGCAACTTCTTCCATCAGGTTGCTGGTGTATTTTCCCGAAAATTTATAATATTTCGAGAATACATTGCTTTTGAATTCCACTCCTGTTTTGACGTTTTTCTCCATGTTCCTCGAAAATTCTTCAGGACTTACATAAGGAATGATGTTGGAGCCTACTTCGAGATATTTAATTTTGCTCCAGTATTCCTTGTATTCTTCATCTTTCAGGTCGAATGGAACTTCACTGGCACTTTTAATTTGAGCCGCTTTAGTATCCTCATCACCATAGGCTTTGGGAACTACGAAAATGACTTCTGTTCCCTGTTTTACAAGCCCTTTTGTGATGCCATAGCAGGCCGTGCCAAGCCCTCCGGTAATATGAGGTGGAAATTCCCATCCAAACATCAATACTCTCATCTTTTTGTTCTTGAGTTGTTATTTTTGAATTTTACAGATCGTTGCTCTGAAGGCTTTTATGCTTATTGTTTAATAGCCAGTTTATTCGTAATAGTTCGGCAACACTCCATGCTTGTGATATGGCCCCACCTGCTTCGTAAGGCGGATCGCCATTGTACACTTCCGAAATGGTTCCTACACCCGCTTCAGTCATTACTGTTTCAAAACCCTTATAAATAGAACGGATAAATTCTTTTCCACGTTCACCGTGGATATTCAGCCAGGCATCGGTAAACGGACCCAGTAACCAGGGCCACACTGTCCCCTGATGGTAAGCCAAATCGCGCTCAGTTTGATTACCTTTGTATATGCCTTTATATTGAGGTGCGCTGGGCGATAAGGAACGTAACCCCCTTGGTGTGAGTAAATCTTTTTTGGCTATGGCCAGCACCCCAAATTTCATCTCGGTATTTAAAGGTGAGAAAGGCATAGCTGCTGCAATAACCATGTTTGGCCTTATGCTGAAATCATGATACTCATATGTTGCAAAGTCTGCCAGATATCCTTTTTCAGCGTTCCAAAAAATTTCCTTGAAGGATTTTTCAATGCGCCCGGGCCATTTCTGCCATTTTTTGACGAAAGCCTCATCACCTGATTCATGGGCAAGTTCCAGACTAAAGCAAATGGCTTCGTACCAAAGTGCATTAATTTCAACATCAAAACCTATGCGGGGGGTAACCGGTTTGCCATACACAACGGCATCCATCCAGCTTACAGCTTTTCCTGTTTCGCCTGACCAGATTAGTCCGTTTTCGTGCATTTTTATCTGATGCAGCGTTCCGGTTTTATAATGATTAAGGATACTTTTCATGGATTTACCGTAGTGATCCCATAGTTTGTCTTTTTCTCCGGACATTAACCGGAATTGATGAAGCGCCCAGAAAAACCACAGGGAAGTGTCGGCTGAATTATAGCTTGCCATTTTCCCGTGGCCTAAGTTGGGAAAAAGGCCGTTCCTGAGTTCTGTCAGCATTGTTTTAATCACTTCGTGAAAGCTTTTGGTATCACCTCTTGTTAGTGTTAAGCCGGGAAGTGCAATAAAAGTGTCACGGCCCCAACGTCCAAACCATGGATAGCCGGCTATGATTTCCGTTCGTTTTTTATTATGAATAATAAATTCTTCGGCAGCATTAATTAAGCAATGCTCAAAACTATCACGTTTGATGCGTTTTTTCACTTCTGCAGTAAATTGCCTTTTGAATACGGAAGGGCTTTTTCCCTCCAGCCCCGCAGAAATGACCAGGCTCTCACCGGGTTTTAAAGTGGTTTCAAAATATCCGGGGGTAAACAAATCTTCGAGATAATCATAACCTCTTTCCTGTTCCCTGATGTATTTTACATTATAATACCAATCGGGCACATGGATATAATTGGCTTTTTTAGAAAATTGCATATAAACCCGTGAATAGCCCTTATACATTTGCCAGCTGGCACCGTTTTGCACCGCTTTGAATTGTGAATTTACATAGGTATTGGCTTTGCTGAGGCTGTGTACGCTCCTGTAGGCCAGAAAAGGACGAAAACGCAATTGCACCTTCTCCGGACTTTTCCTGAGTGTGTATTTAATAAGAATTCGGTCTTCTTTTTGTGCTAAAATTAATTCTTTTACCAATTCGACACTTCCCATTCGGAAAACCAGGTGCGGGTTTAGGTCTGTATTGTAATTTCTCAAATATTTGTGGCCTTTTGGTTCCATGACGCCACCTTTATACATGCGTGAGCCCAAATGAAATTCAAAATTATTAGCTGTAAGGGTTTCGTCCAGGTCAGCCAGTAAAACATGGTTGTCATCATTGATCAAGGGCTGCGGAACTACCAATAAACCATGGTAGCTTCGGGTGTTGCAATTGATAATGCTCGAGCTGGCATAGCTTCCTGCACGATTTGTCCGCAACTTTTCCCTGTTTAAAGAGTAAGAAAGATTGATTAGTTTTGTTTTGTCTAACTTTATGAAGCCCATTTTTTTGTATATTTACATTAAGAACAAAAGGTTTATATGCCGGTAACAAAAATAGTATAAACGATTTGATTTATTGGATAATTATATTTAACATTGTATTAATTTTATGATAAAAAAATGCAGGGTTGTTTTCCGAAAACGATTGAAGTATAAAAATCACGATTTTTCAAACGATTGCTTTTATTTTGATGAATTGTAAAAATGAAAAAGAGACCAAATGTTTCCCAAATTGGGATTAAATTCCTAAAATAGGAAATATTTTATACAAATTGAATTGAAGAATATGCTTGTCGCTCAACATGTTATTTATAGATATTTTTTTGGTATGCATTTTGTTAGCATGAAACAATTATTGATTAAATATTTGCCGCAAGGTAAATGCCGGCAGTGGCGGGTTTTGTGTGATGAGTGAGAAATAAAATTGAAATATGGATAAATTAAAATCAATTAAATAATAAATTCTATGAAAACAAAATTAATTACTGTACTCGGAATGCTGCTGATTAGTGCTCTCGCTTTTCAGTCGTGCAACAAAACACCAACTCCGGCACCTGATAACCAATCAGCCATGGAAAAGTTGAATATCCCTGATGGATTTACTTTTGAGTCAACACAGGTTAAGGATGTTACAATTAAAATGCCTTCCACCATTAACTTTGATCAGATGAAGAGTCGTTTTAATATTTACACGAACGACCCTGCCAATGGTGGGAAACTGGTTACTTCGGGTAGTTTTGATCAAAACGGACAGTTTAAAGGTCAAATTCGTGTTCCTTCTGCACTTGATTCTATTTATGTGCAAAGTATTGCCGGTAGCGTTAAAGTAGGATTAAATGCTGCCGCCGGTAAAAAGGAGGGAGGTGTAATTATCAATTTTGGCGATGATTACGGAACAACACCTCCGGATACAACTGCTGCTACTTCTACTAAATCGGTTGTGGCTATTGGAAGTGGACTGCATTATAAGTCTTTGCTTGAGAATAACCTGGTTGGCAATGGCGACTTTGAAACTGATGATTTTGGAAGTATATATGGTTGGTATTATAACCATCCTGTTGATGGAAAATGGTATTTTACAAATTACACCGGCCAGAAAATGCAATGGCATAATGATGGAGGAAATCATGTGATTCAGACGCCTTATGCCAATGGTTATTACTATGGCGGGGCTTCACAAATGGTTGCCGCAAATCCGGGTGATTTGATTACCTTTTCGGCAGATATAAAAAGTACGGGAAACAGAAATAGTCTTTACACTTATCTTTATTTGATTCCTAAAAATGCAAATAATCAGGCACTTGGATATTATTACGTTTATAAATATGCACCATCAAGCCATTGGACTACTAAAACAATTGCTGCAACCATGCCGCAAGGAACTGTAAAAGTACAAGTGTTGTTTTGGCTCTGGGATTTGAGGCAGAATGGTTCAATTGAAGTTGACAATGTGGTGGTGACAGGCCCAGTGAAAGATGCCGACAATGATGGCGTGGATGATGATTTGGATGATTATCCCAATGATGCCAGCCGGGCTTTTAATGTGTATTATCCCAATAAAACCGATTGGGGAACACTGGCTTTTGAAGATTTATGGCCGGGTACCGGCGATTACGATTTTAATGATTTAGTTTTGGATTATCATTATAAATCAGTATTGAATTCATCCAATAAGCTCGTTGAGTTTTTTACCGATTATTCTGTACGTGCCGTGGGTGCCAGCCTTGAAAATGGATTTGGTTTGATGCTGGGTGGCGATCCAACCAACATAGCATCGGTGAGCGGAACCCATTTTACTGAAAATTATCTGCATTTAAATGCTAATGGAACCGAGCAGGGACAAAGTAAAACTGTCATTATGCTCTTTGATAATTCATTTAGTATGATTGGATCTTCAGGCTCTGCATTTATAAATACTAAAGAAAATGTGCCATACGTTGACCCGGATACCAATACATTGCATGTGGTTTATCAAACGCCGGTTTCGACTGATGTTACAGGTACAGCACCTTACAATCCTTTTATGGTAATTAATAAAGAAAGAGGAAAAGAAGTGCATCTTGCCGGGCAACAGCCTACCGATTTGGCAGACCATTCATTATTTGGAAAAGGGGCGGATGATACCGATCCGGGAGTGGGTAAATATTATCAAACGAAGAATAATTTACCTTGGGCTATTGATCTACCGGTTTCCTTTGCTTATCCGGTTGAGCAGGTCGAAATCCTGAGTGCGTATAATCACTTTGCCGATTGGGCCGAATCGGCAGGTGCTCAGTATCCCGATTGGTATGAGGATAAATCAGGATACCGTGTAAGTTCGAATGTTTATAAGGCACCAGCTAAATAAATTTTTGTTTTCATTGTTTAACAGCCTGTTCTGTGGTGGGACAGGCTGTTTTTTTTTGTGCTGTTTTGGGAGATTTTTTCCAGAAATGGGAAAAATATTCTACGTCTGCTATTGATATAAACATCTAAATTACAGATACATAAAAAACAATCTTAGAAGTGGAATGATTATTGAAAAACAAAAAAGATATAAACGGAAAGCGTTTTAATTACTCAAGTAAAAAAAGTCCTTTGGTTAAACTGCCAAAGGACTTTTCTTTATTATTTCCGGTTATGATTTAAACCGGATAATCTCGATGAAAGCGTTGAAGTCGTTCGGCCAGTGCCGGAAACTGATCGTGGCGCACCAGCGAAGTACAAGCCCTGATTCCTTCGGTATGTTCACTTCCTGTAATGAGCAACGATATGGCACTAACGCCATAATAAAGCAGGTTGTTTAACAATTCGTCCGCATCCATTCCCGGGTAGGAGAATGTGAAATAGAAACCGTCAGCTATGGGTTGGTCAATGTCGGTGTCGTAAACGATTCGGAAACCATTATCAGTAAAGATTTTTTTCATTTCATGGGCTTTTACGCCATAATCTTTTACATAATCCACAAAATTAAAGCGACCTTCGTTGGCTGCTTTTAAAATAGCTGCCAAGGCATATTGTGCCGAATGTGAGGTGCCTGAACTTAAGGGGTATAATGTTTCAAAGATGAGAGAGTATCCCAAATGCTCGGTCGTATAAAAGCGTTTTAGATCGGGCAAATCCATGCTGTACAGCTTGTTGGAAATGGCCATCATTCCGATGCGTTCACCGGCATAACTAAAAATTTTAGAGCTTGAAACAAAGAGGATGTAATTATCAGAGTATCTGGCTATAGTAGGCTGATAGGGAGGACGGCCCGGCTGGGCATAATCTTTACGGAAATCCATTCCTAAATAGGCCAGGTCTTCTAAAATGGCCACTTTATACTTGTCAGCAGTTTCTGCAATGATTTTTAACTCTTCTTCGGTAAAGCAGATCCACGAAGGGTTGTTTGGGTTGGAATACAAGACCGAATGAAAACGGCCTGTTTTGAAATAGGATTCAAGTTTTGCACGTAATTTTTCGCCGCGGTAATTGTACACGTCAAAGCTTTCGTATCGGATGTTGAGTACTTTATGTTGCATTTTATGCACCGGAAATCCCGGGTCAAGAAAAAGGGTTGAGTCTTGATTGCGGTTGGTGCGGCTCATGCACAAAAAGGCGGCAAAACCGCCCTGCATAGAACCTACCGTGGGAATACAGCCGGCCGGATCAACATCAATATTCAGAAAAAGTTTTAAGAACCGGGAAAATTCATTCTTTAAATCCTGGTGGCCCTGGATGTTGGGGTAAATAGCTGCCACTCCTTTTTTCAGTGATTCGATTTGGGCATCAACACCAATTTGGGCCGGCGGGAGACCGGGAACGCCCATCTCCATACGGATGTATTCTTCGCCAGTGGCTAATTCAATCTCATCTACCAGTTTTTTAATCTCACGGATAGTGGCGGTGCCCACTGATTGAAGTCCGCTTTCTTCCAGCTTTTGTTTTACAATGCTGGCATTTATTGGTGTGTTTTTCATCTTTTCTTGAATTTGTTGAGTGCTTGAATATTGTCCATTTATTCTATGCAAAGTTAAGTTTTTTCTGATTTATAATTTTGAAATCCTGATGCGGGCATCTACAGCAGTGACCCCTTGTTGATTTCCCAGCAATGGGTTTAAATCCAGTTCTGTAATTTCAGGGGCTGCTTCTACCAGCGCTGATAAACGAACCATCACATCGGCGAAAGCCGGTTGATGTATGCCTTCCATTCCGCGGGTACCCTCAATAATCTTATGGCTTTTGAGCTTTTGAATTTCACGCAGCACTTCTTCTTTGCTTACAGGGGCTAATAGGTGCCGCACATCTTTTAATACTTCAATAAAAATGCCACCCAATCCGAAAAGAATCAAATGGCCGAATTTATCTTCTTTTTTTACACCTGCAAAAAGTTCTGTGCCACTCAGCATGGGTTGGATCAGCACGGCACGGGCATCTTTAATCTGCAGCATTCGCTTCATTTCCTGAACCAAACGTTCCTCATTACGGATATTTAACGAAACGCCTCCTACATCCGACTTATGCACCGGTCCCACAACTTTCATCACCAAAGGATATCCTGTTTGGGCCGCTAAGCTTGTGATTTCATCAATTTTATCGGTAACAAACTCCCTGGCGCGTTCTATACCGGCGGCATCCAATAATTTACCCACTTGTCCTGGACTTAAATAGCCGGTTTCGGCTTCTTCAATTACCATTCGGACGGCTTGTGTGTCGATGGCAGGCATTTTGGTTGGTTTTGGCGCGGGAGGAGGGGTTTGACTTACCCTGGCAAGTGCATTGCCCAACATAACCTCGTCCGGAAAATAGACCCTTTTTTCGGCAAAAGCCTGAACCTCTTCCCGTGCAGTTAATACAGAGGGTAAAACCGGGAAAATGGGTTTCTTACTGGTTTTCATTTTCTGGTCGAGCAATTCGTAAACATTAAAGACTTTGAACAGGCCGGGGGTTCCGAAAATGACGACCATGGCGTCAATTTCATCAAACTTGTCGTTTACGGTATCGATAATAAGACCCAGCTGTTCGGCAGTGCCTGTGGCCAGAAAGTCTATGGGATTGGCTACCGATGAACCGGGGAATAATTTCTCTTTCAGTGCGTCGGCTTCTTTCCCCTTAATTGCAGGAACCGACAGGCCGCCCTTCGAGAGCTGGTCGGTAAGCATGACTGCGGGCCCGCCGGCATGGGTAATTACAGCAATGTTTTTCCCTTTGAGCTGCGGATGCATAAAAACCGATGCAACACTAATCAGGTCTTCGCGTCCATAGCAGCGGACAATCCCTGCTTTGCGAAACAGCGCGTCGGCCGCTGCATCGGAACCCGCCAAGGCACCGGTATGCGATGAGGCTGCTCTACTCCCGGCTTCCGAAGCTCCTGCCTTGATAGCAGCAATACGGCACCCTTTGCGGATGAGCGAGGTAGCATGTTTGAGCAACAAACCGGGTTTGTCAATTTTTTCGAGATAGAGCAACTTTACCTTGGCATCTTTTTCAGGATCGAAGGTTTCGTCCATGTATTGTAATACCTCTTCTACACCCATTTGGGCTGAATTTCCTACCGAATACACATTGTTGAAAGTGAGTCCTTTGGGTATTCCTGCTTCCATAATGAAGCAAGCCGTTGCTCCGGAACCACTGATAAAATCACATCCGTTTGGATCGAGCTTGGGGATAGGCTGTGTAAATACCCCGTGATATTGCGGTGTTAAAACGCCTACACAATTGGGGCCGATTAATGAGCCATTTACGCGGTTGACGGCTGATACAATTCTGTCTTCCAGTAATTTTCCTTCATGACTCTCTTCGCTAAAACCGGCAGATAAGATGATAAAGGCTTTGGTGTTTTTATGCTGACTAAGGTATTCAACGGTTTCCGGGGTGTATTTTGCTGCAATGGCAAGGATGGCCAAATCGACATCAGGCAAGGATTTGGGGTCACGAAAACTTTTGATGCCTTGTACTTCGTCCGCTTTGGGATTGATGACATAAAGATGACCTTGAAAGTTTCCGTCAACCAGGTTTTTTAGCACTTTGCCTCCCGGTTTTTGAATATCGTTTGAGGCTCCCACAACCACAATACTTTGCGGATGCGTTAATTGTTTTGTGATCATAAAGCTGTAATTTGTTCAATTGCAAAATTAAGCCTTTCCATGATTTTGACAGAGTTATTGACAAATTTAGAATTAGTTTATACAACTCCTTTTTTGGAGTGGGTTATTTGGGTGTGCGTATCTAATATAAATATAATCAGGCTATTATGTAGTTAATCAACTCCATATCACTAATAACGAAATGGTTCCAATACCAGTGTGTGTTTTCACTCCACTATGTGAAGTTCACTAAAAAAACCGGAAGCTTTAACCAAGGCAACAGTTCCCAATTCCTTATACAGTTGATCTGCTCTTTCGATGAAATTTGTTTCTTTTCCCGGAATAACTTCGGCCATCCCCATTAAAATTAAATCGGCCTGAGCTGAATTTTCCTTAATGATATTGTGAACATTGTCACCTTTTTGTTTTAGTAAAATATGTATTTCGGCGGCCATGCGCATTTGTGTAAGCAGCGTTTGTAACTGCCTTTTTATATGGTTTTTCTTACGCTGATTATCCGTAATGATCAGCAACCGTATTGTGGCATTTCTCCATGGGTAAGATAAACGGATGAATTTTATCAGTGCGAAAATTAGTTTTCCGTTGTTTGAGCCTCCGCGAAGCCACACGTCGATTTGTTTATAACGGCCGAATTTTTTCTTTTTGTCATAATCGAGCATCACAATATTCAGGTCTAGATTTTCAAGATACCGGAGCATTTGTGCAAAGCGAATAGGATCTTTTGTATGCCGGCCCCAACCCAGGATTACCGTATTAGGCTCTACCCCTGAAAAACCATAAACGGCCGACAGGTTTTCTATGGCCTCATAAATATTGCGGCACGCCTGGCGACGTTTAAAAACAGCCTCGTCACCTTCCATTTCTTCTTCGGGTATGGTTACCGATGGTGTTGGAAATAAATATTTTGCATTGGGTTTTAGGATTAAATCAAAGTTTGAGATTAAACCGTGTTTTCCTGCAATGGATTTACTAAATTCAACCAAATGAGGCCTGCTGCTTTCGCCTCCACTGAACAGCACAATGTTAGCCCGCCAGTGGTCTTCGGTAAGTTTCACTTTGCTAAAACGTGTAAGTACACTTCGAATAAGCGATGCTAGTACGCTGGGCCATACGTCGTTAATGTCGAGGTGTAGTTGCCGCTTACGGATAAAATAAAAAATACCGCCCAAAATAAGAAATGAGGCGAACATGGCAATCATGTCCAACTTAAACATAATCATTAAACTGGTTAAAAATCCGACAACCCCAACCCATGCCGGAATACTAAAAGAAGGACGAAAATCGGTGCTGGCCCATTTTTCTAAAGTATAAGCCAGGTTGATGAACCCATAAGCGGTGAGGTAAAAGATAGTTACCAAACCGGCGATAGCATTTAAATTGCCGATTAAAACACCGACTTCGGCCAGCAGGAATGTGAAAAAGAGTGCATTGCGTGGCTCGTTGTTTTTACCAAAGCTTTTTTTGAAAATCCCCGGAGTAATATGGTCGTTCGACATGGCTTGCAAAATGCGGGGAGCGCCCAATATGCCTCCCAATGCCGAAGAAAGCGTGGCCCCCCAGATGCCGGCAGTAACCAGTGCCGGAAACCATGCAATTTTATATAAAAAGTTGTAATCATGGATAAGTAAATTGCGGTTTACCAATAAATCGAAGCCGATGGCCAGTGCCAGATAAACAACCAGGCCGGTGAAGATGGCGTAAAGTGTCCCTTTCGGGATGTCTTTTTGCGGATTTTTTAAATCGCCCGACATAGCTACTCCTGCCGTAAATCCGGTGACCGCCGGAAAGAAAATAGCAAAAACCTCGGTGAAACTGAAATTTTTGAACGGAACAAAGTTCCCCGCATTTGGGGCTGCCTTCAAAATAGTATCACCTGAATGAATAAACATTCCTACAACAACAGACACCAGTGAAAGTACAATGGCCCCCAAAATCAGAAATTGGGTTTTAATGGCGAAATTGGTACTTATAAAAGCGATAATGACCAGAATAACCAAAACGACGCTTCCTACAATTCTTATATTTTCCGTGCTTGGCCCCTGTAAATGAATGAATTCCTGTACCCACGCCAAGCTTAAGAAATTTTCCGAAAAGCCCACAATATAAAGCGAAACGCTAAGTGCTGTCCCTATAAATAGCGTAATGCCGATGGAGCCTCCCATGGGCAAACCCAACGAACGCGACAATATGTAATAAATACCGCCGGCTTTTATTTTTTTATCAGTGGCAATGGACGAAATGCTCAACCCCGTGGTGATAGAAATCACATGCGCCAACAAGATGATTGCAATTACGCCCGCAATTCCGGCAACCCCGGCAACCCATCCTAACCGTAAATACATAATTACACCGAGAATGGTGAGGATAGATGGGGTGAAAACCCCTGCGAAAGCACCGAATTTTTTTGGCTGCTGGCTCATGGTTTTTGGTTTGGTAAAAGAATAAAAAATCAAGCTGAATACTTTGTAGCATCGTTGTACGGCTTGCTTTTTCGGAGGTAAAAATAGGAAAAATTGTGTTTGTCTTTTTATTCATTAAAGGGAGGTGGTTTTCGTTTGTTCTTTAAAATGGGGGAATTGGAAAATCTTTTCCGAAAAAAAATCCATTTATTTGAAAAGCAATTGAAAAAATATTAGCTTTGTTAGCTATAAATTCACAAATAACCCAGCCCTATGTTAAAAACAAAAATTTTACCTTCTGCCAATGAGGCATATGCTTATCCTTTATTAATTAAACGAATTTTAGCTGATTCGTTGAAGTATGAGCCGAAAAACGAAATCGTATATCGCGATTTAACACGTTACAATTATTTTGAACTCAACAAAAGGGTTCGAAAGTTAGCCAATGTTCTGAAAACATTGGGTGTGGAAGCCGGTGATACGGTTGCTGTTTTGGAATATGACAGCAACAGGTATTTAGAGTTGTTTTTTGCCGTACCCATGATTGGGGCTGTTTTGCATACGGTAAATTATCGCCTTTCGCCTGAACAAGTGTTGTACACCATGAATCATGCTGAGGATAAAATTGTTTTTACCAATACCGATTTTGTACCGTTGCTTAAAGCCATTAAACCGAAATTAACAGCTTCAATACCTTGTGTATTTATGACCGATAATGAAGAGTATCCTGAGCCGGAATTTAATATCTCGGGCGAATATGAGGACTTGCTGAAGCAAGCCAGCGATATTTATGATTTCCCCGATTTTGACGAAAATTCGGTAGCCACCATGTTTTATACCACAGGAACCACCGGAAATCCCAAAGCAGTTTATTTTACTCATCGTCAGCTTGTTTTACACACCATGGCTGTAGCTACGGCTTTTGGAAGCTATGATTCGGTTTGCCGTTTCCGCTCGAACGATGTATACATGCCCATTACGCCAATGTTTCATGTCCATGCCTGGGGAGTGCCCTATGGGGCTACCCTGCTTGGCGTAAAACAGGTTTACCCGGGCCGTTATGAGCCGGAAATGCTCCTGCGCTTGTTGTTGACCGAAAAGGTTACCTTCTCGCATTGTGTTCCTACCATTTTGCATATGCTGGTTTCAAGTCCTGTGGCCCAAGCTGTCGATTTAAGTAATTGGAAAGTGGTAATTGGTGGCGCAGCGCTGCCTGCGGGTTTAGCCAAAGCATCTCTTGATTTGGGAATTGATGTCATCACAGGCTATGGGATGTCCGAAACCTGCCCTGTTTTGTCAATTACTTATATGAACGAAAAAGAAAAGGGGATGAATGTGGATGATCAGGTGGAGATAAGAACCAAAACCGGTGTGCCTATCCCATTAGTTGATATGCGGGTGGTGGACGAACAGATGAAACCCATGCCTAAAGATGGTGAATCGGTGGGTGAAATCGTCGTGAGAAGCCCCTGGCTTACACAATCTTATTATAAGGAAGAGGAGCGGAGCAATGAATTGTGGCGCGGGGGCTATCTTCATACCGGTGATGTGGCATACGTCGATGATAGGAACTATTTTAAAATTACAGATCGAATTAAAGACGTAATCAAAACCGGTGGCGAATGGATTTCTTCGCTCGAACTGGAAAACCTGATGAGCAAACATGAAGCTGTTTCGGAAGTGGCAGTGGTCGGGATTCCTGATGAACGATGGTCGGAAAGGCCTTATGCAATGGTGGTTCTCAAGGAAGGAGCTTCTGCAACGGCTGATGACTTAAAGAACTTTTTACAGCAGTTTGTGGACGACGGGACCATCAACAAATGGACGGTTCCAAGCAGGATTGATTTTGTAGCTGCTATTCCTAAAACTTCGGTTGGCAAAATAGATAAAAAACGCATCAGAGCCGAATATCAACAAAAGTAGCTGGATATTTCGGTTCAAACAGTGCCACCCACTTTGGTTCATCTGATTTTTTCATCACCTGAAAATTTAAAAAGGCTTGATGAAATAAAAACACAGTACATGATGCTAAGTGATCCGGAATCACTAGCACACTTTACTCCGGAATAACATGCTAAAAAGCCACTCCTTTTAGTGGCACAAGTTCGAGCGGTTTATCCAACCAATTCCAATAGTCAGGTTTTTAATGAAGCCTGGCCCGCGCGGACGTACCAATCATTACTGGTTCGATTTAAACCGTGATTATATTCCACTGGTTCATCCCGAAAGCCGTGGCCGGGTAAATTTTATCCAGGAATGGCTACCTAACATTTTGACAGATCACCATGAGCAGGGTTCTGATGCCACTTTCTTTTTTCAACCCGGAGTGCCTACACGCAACAATCCTGTAACGCCGAAGGAAAATTATGTGCTGACGGCAAAAATAGCAACATACCACGCTAAAATGCTCGACCAAATTGGTTCATTGTATTTTACCGAGGAGCGATATGATGATTATTATGTGGGAAAAGGTTCTTCGTATCCTGATATCAACGGGGGTATTGGTATTTTGTTTGAACAGGCCAGTGTCAGGGGATTCCAACGAGCCACTGCCAATGGTATAATCACTTTTCCGTTTGCTATAAAAAACCATTTTACGGTAACGTTATCTACGTTGAAAGCCGCCATGGATATGCGAAAAGAGTTGCTCGATTATCAGCGGGATTTTTATGTTACTGCTTATCAACTAGCTGATAAAGACCCTGTTAAAGGTTGGGTTTTTGGTGATGTAAGCGATCGTGGCAGGACAGAGAATCTGCTCCGGGTGTTGAAGATTCATCATATTAAAGTATATGCGCTGGAAAAATCGTATAAAACAGGTAGTTATGATTTCGAGCCGGGAACAAGTTTTGTGATTCCTTTTAAACAGAAAAATTACCGGCTTTTAAAATCTATTTTTGAGCCGGTACATCATTTTACCGATAGTACCTTCTATGATGTGTCAACCTGGGATTTGTTTATGGCTTATGACATGCCAAATGTAGTCATCAAGGAGTTGAAAGTGCTTCAACGATTACAGGGAAACTTGTTCACCGGCAACGTCTTTCATGGTCATTTTGAGCCGGGCAAGGCACCCGTAGCCTGGGGCTTTGGCTGGACCGAATATTTCGCACCGCGTGCTTTGGCACGTTTGCAGGCTGCAGGTATCCTCACCAAAGTTGCCATGGAGCCCTTTACTTATGCTGATGCTAATGGAAAAAGAAAATTTCAGGATGGGACTATCCTTATTCCTGCAAAACAAACTGCTCCGCGCGGGAAAATAAAAGCTGTTTTGGAGAAGATCGCCCGGGAAGACGGTGTTGATGTATATGCTTTTGAAACCGGTCTTACCCCACAGGGTATCGATCTGGGAAGCAGAAGTATGCTTACGGTGCACACTCCAAAAGTAATAATGCTGGTAGAGGGAGGAACCAGCAGTCTTGATGCCGGCGAAATCTGGCATTTGTTCGATTTTCGTTTTCATAAACCCGTCACACTTGTGAAGCAAAGTATGTTTCATCGTCTGAACCTGTATGCTTACAATACAATTATTCTTCCGGGCGGTTCGTACAATACGCTGACAGATAAAGATGTACAGCGTTTAAATGAATGGATTAAAAATGGTGGGAGGCTTATTGCTTACAAAAGTGCCAACCAGTGGGCGGCCAAAAACTTAAAGCTGGATTTAAAATTTAAAAAGCCGTTTGTGTTTAAACCAAATGATATTCCGGTTTATTCCAAACGTTCTGACAAAGCCAATGAGCAAGCCATCAGTGGCGCAATCTTTGAAGTTCGGTTCGACCGGACCTATCCATTGGCTTTTGGACTTGAGGGAAACAAAATTCCGGTATTCAAAACCGTGGCTACGGCTGTTCAGGTGCCCAAAGCGCCTTATGCAGCGCCTTTTCGATATACAAAAGATCCTTTGATAAGCGGTTTTGCCTCTGACGAAAATCAAAAAAGAATTTCAGGTTCCCCTTTTGTGGTGGTAAATAAAAAAGGCCGGGGAACGATAATTTCTATTTTAGATAACACTAATTACCGTGGATTTTGGTATGCGACAAATAAGATTTTTGCCAATGCAGTTTTCTTTGGCGAAACATTATAATTCTACTTCCAAATAGAAACGGAGGCAGCGGGCATTAGCTTACTGCCTCTTTTTTGTCAAAAATGGTAATAACCTGATGAAAAGAGGTGTGGATTTTGATTTTCTTTGTCCTCCGGTTTGTCTTTTCTTCTTTACCTTTGAGGCAATTTCCGGGAAACCGTATT
>CAJXKB010000013.1 GCA_913055825.1 uncultured Bacteroidota bacterium
GATTTATACAATTAGCAGAATATTTATCTATTTCTTTAAAACTACAAACTCCCGGGTAATCGCCAAATTTACCTTCAATATCATTAATAATTTGAAAATGGAGATGTGGCGGCCAATTTCCATTTTCCGATTCGTTACCCAATTCAGCAAATTTTTCACTCTGTTTTATCACATCATTTACTTTAATGTTTTCTAATGATTTAAGCGACAAATGACCATACAGAGTGTAGAAATCAACATTATCTATCGTATGCTTTAAAATGATTGTAGCCCCGTAATCACCAAAATTATTGTTGTTTTTGAAGCTATGAACAACAGCATCACATGGCGCAAAAACAGGTTCCCCCGCTTTGCTCCAAATATCAACTCCCAGATGAATTGTTCTGGAATTTTGGTCATCTCCACCAAAATGAATGCTTTTTTTATATAGAACTCGATTTTCGAGATATCCACCATAACCAATTTCAGCATCATTTTTGAGTAAAGTTTCATCTATGTAAGCAGCAAGCGCATTTGTACTATTAATTATTTCGGGAGTTAATTCTTTGTTCTCTTTTGAAAAATCAAATTTGAATAATCTTTTATTCCTAATATCAATTACATCCGAAAAATTCAGTTTGTTTTGAGTGAGAATATTTTTCAGCATTAAATAAACCGCTTATCAATAAATTTGGAGTTCAATAATCTAGCGACAGCCATATAATTTGGTTTAAATGAAATAGTATCGCCGACTTTATACTTCTTTTTGCCGTCTTTTAACTTATTATCACCTACATCAATTACAGTCATGTCTGATGTGATACCAACGAATTTAATATCATCATCGTCAGTGTAAATATCCTTTCTGTCAACATCCAACATTCCGAAATCAAGTATTGCCTTATATGTATTTGAATTTATATCTTCTTCATTATATTCTGCGGTATGACCAATGTTTGCATCAGAAATAATACCATCCGGAACAACGGCTTTTTCCTCTAATTCAATAATATTCGCACGGAACTCAAATGTATTTGTTGAAAGCTGATTAAACTTCTGATTGTCCAATGGGCTTGTCCCAAAAAAGGCGGCTTCCCCAATTCTAAAATGATTGATGCCCTTAGGTAAAATATTATTTTCTATTAAGGGGAGGGTAATTGAGCTTCCACCTGAAACAAATTTTAGTTTCCTTTTATATTTAGCTTCTATCAATTCTTTATACAGAACCAATTGTTGCAGTTTATCATAAGTGGGTTCAACTCCATACATGCATCCAAGGTTAGATCCTAAACCAATCACTTCAATGTTGGATAAGTTAAAAACCTTTGCATAAAAATTAACAAGCGATTCTCTGTTAACGCCCTCTCTCAATTCACCCAATTCAATCATGATAATCACTTTGTGAATTTTGTTTTGTTTAACAGCAGCAGTATTTAGCGCTTCAATAGTTTTATATTCCGTGTTCAGGGATATATCGGCATATTTTACAACCTCATCTGCGTAAACCAATGCAGGTGGTTTAATATAAATGGTTCTCATTTCAGGATTAACTTTTTTTAAGTTTCTTAAACTTGTTAATCGAGAATCACCAACAGAATTTATATTTTCTATTACATCATCTGTTAAGATATGATTAAGAAATTCAATATCCCCTGAAAACACCTTTGTAACTAGGCTCCACTCAATATTATTCTTTTCAAAATAACTGCTAAGCTTTTTTATATTATTTTTTATCTCGTTCTTATAGATTATAAGTTCTGCCATAGCTCACTACTTATTTTTATATCTCATTTCTGCATACTTGGTTGTAAATCCAATTCTTTCATAAAGTCGTTTTGCCGGATTGTCATATTCCACATGTAATTTCACATCTCCGTCGGAATGTTTAAAAGCTTCTTCAATAATTTGCTTTCCAAATCCTCTTCCTCTGTAAGAGGCATCAACAGCAACATAAACTAAAATCCATTCGGGAATATATCCTCCCATTCCTGTTTTATTCATTATTAAAGCGCCAACCAGTTTATTTTCATAAAATGCCGCAAGTGCATATCCACCTTCGCATTTTTCTTCCGAGAAAGCATAATCCAAACATTTATTTATATCTTCTTTTGGATCACCAAAACGATCAAGATGGGTATAAAGAAAGTCAACAAACTCTTCTCTTGTAACATTTTTAAAATCTTTTTCATTCTCAATTTTTTTAATCTCTAACATCATTACTATTTTTTTTGGTTATAAATTTAATTTCTTATATATATTGAAAAAAACTTCCACGCCACTTTTTATAATGTCATCGGGAAAATCATAATCCGGGTTATGAAGAGCAGGTTGGTTGATACCTGAACCTAATCCAAAAAACCCTCCTTTGTATTCATTACTAAAATAGCCAAAATCTTCCGACCATCTAAACGGTTTTTTCATTCTTTCAATTGTTAAATTCGCTTCTTCAACAGCTTTTTCAATAATTTTCACACATTCATTATTATTAACCACTGCAGGAAATACTTCTGAAAAGCTAATTTCTTTTTTAAGTTTTTCTTCTTTTGCAACTTGATAAACTATTTGTTCCGCTCTTTCAGTTAACAGTTTCATATCCTTGTTCTCAAAAGCTCTTAATGTTGCTCTAATTTCTGCATAACCGGGGGATGTTCCGAATGAAATTTTGCCAAGCAGAACGTGGATAATTGTTAAAAAGGTTAAATCGCTAAATTTATCTTGATTTAAATCGTTAAGTCTTTTTATGATTTTGGAAATAGCAATTGCCGGATTAATGCCATTTTCCGGTTCGGCTGCATGAGAGGTTTTACCGAACAACTTAATCGTCATTCCTTTTGATGCAGCAGCAAAACTGCCTTGTTTAATTAATATTTTACTTTTTTCAACTCCGGGAATATTGTGCAATGCAAAAACATAATCAGGTTTTAATTTTATAAAATCAGGATGTTCAATTACATCCTTCGCGCCTTGCTCTACTTCTTCGGCAGGTTGAAAAAGTATAACTGCTCGTCCCTTATGCGGTCGGTTTTGTGATATTTTTTTAGCTAAACCGGCTAGTACAGTCATATGTCCATCATGGCCACAAGAATGGGCAACTCCCTTAGCTGCAGAAGTATAGTCTAAATTGTTAATTTCAGTTATAGGCAAGGCGTCCAATTCAGCCCTAAATAAAGTTGTTTTGCCGGGTTTCTCTCCATTATAAATAAAGATCAAACCCGTTTTACCTAATTTAATTACTTCATCCGGTGAATATTTTTGAATAAAAGCCAATATTCTTTCAGATGTGGCAAATTCATTATTTGATACTTCCGGATGCTTGTGCAATTCGTGTCTTAATTTAATTAATTCTTTCATATTCTATATATATTGATGAAATTAGGTAAGTGCAAATAAATTATTTGTAGAGAGCTCCGGACAAAAACTTATTTCAGATGTGACATTTTTAACTGTGTTAAATACTTTTGTTTGTTCGATGAAAATATCTCTCATATATTTAATTGTTATTTTGATCTGTATTATAATAAATTTTTTGAGATATGCAAATTTTTTTCAAATGGTAGTTAACAGGTTGGTAACACAAATCACCACCACAATGTTGGCGAAGGGAATAAACGCCCGGATAAGCCACCAGCATGGTTTCTCAACTATTTTCAGCAGGATGTAAAAATTGTAAAAAGGAATCAGGGTTGCCCATCCGGGTTGTCCGGCTTTTTTGTTACGCTTCCCAAGATTGACGAACTATTTAAGCTTTCGCTACGAAACACCCTTATGGGTATAAGGGATTACTGAAAGGTGAGAATATTAGAAATTCATTTCAGGAATTTCACTTTCAATACGTAATGGGGCTCCTGTTTTGGCCACAATGTTTTCCACGCTGACGCCCGGGGCACGCTCCACCAGTTTGAAGCCCTGTGGTGTTACGTCCACCACGGCTAAATCGGTAACAATGCGTTTTACGCAGTTTACACCTGTTAGTGGCAATGTACATTTTTTAAGTAATTTGGGATTGCCTTTTCGGTCGGTATGGGTCATGGCTACGATGATGTTTTTAGCTGAGGCTACCAGATCCATGGCGCCGCCCATGCCTTTTACCATTTTCCCGGGAATTTTCCAGCTTGCAATGTCTCCCTTTTCGTTTACCTCAAAAGCACCTAAGACCGTCAAATCAATATGCCCGCCCCTGATCATGGCAAAGCTGGTGGCCGAATCGAAAAAGGCTGCCCCTTTTAAATAGGTTACCGTCTGTTTGCCTGCATTAATCAAATCGGCATCAAGGGCTTCTCTTTTCGGGAAAGGCCCGATGCCCAGCAAACCGTTTTCCGATTGTAGCACTACCTCAACATCTTCGGGAATGTAGTTAGCTACCAGGGTGGGTATGCCAATGCCCAGATTTACATAATACCCGTCTTGAAGTTCCCGGGCGATACGCTTTGCTATTCCGTTTTTATCTAAGCTCATGATGGTTTCTTTTTAAGATTGTGTAATTTAATCGCTTGTGGTGGCAAATTCAATACGCTTGTCATAATCTTTTCCCTGGAAAATCCGTTGTACAAAAATTCCGGGGGTATGGATACAGTTGGGGTCCAGTTCACCAGCCGGAACCAGTTCTTCTACTTCGGCAATGGTAATCTTTCCGGCCATGGCCATCATGTTGTTAAAATTGTTGGCTGTATGTCTGTAGATTAAATTGCCTGCCGTATCACCTTTCCATGCTTTCACGATGGCAAAATCGGCCGTAAGGGCAGTTTCGAGCAAGTGCATTTTTCCGTTAAATTCACGAACCTCCTTGCCGTCGGCTACTTCGGTGCCATAGCCTGCAGGGACATAAAATGCCGGGATACCTGCTCCGCCTGCCCTGCAACGCTCGGCAAGTGTGCCCTGAGGGTTTAATTCCACTTCCAGCTCTCCCGAAAGGAGTTGGCGTTCAAACTCAGCGTTTTCTCCCACATAAGATGATATCATTTTTTTAATTTGATGACGTTCCAGTAAAACGCCCAAACCAAAATCGTCAACACCTGCATTGTTTGAAATACAAGTGAGCCCTTTTACGCCTTTGTCGTGCAGCGCCTGAATGGTTTTTTCGGGAATGCCACATAACCCAAAACCACCGAGCATCAGGGTCATATTGTCCTGAATACCGCGAATGGCTTCGTAGGCATCTTTTACAACTTTATTCATGATTCATGGTTTAAATATTGATTTTCAAAAATAAGGTTTAACAACCGATTTGCCGCGAAATTACCAGCCGCTGAATTTCTGATGTACCTTCGCCAATTTGTAATAAGCGCTGGTCGCGATAAAAACGTTCGATATCGTAATCTTTCATCAGTCCGTAACCCCCATGAATTTGAACTGCTTCATCAGCCACTTCGCGGGCAATTTCGGAGCAATATAATTTCGACATGGCTGCTTCTTTGGTGTAGGGTCTTCCCTGATCTTTCAGCCAACAGGCTTTGTATAAAAGATTACGGGCAAGCTCTATTTTCATAGCCATATCGGCTAGCTTGAAAGCATTAATCTGGAATTTTGAAATGGCTTTGCCAAACTGTTTGCGCTCATTTGCATAAGAAAGGGCCATTTCAAAAGCTCCCTGCGCGAGTCCCAGCCCCATGGCACCTATTGAAAGGCGACCGCCATCCAACGTGTGGAGCATAATGTGCGAGCCTTCGCCCACTTTACCGAGAAGGTTTTCTTTAGGGACCCGTACATCATCGAAATACAATTCGGAAGTGTCGGAGGCACGCCACATCATTTTGTTGTGCATGGCTACCCGTTTAAATCCGGGAGTGCCTGCTTCAACAATAATAGTGGTGAAAATCTTTTTGCCGTCTTTTTCGCCTGAAACAGCTTGTACGGTGCAGCCTTTTGAAATATCGGAAGCTCCGTTGGTGATGAATATCTTGGAACCGTTGATCACCCATTCGTCACCTTCTAAAATAGCTGTGGTTTTGGAGCCCCTCGAATCAGAACCGGCACCGGGCTCGGTTAGCCCAAAGCTCCACAAGCCTTCTCCGGTTGTGAGCCGGGGTAAATATTTCATTTTTTGTTCTTCTGTCCCGTAATTGTATATAGGGGCGATGCCCAACGAATTGTGTGCAGCTAACGTTGCAGCATGTGAGCCATCAACACGGGCCAATTCTTCTACTGCAATGATATACGAAAGGGTATCCAGTTCCTGTCCCCCGAATTTTTCGGGCAAGGTCATCCCAAACAGGCCTAACTCTCCTATTTTTTTTGTTAGTTCGTAGGAAAATTCTCCTTTTTCATCCAGCTCCCTGGCGCGGGGTTTTATTTCTCGTTCGGCAAATTCGCGAACGGTTTCGCGAATCATTTTTTGTTCTTGTGTTAAATCAAAATTCATATTTATTTAAATTTATCTGTTTTTAAGGGTTTCAGATGAATCAACTGCAAATCAGTATCCACTCTTTCGCCTTCTTTGACATTTACTTTTTCAATAATTGCATCTTCCAACGCAACAATATTATTTTCCATCTTCATGGCTTCAACCACTACTAAAACGCTCCCTCTTTTTACCCGATCTCCTGTTTTCACATTTATTTTAATCACTTTCCCGGGCATGGGTGCAAATAAACTGCCTTCGGAATTCCCATTATTCCCCATTAAAGTTTGTTCATCAACAAACAACATGTCGGGCCTGCTTATTTCAAAATAGTTTCCTTCGATGCTGACAAACCAATTTCCTTTATTATTATGAGAAACCATGGCTTTATAAAATCGATTAAAAATACGAAATTCTACTTCATGTTTACGTATTGCATGCATAAAAACTTCATAATTTTTTCCTTCAATGGCAATAGTGAATTGATGTTTTCGTTGATCAATAATCTGAATGTCAATTTCTTGATTGTCAATTTTAAATTGCATCTGCATGATGTTTCGCCAATAACCGATACGTTCCCAAACATTGTTGGATGACGAAATTGTATGTTTTTCTAACTGGTAAAGTGCCAATGCAATAATTGAAGTAAAATTTCCCGGATCAGCTTGAGATTTTTTTATGTTTTGAAGGATTTCTTCGGTATGTTCATCACAAAACCTTGTGGAAATGTTGTTATGTTTAAACTCGTTAAGTTCGATTAAATTAAGCAGGTAAGGAATATTTGTTTGAATGCCATGGATGGTGTAGTCTTTTAAGGCGGAGATACTTTTCTTTATGGCGATATTGCGGTTTTCGCCCCAAACGATCATTTTGCTAATCATGGGGTCGAACATGCTTGGTATTATTCCGGCTTTTTCAATGCTGGAGTCAACACGGGCATTTGAATTGTCAGGTTGCCTGTAAAGTGTTATTTTCCCCGGAGAAGGCCTGAATTCATTTGCCGGGTCTTCAGCGTAAATCCGGCATTCGATGGCATGGCCGTTTTGTTTTATTTGATTTTGTTGAATCTGCAATGGGTTTCCGGCTGCTATTAGAATTTGTTCCTCCACCAGGTCGGTACCGGTTACCATCTCGGTAACGGGATGTTCCACCTGAATGCGGGTGTTCATCTCCAGGAAATAATAATTTAGTTTGTTGTCCACCAAAAATTCAATGGTTCCCGCGCTGTTGTAATCCACCGCTTTGGCAATTTTCACTGCCGAACGGGCCATTTTTTCACGGATTTCAGGGGTAAGTGTGGGAGAAGGCGATTCTTCGATAATTTTTTGATAACGTCTCTGGATGCTGCATTCCCTCTCGAAGAGATGAATCACATTTCCGAAATTATCTCCAAGAATCTGGAACTCAATATGACGTGGCTCTTGGATGTATTGTTCGATGTAAATTGTTCCGTCGCCGAAATAATTTTTGGCTTCACGGGCGGTGGCTTCTAAAATTTCTCGCAGGTTATCATTTTCATGAACAATGCGCATACCTTTGCCGCCGCCACCTGCAGCAGCTTTCACAAGCAAAGGAAATGGAATTTGGTGTGCGTTTCTCAGCAGGGCGCCAGCTGTTCCGGTAATACCTTTTGTTATAGGAATTCTCAATTTATCAACCAAAGAACGGGCTTCAATTTTGTTCCCCATTAACTGAATGGCCTTAACGTTTGGTCCAATGAAAGTGATTCCTGCTTTTTCACAGGCCTCAATCAACAGCGGGCTTTCAGCTAAAAAACCATAACCGGGATGCAGGGCGTCACATCCTGTTTCCATTGCAGCTTTTACAATGTTGTCCACGTTCAAATACGTATCGCTTAACTCCCCTTTGCCTAAACAGTAGGCCTCATCTGCCATGTCAACGTGTAATGAATCACAGTCGATTTCTGCATACACGGCCACCGTTTGTATTCCTAATTTCTGAGCCGATTTTATAATTCTGACGGCAATCTCTCCCCGGTTGGCAATGAGTATTTTATTAAAAAGATTCATGTAGGTTTACGGTTTCAATTTTTTACAAAGATAGGGAGTTTTCATTGTGTGTTTGGTCATGGCCGGCGTTATCACCTTCTTGCGGCATTAGGGGGAAAAATACGATGTGTTTATTCTTCATTCCATTTGGCTTTTCTTTTTTCCAAAAACGCAGCCATGCCCTCCTGGCCTTCTTCAGAGGCGCGCAGACGGGCAATCAGGTTGGCTGTAAAGTCAATATGCTCATTTAGATTATTATTGCTGATAATATTTTGAATCAGTTTTTTTGTTTCAGCAACAGCTTTCGGTGCTGACGAAAGTATCTCACCGAGAATCTGTTGTAATTTTTCTTCCAGTTTTTCGGCAGGTACCGAATGGTTAATCAGATGCCAATGGGCGGCCTCGTTGGCATCGAAGCGTTTTCCGGTAAGCATTAGCTCTTTGGCGCCAAATTCACCGATACGTTTTATCACAAAAGGGGCAATGGTGGCCGGGGCAATACCAAGTTTTACTTCGCTAAAAGCAAAGCGGGTGTTTTCGTCTGCAATTACGATATCGCAAGCTGCGAGAAGTCCGTTTCCCCCTCCGAATACCGAGCCATGAACAACAGCGAGGGTTGGGACAGGGCAATCGTACACAGAACGGAACAAGGCAGCCAGTCTCAATCCGTCTTTTTTGTTTTCATCAAATCCGAAACCGGCAATACTTTTCATGTAATTTAAATCGGCACCGGCACAAAATGATTTCCCGTTTCCACGCAGGACTACTGCCCGTGGCCAATTTTCTTTTTGGATAAATTGCTGAAAAACCGCTGTTAATTCAGCAATCATTTCTTCGTTCATGGCATTGTGTCGTTCCGGGCGGTTGAGTTTGATTGTAATGATTCCGGCTTGCTCTTCAATAATAATGGATTGATAATTCTTCATGGTCAAAAATCAAATTGATGTACAATTTTACAGGAATGCCGAAAATATAATTAGTCCCATATTTTTCTGTTTTACATCCTGAACACACCATATTTTTGTTCGGGATATTTTTTGTTAAGCGACATGGCAATTCCCATGGCCAGCATTTTACGTGTGTCCACCGGATCAATAATGCCGTCGTCCCACAGGCGTGACGTACTGTAAAGGGCAGCCCCTTCTTTTTCATACTTTTCTAAAATGGGCTTACGTAACTTTTCAATTTCGTCGGCAGGCATCTCTTTGCCCCGGGCCCGGTACTGGTCTTGTTTTACAGTAACCAGTACGGTGGCAGCCTGTTCGCCGCCCATAACAGATATCTTCGCATTGGGCCACATGAATAGTAAACGTGGGTCGTAAGCCCTGCCCGCCATGCCGTAATTTCCGGCGCCAAAAGACCCCCCGAAAATGACAGTGAATTTTGGCACATTGGTATTGGCTACCGCATGAACCATCTTCGCACCATCTTTGGCTATGCCTTTTCGCTCAAACTCTTTACCCACAATAAAACCGGTAATATTTTGTAAAAAGACCAAAGGAATTTTTCTTGCTGTGCAAAGTTCAATAAAATGGGTAACTTTAAGGGAGGATTCCGAAAAAAGCACTCCGAAGTTGGCAATTATTCCCACCGGAAATCCCATGATGTGTGCAAATCCGGTTACAACGGTAGGCGCATATTTTGCTTTGAATTCCTGAAACCTGCTTCCATCTACCATCCGCATGATAATTTCGCGGGGATCAATCATCTTTCGCAGGTCAACAGGCGCTATGCCATATAATTCTTCCGGGTCATAAATCGGTTCTTCGGGCGTGATAATATCCAGTTGTTGTTTTTCTTTAAATTCAAGGTTTTCAAAAATATTCCTACAAATTTGAATAGCATGGGTGTCATTTTCGGCAAAATGGTCGGCTACACCCGAAATAGCCGTGTGAACCTCTGCGCCGCCCAGTTCTTCAGCCGTAACTTCCTCACCTGTAGCAGCCTTTACCAAAGGAGGGCCCCCAAGGAAAATAGTACCTTGTTCTTTTACAATTATGGTTTCGTCACTCATGGCAGGTACATAAGCCCCACCCGCTGTGCACGATCCCATCACAATGGAGATTTGAGGAATGCCCATGGCCGACATGCGTGCCTGGTTATAAAAGAAACGGCCAAAATGATTGGCATCCGGAAAAACCGTGTCCTGTTCGGGTAAAAAAGCCCCGCCAGAATCAACCATGTATACACAAGGTAGATGGTTTTCCATGGCAATTTGCTGCGCACGCAAATGCTTTTTAATGGTAAAGCGCATATAAGTGCCGCCTTTCACGGTAGCGTCATTAGCAATGATAACTGTTTCGCGGCCTTGTACTACGCCCACGCCCGTTACAATTCCTGCCGATGGAAATTCGTTATTATATTGATTATAAGCTGCTAATGGCGATAATTCCATAAAAGGGGTGTTGGGGTCGAGAAGTAAATTTATTCGCTCGCGGGCCAATAATTTTCCTCTTTCTTTATGCCGTTGTATCGATTTTTCGGATCCGCCACGGCTGGTTTCTTTCAATATGTTTTTATACGCGTTCAGTAATTTTAAAAACGCCTTGCGGTTACTTTTAAATTCTTCCGAATCCGTGTCTATTTTAGTTTTTAATTGGTACAAAGTTGTGATTTTATGTGAATAAATTCTATTTTTTTACCGGAGTCAAACAAAATGCAAGTTTAAGGAAAAATAAATAAAAAGCATCTTCATTTGTAGAAATATGCCGGGTGTCATAAAAGCTAAAAAGTGTTAAAGAATACGCTTGACGGTACAAACCCCACTATCTTATTGGATTAATGCCTATTTTTGCGAAAAATAATTACAGTTTCTTTACTCAAATTTGAATTCAATAAAAACTATGCAATATCCTAAAAAAGTAGTCATTGGAGACATTACTGTGAGGGACGGGTTTCAACACGAAGAGAAATTTATTCCTACCGATGCTAAGGTGTGGGTTCTGGAGCAAATGATTTTAAGTGGTTTCAAACATCTTGAAGTAACTAATTTTGGTAATCCTGTAGGGATGCCCCAGTTTAAAGATGCAGAAGAACTTTTTAAAAAGATTAGACAAAGCAAGCGGGTTGCCGGCAAGTTGGATGATGTGATGCTAACTGCGGTTACTATTCGCGAAAGGGCTATTGAAAGGGCTATTGAAGCCAAAAAAGAGGGCTATGGACCTGATCGTATCTTGCTTATGGTTTCTACAAGTGAATCGCATCAGCTGAAAAATTCAGGACTTACTCAAGCTGAATATTGGAAAATGGCCGAGGAGTGGATTCCAAAAGCTAAAGATGCAGGCATAAAAATAAACGGAACTGTTAGTACTATTTGGGGTTGTCCCATTGAAGGGCCTACCAGGTTAGAAGATGCTATAACCTTTACCAAACGCTGGTTTGATATTGGTGCTAACGATGTGGAGCATGCCGACCATGACGGTTCAGCTTCTCCTGACAGAGTGTATAAATATTTCTCGATGTTGCTGGATAGTGTGGACAATCCGCACAAACAAATTGCACATTTTCACACGACCCGTGGCTGGGGGCTGGCCAATGTTTTGGCAGCACTACAGGCCGGGATGACAAACTTTGAATCGACACTCGGGGGCATTGGTGGTCAACCGGCTAATTTTGTGGATGGTGTACCTGTGGCCGGAACTGGTGCCTACTATTACAACGACCCAAACGATGTGGGTTTGGTGAGTACCGAAGATATGGTGGTAATGATGGACGAAATGGGTATCGAAACCAATCTGGATATCGATCGTATTTTGCGGGTGGGCAAGATTGTTGAAAAAATTGTAGGCCGTCGCCTCCGTTCAAAAACAGTAAATCAAGGTAGAATTCCCAAAGAAATGACAGGACGTCAATAATTTTATTTTCCTCTTTTAGTGTTGACATGTTAGTGTGTAAAACATTAATTTCTGTCGGTTTTTATCAAATCAAATTAATTTTATGAAATCTGGTGTTCGATTATATTTTTCATACATCCTTTTATTGATTTTAGTCTATTTTGTCTCTTCTTGTAGTTTTGGCAATCATATGGAATCGGTGGAGGTGATAAAAAAACCATTACTTTCTCCAAAAGACATTGTGCCTGTTCACGATTCGGTTGTCAAACCTTATGTTTATACCAGCGTTGTGTCGTTGCATGCTTTGCCGGTGCCTGAAAAAAAAGAAAAGTTTTTTCAAATGCTTCTTCCGGCTGTGTTAGTGGCTAAAACAAAAATGGAAATTACCAGAAAACGGGTGAAACTATTGTTGACGAAAAAAGAACTTAGCCAAGGAGAAAAACTTTTTTTGGATAGTCTGGAATTAAAGTACAAGACGGCAAAACCTGCTCAATTGCTTAACCGTCTGCATGTTTTGCCGGTAAGTATTGTGTTGGGTCAGGCTGCTATTGAAAGTGGCTGGGGTAGCTCGCGTTTTTTTCTAAAAGCCAATAATCCTTTTGGAATCTGGTCGTTCGACAAAAAGCATCAACGTATTGCAGCCTCTTCACACCGCAATGGGCAAAAAATATATTTAAGAAAGTTTGACGACCTGGAAGCGGCCATTGATGCATATTACACCATGTTGGCTACCCGGAGGCCTTTTGCCCGATTCAGCGCAGCAAAACTCAAAACTCAAAATCCGTTCCGGTTGATTCCTTATTTAAGCGCTTATTCGGAGCGGGGCAATGAATATTTGAATGATTTGGCAAAAGTAATCCGCGTGAATCATCTTGAAAAATACGATCATTACAAAATTGATGCCGAATACCTGCGTTAAGCATTTACTTTCTGTGTTGTAAATCTTAGAATGAGCTGAGGTTATTAAACCAAAAAGTCAGTCAGTTTGCCCGTTTTGTTTACCCTGATTCCTTTGGGCGTGTCGTGCAGTGTACAGGCTTCATGGTATAAATCGTGTTCAAAAAATAAGATGTAGTTTTGTTCAATGGCCTCTTTATAAAAGCGTTCACGGTCTTTTAAAGTTTGCAACGGCCGGGTGTCATAAGCCATAATCCAAGGCATGGGAACGTGAGCTGTCGATGGCATTAGATCGGCCATAAAAACAACGGTTTTTCCGTTGACCCGTATGTGTGGGATGACTTGTCCGTCGGTGTGCCCGTGGTACATTTTAAAGCTGATGCCCGGAATGTATTCGCCTTCATCTTCTATAAGTTTTAAATGTCCGCTTTCTTCAATCGGCAGGATGTTTTCTTTTAAAAATGAAGCTTTTTCACGCCGGTTGGGTTGGGTTGCCCACATGTATTGTTTTTTGCTGGTCCAATAAGTGGCATTCGGAAAAGCTAATTCAAAACCTGTTTTATTAGTATTCCACCGAACACTTCCGCCACAATGATCGAAATGCATGTGTGTCAGTATCATATCGGTTATGTCATCAGGCTTTAAACCCGCTTTTTGCAATGAACCTTCAAGCGTGTCATCGCCGTTAAGGTAATAATGACTCAGGAATTTATCATCTTGTTTGTTACCAATTCCGTTATCAATCAATATCTTCCGGTCGTTGGTTTCTACCAAAAGGCAACGCATGGCCCAATTGGCCAGGTTATTTTCATCGGCCGGATATACCTTTTGCCACAACACTTTGGGAACTACGCCGAACATAGCGCCACCGTCTAATTTTAAATTTCCTGTTTCAATGGGTGTTAGTTTCATGTGTTTATATTTTTTTAATTTATTGATATACAACTTTTTATTAATTTCATTTTTTCTTTTCTTCCGGGGGGCCTATTACAATTACAATTTCGCCTTTGACAGGTTTCCCTTTAAAATAGGACAGTATTTCAGTAAGCTTTCCCCGAATGGTTTCTTCATGGATTTTTGTGAGCTCACGTGATACGGAAACCGGACGGTTGGCCCCGAAAAATTTAATAAACTGCTCCAGTGATTTTACCAAACGATGTGGCGATTCATAAATTATCAGTGTATATGGAAGCCCGGCTAATTTTTTCAGGCGGGTTTGCCTGCCTTTTTTATGAGGGAGAAACCCTTCGAAGAAAAAGCGGTCAGAAGGAAACCCCGAATTTACCAGGGCGGGTACAAATGCCGTAGCTCCCGGCAGGCATTCCACCTCGATATTGTTTTTCACGCATTCGCGAACCAACAAAAATCCGGGATCGGAAATAGAAGGGGTTCCGGCATCACTTACCAGTGCCATGGTTTCTCCTCCGGATAGCCGGCTGATAATACTTTCTAAAACCTTGTGTTCGTTGTGGATATGATAAGCCTGCAGGCGATTTTCAATTTCATAATGTTTGAGTAAATTACCCGTAGTGCGCGTGTCTTCTGATAGAATTAAATCGACTTCCTTCAACAGACGCAGGGCCCTAAGGCTGATATCCTCAAGATTGCCTATGGGAGTGGGAACGAGGTAGAGTTTCGACATACTTGATAATTTTAGGTGAATTTACGTTCAATAACTTCGTTGAGTTTGATAAATGCGGGACTTTCTTCGTGCCACTGGTATTGAACGCTTAATTCCATCAGAAAAGTTTGTGCCCCTTTCAGGCTTGAAAGGCTGTTTAGCTCATCCAGGGTTTTATTGTAACGGCTCATGTCGCCACGAAAAAGTTGGTTGATAAATACAAATTTGTCATTGATGCCGATAGCTTCACGTAAATCAGCTATCTGAGTTTTTTGTAGTTTTTCGGCTACAGCCGGTTGTTCGGTTTTGGCCAGGCTTTCGCCAAGACTTTCACTCGTTGGTTCCGAAAATAAATCAAAAGCAGATGCCACATTTGATTTTTGTGTTTTTTGTGACGAAGGTGGTGGATTCGACGGCCCTTCTTCCATGGAAACGGAAGGTTTAATCTCATGAGTATCTTCTGTAGCTTGTTGATTCTCTTCGGGTTTCTGAGGTGTAATTTTTTCCTCAGGTTGTGGTAGTTTTACTGATTCCGGTACAGGGGCTATTTCTGCTTTTGCTTGTTGTGGAACGGTTTTCTCATCGGCCACATTTTTCCGGTTATTTACGATTTCTTTTTTTTCGATAAATTTCATACGGAGTAGTCTGTCATAGAATTCTCTGGTTTTTTGTTTTATCAGATCGAGTTCTATCGCCGAAAGGCCTGCTTCACCTTCCGTTTGCGATAGCATATTCTGCAAATCACGTATAAAATCTTTAATGGAACGTATGTTTTCAAATTGATTCATAGCTGTGTTTTTTCAAATTTACTTTAATAGAAAAGTTGACTGCAATTGGTGAAAAATTGATTTTCGCCAACGGCAAAAATTATTCAAATTTGGTTAACTTTGTCCTTTCAAAGGTAGGAAGAAAAATAACATTTTATTCATGTTTCTCGAAAAAGATAGAAACAATTCGGAACGAACGGGTTGGATAGAGGTGGTTTGCGGGTCAATGTTTTCAGGTAAAACCGAAGAACTTATTAGGCGACTTAATCGTGCACGTATTGCCAAGCAAAAAGTTGAAATATTTAAGCCAGAGATAGATACGCGCTATGACGAAACCGATGTTGTATCGCATGATGATAAGACGGTATCTTCAATCCCGGTACAAAACGCATCACAAATTCTTTTTTATGCTGAAGATTTTGAGGTGGTTGGTATTGATGAAGCCCAATTTTTCGGTGATGAATTGGTTTCGGTTTGCAACGAATTGGCCAACGACGGAAAACGGGTGGTTGTTGCCGGTTTGGATATGGATTATCTTGGGAACCCGTTTGGCCCAATACCTAAATTAATGGCCGTTGCCGAGTATGTAACAAAGGTACATGCCATTTGTATTCGTTGTGGAAACCTGGCCAACTATTCGCATCGAACCGTGAAAGATGATAAACTTGTTGTGTTAGGAGAAACAGATGCGTATGAACCCCTTTGCCGGTATTGTTTCAATAAAGCAAGAAGAGAAATTGAAGATAAAAAAGACTGAGTAAAGCATCCATAAAAAAAGCACACCATTTGGCGTGCTTTTTAGTGTGAATTTGAAATTTATTTCCAGTAATAAAGTGCCGAGTCACCCAGCTCTTGTTCAATTTCAAGCAAACGATTGTATTTGGCCAAGCGTTCGCTACGACTTGCGGAACCGGTTTTCAAATGACCGCCATCCATGGCAACGGCAAAGTCGGCCAGGAATGTATCTGAAGTTTCACCCGATCGGTGGGAGATGAAATAACGCCAGCCGGCATCGCGGCACATGCGCACAGCCTCGATGGTTTCTGAAACTGTACCAATCTGATTCAGTTTAATCAATGCTGAATTGGCTGAACCTTCTTTAATACCACGGGCAATGTATTTGGTGTTGGTGACAAATAGATCATCACCTACAATTTCGATTTTATCACCAAGGCGCCGGGTGATTTCGTTGAAACCATTCCAGTCATCTTCTGCTAAAGGATCTTCCCAAAGAACAATTGGGTATTTTGACACCCATTCTTCAGCCATTTTAATTACTCCTTCGCTGTCCATTTTTCCACCACCTGACCATTTGAGGTCATACTGGTCTTTAGAATTATCTTGCAATAAAGAGCTGGCAGCAGTGTCCAAAGCAATGGCAATGTCAACACCGGGTTTGTACCCTGCTTTTTTGATGGCTTCGATAATGGTCTCAATAACGTCTTCGTTACTGGCCAGGTTGGGGGCAAAACCACCTTCGTCGCCCACTCCTGTTGACATACCACGATCTTTCAAAATACCTTTTAATACGTGAAAAGTTTCGGCCACGTAACGCAGGCCTTCACGAAAATTGGGTGCTCCAATGGGGACAGCCATAAATTCCTGAATGTCAACGCTATTATCAGCATGCGCCCCACCATTAAGGATGTTCATACAGGGAACCGGAATACGACGTGCGCCTGCACCACCGAGGTACTGATACAAAGGGACATTGGCAGATGCTGCTGCTGCACGTGCTACTGCCATCGAAACCCCCAGAATGGCATTAGCACCAAGTTTCGATTTGTTTTCAGTGCCGTCCAGTTCAATCATTTTACGGTCGATCAGCCCTTGTTGATGGGCATGCATTCCCAAAAGGGCGGGGGCAATCACTTTATTTACATTCTCAACGGCTTTTAAAACACCTTTGCCACCATAACGTTTTTTGTCACCATCGCGTAATTCGATGGCTTCATTTTCGCCGGTGCTGGCTCCTGAAGGAACTGATGCTACTGCTTCGGTTCCGTCGCTGAGTTCAACATAGACCCTTACTGTGGGGTTACCTCGTGAATCGAGGATTTCCATGGCACGAATGCCGCTTATTTTGTTGTTTAACATTTTAAAACCTCCTTGAATATTAATGGTTTATTTAAGATTTATATGCTCAAATTTCAGTTGGTAAAATTCGTCATTTTACTTTGAACTACCAAACAAAAACATTTAACTTATTGACGAAACTTATAGAAGTAGTTTAAAAGAAAGGGTTCTATACAGGTTTATAACGTTTGCAGCTTGATGTTTAAAAAAGAATTAACATGACTTTACTTTATATGAAATATTATACATATATTTGCCCTCATTATACTTACCCCTTAAACAGATTTGTTATGAAATTAAAACTTATCCTTGCCAGTGTTATGCTCATTGGTCTGACCTTTAGTGGTTGCGAAAAAATCAAATCGTTGTTAGATGTTCATTTTAATACACATTATACTGTGGATATGAATCTGAGTGTCCCGGTTCCGGGCTCTGTCGGGAATGTAGCATCTACTTTTCAGGGTTCCGCTACCATTAATCCGAAAGATAATGCGGAAGTAGCTAAATATGGGAAGCTTATTAAAGGCTTCGATATCAGTTCGGCCACAGGAACTTTTAAAAATGTATCTAAAGCTATGACTTTAGTGAGTGCTGAACTGAGTATTACATCTGGTAATCAAACAGCAAGCTGGCAATTTAGTAATCTGAGTATCACAAATGGAACTCACATCACTTTTGATAACAGCAACGGGCAGTGGGATAAGGTGAATGCCATCCTGGGATCTCTTGAGCCTTTTACGGTTACTTTAAGCGGAGAAACTGATAAAGATGGAGTCAGTTTCACCATGACTTTGGCCATTGATGCTACAGTTACTGCAAATCCGCTGGGTTCCAAATAGGAATCTTGAAACGTAACGATTTATTTGTGGAACGGCTGGTTTTTTGCCGATTATTTCTGTTTTACAATAGGTTTAATACCGACATGGGCAGGAAGTGACAGATGTGCCTGAACAATTTTCCAACCGTCAGGTCTTTTTTCCATAACCCCGGTAAAACGGATGCCTTCATAACTTCTTGCCTGACCCTGGTAAACAAAATTGTAATTCATAATTTCAGCAAACCAGGCTGTATTACCTGTGTTGTTTATTTTGATGTGCTGGTCAGAAACAGAAATGTAAGTGTCGCTAATGCTGGAAAATTGGGTCTTAATCGCTGCCTGGATATTCTTCCAACCCATCAATTTTTCATCTGTGTCGGTCCCAAAAAGAAGAATATCACTATCAGGGGCCCAGATTTGTTCAATTATGGAAAAATCTTTTTGTTCGTTGGCAATAACATATTTTTCCAGCACATTTTCTACGGCCTTACTTTCGGCTTTCAAATTAATAGTTTGGTGGGCTTTTTGCTCGCATGAACTGATCAACAAGAGAAACAATAAGCCCGAAAGTACAGTAAAATGATTTTTCATGACGCTTAGGTTTTAATTATTTATCTGTGTGTGAATATACAAAAGATTACGATTGTACATGATAAAATCTTTTCTTTTTTTCATCGTGTAATAGGTATGTGTAATAAGATCAGGTAAATAAATAATAACAAGGAGGCTATTTAAATTAATTCAAAAAAACTTTTTCCTGTTTCAGCTTTTCTTTGTAAAATTGCAAACATTATAAAAACATACATTCATTTCGCTAGATGAGGAATAAAAAAGGTGTAAATCAGTTTGTTATAATTTTTTTGATTATACTTTTCGGTTTTGGTTACGGACAAAATGTTCGTGCTGAAGGCCTGGAAACACATAATAACTCAGAAATAAAGAAAGTTAATCCGGAAGGTAAAAAGCTGGAAATAGGTAAGCTTATTATTGAACATATTACTGACGCTTACGATTGGCATATCCTCAGTATGGGAAAGCATCATGTTACCGTCCCTTTGCCCGTCATTTTGTATGACCAGGGACATTGGGTAACTTTTTGGTCTTCTGAGTTTCATCATCATACGGTATACAAGGGGTATACCATTGCTGAAAAAGGCATAAATCAAGGCAAAATTGTGCGAATCGACAAAGCCGGAAACCTGGTGAGGCCCCAGCTTGATATTTCCATTACACGGACTATTGCCGCTTTGATGGTAAACTCGTTGCTCGTGGTCATTCTTTTGCTTTCGGTGGCCAAATCGTATCGCCGCCGAAAAGGAATGGCGCCAAAAGGTCTGCAATCGGCATTTGAGCCTTTGATTATTTTTGTACGCGATGAAATTGCCCTTTCATCAATTGGTGAAAAAAATTATGAACGTTATACACCTTATTTGCTTACGCTGTTCTTCTTCATCTTTTTTAATAACTTGTTGGGAATAATACCGTTTTTTCCATGGGGTGTGAGTGTAAACGGAAATATTGCGATAACAGGTGTTATGGCTGCTTTTACATTTGTAATTACTACTTTTATTGGGAACAAGCATTACTGGAAAGATATTTTTAATACCCCGGGCGTGCCTTGGTGGCTTAAGCTTCCGTTTCCATTGTTGCCACTTGTTGAAGTTGTCGGAATTTTTACTAAGCCTATCGTACTGATGATTCGTTTGTTTGCCAACATGATTTCAGGGCATACCGTTATCATGGGATTTGTGGCTTTGATTTTTATTTTTGGAAAAATAAGTATGGGGCTGGGTTATGGGGTTTCGGTAGTCTCAATTGGTTTTTCAGTTTTCCTGGATTTTATTGAAATTTTAGTAGCATTTATCCAGGCTTATGTGTTTGTGTTGCTCACGGCTTTATATTTTGGAATGGCAATTGAGGTGCCGGAACATCATTAAAAAAAGAAACTTTTTATTAATCACTAAATAATAACAATTATGCATTTATTAGCTATTTTACTTCAAGCTGTAGCCGATTTGGCTCCGTATGCAAAAATGGGCGCCGGTATAGGCGCCGGTATTGCTGCGATTGGTGCCGGTATTGGTATTGGACAGATTGGTCGTGGTGCGGTGGAAGCCATTGCACGTCAGCCTGAGGCTGTGGGCGATATTCGTTCCAATATGATTATCTCGGCTGCACTTATTGAAGGGGTTGCCTTCTTTGCTATTATTGTTTGTTTTCTTATCCTTTTTGTATAAAAAAACAAGCGAAAATTTTTTGAAACAATCCGGCGGTTGGCCGGATTGTTTCAAATTCTTAATCATTAGTAAGAACTTTAAAAACAAATAATATGCAGTTACTCAATCCCGGTTTGGGTGTTATTTTTTGGATGACAATCATCTTTTTGGTTGTGATATTTATCCTTGGGAAATATGCCTGGCCTTCTGTCTTAAAGGGCTTGAAAGAACGTGAGCAGAGTATTCAGGAATCACTTGATGCCGCAAAAGAAGCACAAGAGCAGATGAAACAATTGCAACTCGATAATGAAAAATTAATGGCCGAAGCCAGGGAAGAACGGAATGCCATTCTTGCTGAAGCCAGAAAAATAAAAGACAAAATAGTCGGCGAAGCCAAAGAAAAAGCCGAATCCGAGGCCTCTGCTATTGTTGAGAGTGCGCAGGAGAGAATTAAAAATGAGAAAAAAACCGCTCTCCTTGAAATAAAAAATACGGTAGCTGAGTATTCCATCGAAATCGCTGAAAAAATCCTGAGGGAAGAACTAAAGGATAAAAAAAGGCAGAAAGAATACATAAATAAACTGCTGAAGGAAACCAGTTTAAACTAATCTGTTGTACCATGAGAGTTAATTTGTTAGCAAAGCGATATGCACAAGCGGTTTTCGATTTGGCGTTGGAAACCAAAACCGTTGAACGGGTGGCACAGGATATGAAGCTGATTGTTACCGTATTGGACGAAAATCGTGAATTGCGTAAACTGATGGCAAATCCCGTGTTGGACGGCTCTAAAAAAATAAAGGTGATTAAAGCGTTGTTTGGCCCTCATGTTCATGAACTAAGCCTGCGTTTTTTAAACCTGATTACACGCAAAGGACGCGAGCAATTCATACAGGGAATAGGCCTGGCTTTCGAGGATATTTTTATGGAATATAAAAACAGGATGCGGGCCGAGCTAACTACGGCTGTCCCTGCTGATGCAGCAATTCGCAAATCTATCATTGCCAGCCTCCATACGATGACAGATAAGGATGTTGAGTTGAAGGAGGTGGTGAATGAGGAAATTATTGGCGGTTTCGTTTTGCGGATGGAAGACTATCAGGTTGATGCTTCTATTGAAAATCAGCTGCGGAAACTACGCAAGAATTTTGCTGAGAATTTATATGTAAAACAATTTTAATCTGAGATAAAACAAAAGATTATGGCAGATATCAAACCGGCTGAAGTATCAGCTATACTGCGACAAGAACTAGCGGGCTTTGAATCGGAAGCTACACTGGAAGAAATCGGTTCTGTACTTATGATCGGCGATGGCATTGCCCGTGTTTACGGATTGTCAAACGCCGAACAGGGCGAATTGGTCGAATTTGAAAAAAACGGCCTCATGGGTATTGTACTTAATCTTGAAGAAGACAATGTGGGGGTCGTGTTATTGGGTGATGCAGAAGATATTAACGAAGGCGATAAAGTAAAACGTACCGGACGTATTTCGTCCGTGCAGGTGGGTGAAGGTGTGCTGGGACGCGTAATTAATACTTTGGGAGAACCAATTGACGGGAAAGGTGCCATCGAAGGTGATTTGTATGAAATGCCTTTGGAGCGTAAGGCCCCCGGCGTTATTTACCGTCAACCGGTTAACGAACCTTTACAAACCGGTATTAAAGCTGTTGATGCTATGATCCCTATCGGGCGCGGACAGCGTGAATTAATTATTGGCGACCGGCAAACCGGCAAAACGGCTATTGCCGTTGATACTATTATCAATCAAAAAGAATTTTACGATAAGGGAGAGCCTGTTTATTGTATATATGTTGCCTCAGGTCAAAAAGGTTCTACGGTAGCACAGATTCAAAAAACTTTGGAACAACATGGTGCAATGGATTATACTGTTATTGTTTCGGCAACGGCCTCTGATCCGGCTGCCATGCAATTTTATGCCCCGTATGCAGGCGCAGCCATCGGTGAGTATTTTCGCGATACGGGCCGACCGGCACTGATCATATACGACGACTTGTCAAAACAGGCGGTTGCTTATCGCGAAGTTTCCTTGCTGCTGAGACGCCCACCGGGACGTGAAGCTTATCCCGGTGATGTATTTTATCTGCATTCCCGTTTGCTCGAGCGTGCTGCTAAGATTATCGACTCGGATGAGATTGCAAGAAACATGAACAATATCCCTGAAAGTATCAAAGACAAGGTAAAAGGAGGAGGTTCGTTAACGGCTTTGCCTATAATTGAAACTCAGGCAGGTGATGTCTCGGCTTATATTCCAACCAATGTGATTTCAATTACTGATGGTCAGATATTTCTGGAAACCAACCTGTTTAATTCCGGTATCCGTCCGGCTATTAACGTAGGGATTTCCGTTTCGCGTGTGGGTGGATCGGCTCAGATTAAATCTATGAAAAAAGTGGCCGGTACGTTGAAATTAGACCAGGCACAATTCCGCGAACTGGAAGCTTTTTCCAAATTTGGCTCTGACCTAGATGCCGCTACCATGGCTGTATTGGAGAAAGGCCGTAGGAATGTGGAAATTTTAAAACAACCGCAATATTCGCCAATGCCGGTGGAAAAACAGGTGGCAATTATTTTCTGTGGAACGTACAATCTGTTACGAGAAGTTCCCGAAACCAGTATTCGTGATTTTCAGGAAAGTTTCCTGAACTTAATGGAAAGCAAACATAAAAAAGTACTTGACGAGTTGAAACAGGGTAAACTTTCTGACAACGGTATTGAAACCATGAAAAAGGCTGCTGCCGAAATAGTTGTCCAGTATAAAAAGTAGCCATTCATAAACCGAAACAAGAACTATGGCAAACTTAAAAGAAATTCGGACTCGCATTGCTTCCGTTAAATCGACAAAGCAAATTACCAGTGCCATGAAAATGGTGGCCGCTGCCCGTTTGCGTAGAGCACAAAATGCCATCCTTACTATGCGTCCTTATGCAGCTAAGTTGCAGGAAATTATGCAAGATGTTGGAAGCAGCCTGGAGGCTTCAGCCGAAAATGTTTTTACCACTTCCAGGGAAGTTAACAAAGTGTTGGTTGTTGCCATTACGTCTAACCGTGGGTTGTGCGGTGGTTTCAATATCAATGTGGTTAAGCGTGTCATTGAATTGATGGATACCGATTTGGCATCACAATATAAAAGCAACCGGGCCGATTTGTTTTGTATCGGTAAAAAAGGAGCTGATTTGCTCAAAACCAGAGAATATCCCATTGGTAAAATAGAAACCGATATTTTTAATCATCTTGATTTTGAATCGGTTACACCACTGGCTGAAAAATTAATGGAGGAATATAAAGCTGGAGATTACGACCAGATCATCTTGATCTATAATCAGTTTAAAAATGCAGCGGTACAGCTTTTGCAAACCGAACAATTTTTACCCATAGTGAATACTGAAGCTCAACCAGATGGTAAAGTAGAAAACAAAAAAGCAGATTATATTTTTGAACCCGGAAAAGAAGAAATTCTTACAGAATTGATTCCGAAAACCTTAAAAATACAGCTTTATAAAGCATTGCTTGATAGTCAGGCTGCCGAGCACGGGGCGCGCATGACGGCCATGCATAAGGCTACCGACAATGCCACCGAACTTATCAAAGACTTGAACCTCACCTACAACAAAGCCCGCCAAGCTGCCATTACAAATGAAATTCTTGAAATTGTTAGTGGCGCAGAAGCGTTAAAGGGATAGTGGTTCAGTTAGTTAATAAAAAAGCACGGCAAAAGCTGTGCTTTTTTGCTTTTTGAAGAAACTATTTTCGGATGATTGATTTCCGTAACTTTGTAGTGATTTAAAAATACATATCATGAATAAAAAAATAGAATCAGCGCTTAACGATCAAATTAAAAAAGAAGAATTCTCCTCACGATTGTACCTTTCTATGGCCATTTGGTGCGAAACCAATGGTTATCCCGGTGCCTCGTCATTTTTGTACAAACATACCGAAGAAGAACGGATGCATCAGATGAAGATGATACATTACCTTAATGAAAGGGGCGGAAAGTCACAGTTGTTCGAGTTGGAGAAACCTACCTCAGAATTTCAGTCGTTGCAGGATGTTTTTGCCCGCGTGTTAGAACATGAAAAGTTCATCACAGGGTCTATCAATAATTTGTACGGCCTTACAATGGATGAAAAAGATTATACCACTGGAAATTTCTTGCAGTGGTATATCACCGAACAGGTGGAAGAAGAAAGCCTGATGAGTACCATCCTCGATAAAATTAAACTTGTGGGACACGACAAAGCAGGAATGTTTCATATCGACAAAGAATTGGAAGCTATGGCTTCTGCAACCAAATCCCCAAGCGTTTAACTTATCAGGTTATAATAACGGTACAACCGCATGACAAGTCAAGAATCCTTCAAAAAGCAGACTTGGTCGAATGAAGACCTGTGGTTTTCGTTGGCTATTGTTGTTTTTGGTTCACTTTTTTTTATTCCTTTTAACGGCGGTGTTCCTCTTTTCGACTGGGATGAAATTAATTTTGCCGAGGCAGCACGCGAAATGTTGGTTTCTCACGATTATCTTACTGTTCAAATTAATTTCCAGCCTTTTTGGGAAAAACCCCCACTTTTTATCTGGATGCAGGTATTGGCCATGAAAGCCTTTGGCATAAATGCTTTTGCTGCCCGTTTTCCGGATGCTTTGGCCGGTATCCTGAGCCTGTTGACGATTTATTATGTAGGGCGTAAAGCTTTCGACAGACGTTTTGCCCAATTGTGGGTGCTTTTTTATGCAGGCTCGCTTTTACCCTTTTTCTATTTTAAATCGGGGATTATCGATCCATGGTTCAATCTTTTTATGTTCCTGGGTATCTGGTATCTAATTAAGTATGTCAGTCAAAGACATTTGGGATTAGCTTTTATTTCATCGCTTTTTACCGGCGCAGCTGTTCTTACAAAAGGGCCCGTAGGTTTGTTGATTGTGGGACTGACAGCTTTTATCTGGATGATTTATACTAGAAAATGGAAACTGTTTTTAAATGGTAAATTTATTTTAGTTTATCTCTCAGGCGTTATTTTGGTGGGAGGTTTCTGGTTCTTTTTGCAGGCTTTGGAAGGACGATCCTATTTGATTTTGGATTTTTTTCAATATCAGCTCAGGTTGCTGTCCACAAAAGATGCAGGTCATGGCGGATTCCTGTTTTATCACTTTGTGATTTTGTTGTTTGGCGTTTTTCCCGCTTCAGTATTTGCGATGCCTGCCTTTAGGAAGTTTACTGATAAAAACCCGTTTCAGCGAATGACACGGCACTGGATGATGATTCTGTTCTGGACAGTTTTGATCCTTTTTACTATCGTGAAAACAAAAATTGTTCACTATTCGTCCATGTGTTATTATCCGATGACTTTTTTGGCTGCTTATTATGTTTGGAGAAACTGGAAGCGTGAATTTCTATTGCCGGTGTGGGGACGTTGGCTTTTTGCTGTGATGGCTGTGCTGGACGGAGGCCTGATCATCCTGCTTTCTGTTTTTGTACAGTTTAAAGATCATATTATTGCCGCAGGTTGGATACACGATCCTTTTGCCGTGGCAAATCTCCAGGCAAAAGTACACTGGTCGGGGTATGAATTTTTGATTGGGTTTTTTATGGTTTCGGCATTGTTAATTTCTTTTTTCGTGTTGAAGAAAAATAAAATGCTGCGCCTGGTAGCCATCGCGACAAGCATGATTATCAGTATGATGCTTGGCTTGCTGATTCTTGTCCCAAAAATTGAGCAATACAGCCAGCAGGCGGCTATTTCCTTTTATCAGGAAAAAGCAAATGAGGATTGTTACGTGGAAACCTGGGGATTTAAGAGTTATGCACAGTATTTTTATACCAACAAGCCACTCCCTGCAAATAGAGAAAGCCTGGATAAAAACTGGTTGTTGACCGGGCCGGTAAAGAAGCCTGTTTACATGGTCGCGAAAATCACTTCAATGGAAGAATTTGAGAAAAAATATCCCGGTTTTCGCCGGCTTTATGCTAAAAACGGTTTTGTTTTTTTTATGAGAGAAAAATAAGGTGATATGATTGATGGAAAGAAAATAGTGGTAGTTTTACCTGCATATAATGCCGAACGAACGCTACAAAGAACGTACAATGAAATTCCTTTCGATATTGTTGATGAAGTAATTTTGACCGATGACCGTAGTAGCGACCAAACAGTGGAAGAGGCACAGCGATTGGGGATTCGTCATATTATTCAGCACGATTTAAATCGCGGCTATGGCGGAAATCAAAAGAGCTGTTATAACAAGGCGCTTGCGCTGGGAGCTGATATTATCATCATGCTACATCCCGATTATCAATATACTCCCAAACTTATCCGTAGCATGAGTTATTTAATTGCCGACGGGGTTTATCCTGTGGTTATCGGCTCCCGAATTTTAGGGAAAGGGGCGTTAAAAGGAGGGATGCCGTGGTATAAATATATTGCAAACCGCTTTTTGACATTGTTTCAGAATGTGGTGATGAACCAAAAATTATCGGAATACCACACCGGATACCGCGCCTTTTCGGCTGAAGTTTTAAGAAAAATACCTTACCATCATTGTTCCGATGATTTTGTGTTCGATAACCAAATGATTGCACAGATATTCTATGCCGGATTTGAAATTGCCGAGATCACCTGCCCAACTGCTTATTTTGAAGAGGCTTCGTCGATTAATATTTCAAGAAGCATCCAATATGGTGTTGGCGTGCTGGGTGTTTCGGTAAGCTATGCCTTACAAAAAATGAGGCTGGGTCGCTTTAAAATTTTTACTCCCATAGAGAAAGCATAAACTTATTTGTCTTGCTTTTGTTCAAAAGCTTCACAAAGTTTTTGAAACCATCGTTGACCGAATTTCCTAATCAGCGGCGTTTTAAGGTATTGATATAAAGGAATTTTATCCTGACTTCCTTTGATTAAAGCCACTTTACAAATATCCCACTGATCGTAATTTACAGCGGTATGTTCTTTTAATTGGTTAAGCCTGACGGGATATAAGTGGCAGGAAATTGGTTTTTGAAATTTAATCTTACCCTCTATCCAGGCTTTCTCAATGGCACAATAGCTAATACCATTTTCAAAATAGACAAAAGCACATTCGCGGTCGTTTACCAATGGAGTGACATATTCGCCTTCCGCATCATAATCGAAAACACCATATTTTTCAACCACTTCGATGCCTTTTTGGGCCATGTAGGGTTTGATTTCATCCAGATAGTCTTCAATAATCGAAATTTCACTTTCTTCCAGTGGAGCACCGGCATCGCCTTCCACACAACAATCGCCATGACATTGGGATAAGTTGCAGGAGAAATAAATCTTTCCCAGGTCTTCCGAAACCAGGGTGTCATCAATGATAATCATGGCGGCAAAAATACAGAATCCTATCCGATGAAAAACGTTGTTTGACCTGTTTTAACTTCTATTTTTCAGGAAAGCTGGCTTGAGGTTTCTAATAGTTCGTAACCTGTAAAAAAAAGAATGTTCGCGCATAGTTTCATCTTCTTTGAGTTGTTCTGCCAATAAAAGGCCTTCGCGATATCCAACTTCAAATATTTCGTCTGCTTTATTGAAGTCGAGGGTGGAAAACAGGCGTGTATCAGGCGGATCAATTACGTAATCGCAATATTGAAGTTCCTGACGAATAGTATTGTATACTGCAAGATGATAAGTCCGGGCAGCGATATCTTTCATGCGTTTAAAAGATTCTATCTCAGCAATGTGGTTCACGTGGCTGCCAATAATCTTGTCACACTTACCCCGCAAAATATGAGCTGCCATATTTTTTGTAAGTCCCCCGTCCACATAATAAATGCCATCAATAATTACCGGGCAAAACAACATGGGGATGGATGCAGAGGCTATGGCAAAAGAAACCAGTTCTCCTTCCGATTTAATTTCGAAATGACCCGTATTTAAATTGGTAACGGTGATAAAAGTTGGAATTTTTAACGCATTAAAATTGTCTGTTGGTGCCCATTTATGAAACACTTTTTCAACTTTTTTTAGATTAAAAAGTCCCATTCGGCGCATGTTGATATTGGAAAGCGTAAGCGGTTTTATTTCATGGTCGATAAGTGCTAACATTTCTTTTGGGGTTTTGCCCAGGCCGTAGCCAACCGCCACCAGGGCACCCATACTTGTTCCTGAGATAACAGACGGGTTGATTTCGTTTTCATCCAACGCCTGTAAAATACCTAAGTGGGCAATCCCTCTGGCACCCCCACCACTCAGGGCAAGTCCGTAAGTAGTTTTGTGTTTCATGCTGTAATTTTTTATCCTGATGCGTTAATCAAAGATAGGGAAACTTTTGTTAAAGGATACTTTCTTAATTTTACACCTATGAACCTGAGTGTATTTTCTGATGAGTATTTTATGAAAGAAGCCCTCAAAGAGGCTCAAAAAGCTTTTGACGAAGGAGAGGTGCCGGTGGGTGCTGTAGTAGTATGTAAACAGCAAATTATTGCACGGGCGCATAATATGACACAAAAATTAAATGATGTTACAGCACATGCCGAAATGCAGGCTTTTACGGCGGCCTCCCATTTTTTGGGAAGTAAATTCCTGAAAGATTGTACTCTGTATGTTACGCTGGAACCTTGTGTAATGTGTGCCGGGGCGGCCTTATGGACACAAATCGGGAAGGTGGTTATTGGTGCTGCCGACGAGAAAAGAGGCTTTCGGTTAGTATCTGACACACTGTTGCATCCCTCCACTGAATTTGTGGAAGGAGTACTGGCCGAAGAGAGTAGCAATTTGTTAAAGAAATTTTTCCTTGAAAGGCGCAAAAATTAACGACTAAACAGCTAATTATCAACATTTGTTGATTTCTCCTGTTGAAACGTTGTGAATAAATTCATTTTAATTTGAGAACGACTCTAAATAAATTTGAGCTTTATGTAATTTCCTATTATTTAATACCTTTGTCCTTCAATTACAGTACAGTTTTAAAATTAAACATGATGGAAAGAGATCAAAAAATATTCGACCTGATTAAGCAGGAAAAAGAACGACAAATGCGTGGCATTGAGCTTATTGCTTCTGAAAACTTTGTAAGCGATCAGGTGCTTGAAGCCATGGGTTCGGTAATGACTAACAAATATGCCGAGGGTTATCCAGGCAAACGGTATTACGGAGGTTGCGAAATTGTTGACCAGTCGGAACAGCTGGCTATCGATCGCGCCCGTGAGTTGTTTAATGCCGAATATGCCAATGTACAGCCTCACTCCGGGGCCCAGGCTAATATGGCTGTTTTGCTGGCTTGTTTGAAACCAGGCGATACTTTTATGGGACTCGATTTGTCGCATGGCGGCCACTTGTCACACGGTTCTCATGTTAATTCGTCAGGAATTCTATATCGTCCGGTGGCTTACAAGGTAAAAGAAGAAACCGGTACTGTTGATTATGACCAGATGGAAGAACTGGCTTTAAAAGAAAAACCGAAATTGATCATTGCCGGAGCTTCGGCTTATTCGCGTGATTGGGATTATGAGCGTATGCGCAACATTGCCGATCAGGTAGGTGCTATTCTGATGGCTGATATCTCGCATCCGGCCGGCTTAATTGCCAAAGGCTTGTTAAACGACCCCATCGAATATTGCCATATCGTAACTACCACTACCCACAAAACGTTACGCGGTCCCCGTGGCGGGATGATTTTGATGGGCGAAGATTTTGAAAACCCGTTTGGAATAAAAACACCAAAAGGAGCAACCAAAATGATGTCGGCAGTATTGAATTCGGCTATTTTCCCCGGTGTTCAGGGGGGGCCGTTGGAGCATGTAATTGCTGCCAAAGCTGTTGCTTTTGGCGAAGCACTTACCGATAGCTATTTTGAATATATTCTACAGGTTAAAAATAATGCTCAGGTCATGGCAAAAGCCTTTATAGACAGGGGTTATCATGTAATTTCAGGAGGAACAGATAATCATTCGATGTTAATAGATTTGAGAAGTAAATTTCCGGAAATTACCGGAAAAGTAGTTGAAAACACGCTGGTGAAAGCTGATATTACGGTAAATAAAAACATGGTTCCTTTTGATAGCCGTTCGCCATTTAAAACCAGTGGTTTACGTGTTGGTACACCGGCCATTACTACCCGGGGTTTAAAAGAAGAACACATGGAACCCATTGTTGCTTTAATTGATGAAGTGATCAGTAATATTGAGGATGAAGCCGTATTAAATACTGTGAAAAAAAGAGTGAATACAATGATGGCAGATTTTCCTTTGTTTGCCTATTGATATTTGATAATAATTTGAAACAAAGCCCGGAGTGCATTAGCTTTTTCGGGCTTTGTTGATTTTTATCAGGTAATTTCCCTTTCAGCTCGAAAAAGAAGAAATGAAAGATGGACAACAAAGCCTTATGTTAATAGGTATAAAACAGCTTTACTTTAACGTTTGCGGTATAAGTTTTTTATTTCTAAAGATTAAAAATGAGCACATTTCCTATTTTGGAGAACAATCTGCTGTACATTCACTCATTTAATCTTTACTTTTGCACCACTTTTTAAAGAAACAACTTTGCTTTCGCATCATAAAATATTAAAGAAACCTCTTGGATATCTCGCTAATCGTCAACAAAGAACGGTTGTAATCTTATTGAGTATGGTTATTGGGGTTTGGGGTGGCCTTTCGGCCGTATTGCTTAAAGACCTCGCTTTTTATACTCACGAATGGCTTACCCAGGGGTTTGATTTTGGGAGGGGTAATTATCTCTATCTCGCCTTGCCACTGATAGGGTTATCGCTTACTGTTTTGTTTACTAATTATGTGATTCGTGATAATTTAGGACACGGGGTAAGCATCGTGTTGCTTGCTATTTCGAAACGTTTTGGCCGACTGCGGCGTCATCATCTTTTTTCGTCAATGGTGGCCAGTATCTTCACCATTACTTTTGGGGGATCTATGGGGTTTGAGGCTCCTATTGTGTTAACGGGAGGTGCCATTGGTTCGTATATGGGACGGCGTTTCCACATGGATCGCAAAACGGTGATTATCCTGGTGGGAGCCGGTGCCAGTGGTGCCCTTGCCGGTATTTTTAAGGCGCCTATTGCTGCGGTTGTATTTTCACTTGAAATCCTGATGATTGACCTGACCATGGCCAGTTTGATTCCTCTCCTCATTTCGGCAGTTTCAGGTGCCACTATGGCCTATTTTTTAATGGGTAGCCGTGTTTTGTTTTCTATTCAGCTTAGTCAGGGGTTTAATGTAGACAACCTCCCTTATTATATCCTTTTGGGAATTTTTACCGGTTTTGTCTCTTTATATTTTAACAAGACTACCTTTATGGTTGAAAATATGATGGGGAAAATTAAACGGCGTTCCGAAAAAGTATTGGTGGGAGGAATTGCACTGGGAGTCCTTATATATGTTTTCCCTTCGCTTTATGGTGAGGGTTACGAGTTTTTACGGCAGCTTATCAATAGTAATGTTACTAACCTGGTTAACCAAAACTTTTATAATGCATCTCCGGGAATATGGCATTTGTTACTTTTCATGGCTTTAATTATGATTTTTAAAGTGGTGGCTATGGCTACAACCGGTGCCAGTGGAGGTGTGGGAGGTGTTTTTGCTCCTTCGTTGTTTATGGGCGGCGTGGCAGGTATGTTTTATGCTAAACTCATTAATATCCTGCCTTTTGTAAATGTACCTGAAAAGAATATGGCTTTGGTGGGAATGGCTGGTGTGATGGCTGGTGTGATGCACGCCCCCTTAACGGGGATTTTTCTGGTGGCTGAATTTACAGGTGGTTACGAACTTTACACTCCTTTGATTTTTACCGCTCTTTTTTCGTACCTGACCATTAACCTTTTTGAACATCATTCCATTTATACGCGGCGATTGGCCGAAAGGGGAGAGTTAATGACTCATCACAAAGACAAAGCTGTGTTACAAATGATGAAAGTCAATAGCTTGATAGAAACAAACTTCAAAACAATTCATCATGATGCTATGTTGGGGGATCTGGTGAAAGTATTGGCCAAATCGGAACGTAATGTGGTGGCCGTGGTAGATGAAGCAAATAATTTCCAGGGGATTATCTTTATGAACGATATCCGCAACATTATTTTTAAACCAGAATTATACGATAAAGTAAAAGTCGATGAACTGATGTATATGCCTGAGCCACTCGTTAGCCCGGATGAATCGATGGAAGAAGTGGCCCTCAAATTTCAGGAATCGGGTAACTACAATCTGCCGGTAATTAAAGACGGCAAATATCTTGGATTTGTTTCACGTGCCCGCGTATTTTCAAAATACCGTGGTTTGTTGCGTGAATTTTCAGATGAATAATCCGTCGCTTTGGATGAACAAAAATAAAAAAAGCCACGACAAAATTGTCATGGCTTTTTAAAGATAAGCTGTACGGTTTTTTACAAGCTTGTAGCGGGCTGCTGCGTTGCGTCTTCCACACGAATAGGCTGTGGCATAGCTTTGTCAAGCTGCAACTCGTCAATTAACCTGTGATCACCGGCATATTTATCAATGATAAACAGCACATAGCGGATATCCACAACGATGGTACGTTGCAACTTGGGGATATACGCAATGTCGCCACTCATGGCTTCCCAGTTACCGTCAAAAGCAAGTCCTAAAAGTTCACCTTTACCATTGATGACCGGGCTTCCCGAATTCCCTCCTGTTATGTCGTTATTGGTAAGGAAACATACGTCCATTTTTCCATTTTCACCGTAAGGGCCGTAATCTTTGGTTTCATACAGTTCTTTCAGCTTTTTGGGGACAATAAATTCAGGATTTGTCGAGTCTTCCTTTTGCATAACTCCATACAGATGGGTTTGATAATAATCGTGAACACCATCCTGTGGATCATACCCTTCTACTTTCCCATAACTATAGCGCAGCGTCGAGTTGGCATCCGGATAGAAAACTTTATTGGGCTGCATTTTCATGATACCCTGCATGAACAAACGTTTGGCTTTTTCAAGCGAGCCGCCCGTGTTGCGATAGGCCATGGAGGCTTGTTGCATTTTGGCCATAAACTCCTGTGATAATATAAATGCAGGATCTTTTTCAAGGGTTTTTAAGTCGGGATCAGATAAGAATGCCTTGGCTTTGGCTATGCTGCTGAAGTGTGATTTTTCAAATACATAATCAGCGAAAGCGGTATAATTGTTTTTAAACTTTTTCATCATTTTATCGAGGTATTCAGGATGTAAGCCGGCCGGTGTTTTCTCCATATACATCTTAGTCATAGCTGCGAAAACATCACGGTCGGTAGCCATGTCATAATCTTTATATTTTTTGTCAAGACCTTCCTGCATACCTTTTGCCATTTGCTGAATTTTTTTCAGCTTTTTAGTTTTAATATTCTTGTCTTTGGTTTTTTTGTATTGTTTCATCATGCCTTCCAAACCAGCATACGCTTGGGCAAATTTCATGATCTCAGCACCCGATAGGCCGGTAACACTGGCATAAATAAGTGGTTCTATTACATTGCCTTGTTTTGTGTAAACATCAGCAATATCTTTTACCACATCGCCATAAATTGCTTTTCGGGTGGGGTTGGCATTAGCCCATTGATTAAATTGATCGTCGAAGGCTTGTTTCTTTTCTAATACATGCTGTTTTTTCACACCACGCATCTGACCAATAAAATATTTCCAGCTGTTGGCAATCATAGCATAGTTGGAAGCATATTTAATACGAACGGACTGATTGGCATTCATGTGTTTTTTCCACACTTCAAGTTTTTTACCAAATGCCTTCACCAACGGCGGAAAGTAATGAGCCATTCTGAACTGCAACTCCGGTGCGGTCATGTAACGGTTGGTGCTGCCCGGGAATCCCCAGATCATGGCAAAATCATTTTTCTTGACGCCATTTAGCGAAATGGGAAGAAAATGTTTGGGTTTTAAAGGCACATTATCTTTTGAATAAGTAGCCGGGGAACCATCAGGCGCAGTGTAAATACGGAATACGGTAAAATCGCCGGTTTGTCGTGGCCACATCCAGTTGTCGGTATCGCCTCCGAATTTTCCAATGGAGGAAGGGGGAGCACCTACCAAACGTACATCTTTGTATACAATATAAACCAGCATGTAATATTTATTGCCATTAAAAAAGGGTTTAATCACCACATTGTATTTGCCTTTTTCCGAGTTTTCTTTTTTAAGACGGCTGATAATTTTTCCGGCTACAGCCGAACGTTGGCTTTCGTTCATCGTGTCGCTGAGCATGGGTATGATACTGTCGGAAACGTCGGCCATGCGCACCAGCACTGATGCTGTCATATTTTTATTGGGAAGCTCTTCCGCATAACTCATGGCCCAGAAACCGTCTTTCAGGTAATCGTGTTTTACAGAACTGTGTTTTTGAACCGCATCAAAACCACAGTGATGATTTGTGAATAAAAGACCTTTGTCGGATACAATTTCGGAGGTACAGAAAAACCCCTGAGGGTGTGGGCTGTTCGACAACCCGGCAATGGCATCTTTCAGGCTCGAGTGGTTTACACTATAAATTTGTTGTGGGGTCAGCTTGAGGCCCAGTCGTTGCATTTCAGCAAAGTTTTGCCTTAAAAGCATGGGAATCCACATGCCTTCGTTGGCTTTTAGGCTTAGTCCTGAAAAAAGCAGGATTATGGCCAGAAAGTAATTGATTTTTTTCATTTTACATTTTTTAAGGGTGAATTATAAACACTATTCTGTACTATTGAATATTTTTTTTCATAACCAGCTAATTTATCAATAAATATTAATGAAATGTTATATCGGCACCTGAATTTTATCTTTTTTGTTAATACCTGAAAGAACCTGAATGTTAATACCATCGGAAAGTCCGGTTTTGATGGTTTTTTTCTCAAACTTTTGGGGTGCTGTTTCCACTTCCACGTAAGTAACCGAATCGCCTTCAAAATGTAATAGTTTCTCGGGAATAGAAAGCACATGTTCGGCACGGTCGAGCACAATGTCGGCATTGGCGCTGTATCCCGAACGGATAAACTGATTGTTTTTGAGTTTTACATCGGCTTCAATTTCAAATTGGATGGCCCCGTTTTCTTCCACTCCTTTAGGCGCTATTTTTGTCAAAACCGCATCGAATTTGGTGTTGTCGATGGCGCCGATGGTCAGGATGAGTGGCATCCCCAGCTTGATTTTACCCACTTCGGTTTCGTCAATTTTACCCTTGAAAATCATGTCGTTCATGTCGGCTACGGTAGCAATGGTGGTTCCTGCATTGAAGTTATTGGCCTCAATCACCTGATTACCGATTTCCACAGGAATATCGAGCACCATGCCCGAAATGGTCGACCGTACAAGCGTGTTAGTGGGAGCTCCTTTTTTCTTAATCTGTCCCTCTTTAATAAGCTGCAAGTTTTCTTTTGCGGTTTGAAGTTCTTCTTTGGCGATGTTGTATTTGGTTTCGTAACTATCAAAATCGGCTTTGGCAATCACACCTTTTTTCAGCAATTCAAATTGACGGTCGTAATTGCGTTTGGCATCCTCTAAGTTGATTTTGGCCTGATCCACACGTGAAACGGCATTGTTCAGATTAATCATGTTCGGAATCAGGCGGATTTTGGCAATAAGGTCGCCTTTTTTTACCATCTGGCCTTCTTCCACATATAATTCGGAGATGATGCCCGAAACCACGGGTTTAATCTCAATTTCTTTTCGCGGTACCACCGAACCGGTTGCTACTGTTTTTTTGATAATGTTTTTATAGGCCGGTATTTCGGTTTTATACACCACCGGTTTTTCCTTCGATTTGTTCCACAGATAATACAGGGTATATCCGAATATTCCCAGAATGGCAAAAACAACTAAAATTTTCAAAAATGTCTTCATGTTCTATTGTATTTAATTTATTTATTCGTCTCTCAATGCCTCCACCGGTTTAATGCTTACCGCCCGTTTTGCCGGGATAAGTCCGGCAAAAATGCCTGATATAACCAACACGGCCAAAGCGGTTATCCCCACCTTAAAACTGATTTCGGGATGCAGGAAAAACTGTGAACCGGCCCCGCTGTTTACCATAATTTTATCGATGAGCGACAGCAAGGCCACGCCAATGACCAAGCCAATGTAACCTGCCAGGGTTGTTAACGTTACCGATTCGAGTATAATTTGTGAAATGATATTCAACGGCGTGGCGCCCAGGGCGCGCTTTACACCGATTTCGCGTGTGCGTTCCTTAACAATAATCAGCATGATATTACTAACGCCGATGATTCCGGCCAGTAAAGTGCCAATACCCACAATCCACACCAGTCCGTTGATTCCAATGAACAAGCCATTCATTTTTTTAAATTCTTTTTCCACATTAAAGTGTCCGATGGCCTGTGTGTCTTTTGGGTTGATATGATGCCGTTTTTTCATTAAAGCTAACACTTTTTCTTCAGCTATGGATGCAGGGACATTATCAGCCGAAGTGATTGCGAACCAAAAAACCTTGTTTCCGTAATTAAATGTACGTTGCATACTCGAAAAAGGCAGAAAAATGGAGTTGTTATCACGATCGGCTTGCCCGCCTTTCTTTTTTGATTTAAACAACCCCACTACCTTAAAATAGACACCTTGAATGCGAATGTATTGTCCTATGGGTTTTTCGTCTGCTTTGAAAAGGTCTTTTACCACTGAAGTACCAATGACCGCTATTTTTCTTTCGTCTTTCACGTCAAGTTGATTGATAAATCGACCGGCAGTAATGTCAACAGGATCGATTTTAAAGAAATCGGGATAATCGCCGTAAATATTGTATGCACCGGTTTCTTTTCCCCTTACCACATTACTGGCTCCATTGTGGCCACCTCCCTGTAACCGGGGTGCTACAAGTTTCACCTCGGTGACATTCCGTCGGATGCCTTCGATGTCATCATTATTAAAAAAGTAGCTGCGCCCTTGTTTAAAACCCTGATAGGGCATGGAGGTCTTTTGTGCCCACATGAAAAAACTGTTGGTGGCAAAATCTCCAAACCCCTGGTACACGGCATTTTGCAAACCTCTGCCTGAACCCAGCATAACTACCAGCATAAAAATTCCCCAAAACACACCAAAAGCGGTAAAAAAAGTGCGGACGGGATTCTTTTTTAAAGCTGTCCAGATTTCGTGCCAGTTGTCCAGGTCAAACAGGTTCATCTTATTTTTTGCGTTTTAAGTGATAAGTCAGTGTAGTTCATAATTTTATTCATCTCTCAATGCTTCTATGGGTTTGATGGCGGCGGCCTTCCGTGCCGGGATAAATCCTGCAACGGCGCCGGCAATTATCAGTAAAACCATGGCCAAAATTGCAATACTGATGTTGGCTTGTGGGTTTCTGAAAAAGTCGCTCGGAGGCATTATTTTGCTTACCAGTTCCAACAAGCCCACACCGGCCATCAACCCGATATACCCTGCCATGCTGGTGATAATAACCGACTCGAGTAAAATTAACCCGACAATGGAGCCCGGGGTGGCGCCAAGGGCCTTACGGACACCCACTTCTTTGGTGCGTTCTTTTACAACGATCATCATGATGTTGCTAACCCCGACAATGCCGGCAATGATGGTTCCGATACCAATAATCCAGATGAAAATACGGATGCCCAGAAAAAGGTTCATCACTTTTTGGTAATTGTCAAGGTCGTTGTTTATGTGAATAGCTCTTTGGTCAGCGGGGTCGAAATGATGAAAGGCCGCAAATTCTTTGCGTAGCTTGGTTTCAATGGCTTTGGTTTGATTGAGGGAGGCGTTTCCCACGGTAAACATAACCTGATTCAGATGGTCGGCGCCATTAAAAACACGCTGGGCTGTGGAAACCGGAATGTACACTTTGCGCATTTCGCGGTTTCCGCCTTTGTCTTCAAAAACGCCAATTATTTTAAAGGGGATACTTCCCACTTCTACATATTTTCCCAACGCTTTTTCGCCGTTTTTAAACAGGTCTTTACGAACAATATCACCGATCACAATCACTTTGCCAAAATGTTCCATATCGAGACGGTTTAAGAATCGTCCTTGTGTTATAATAGTGTTTTCCAGATATTTGTGGTCTGGATGAACGGCACGTATATCGTAGGAGCCATAATTGTTTTTATAACTGATTTGTTTGCTGCCCACATAAAAACGTCCTGAAATATGGTCGATATGTTTGTCAAGGCTTTTGGTGCGTTCATAGTCGCGATTGGTGAACTGAATCCGGCGTCCGGCATTGGTTCCTTTGTAGGCTTTGGTGGTTTGTCCGGCATACACCCACAGGCTGTTGGTGGCATCATCAGCAAACTGGTGCTGCACTCCGTTTTGCAGCCCCTGTCCCGATCCCAGCAGAATAATCAGCATAAAAATACCCCAGGCTACACTAAAGCCCGTGAGGAAAGTACGCAACTTGTTTTTGTTGATAGTACTGAAAATTTCCTGCCATTTGTCTCTGTCGATAATCATAATGCAACCTCTTCTGAAACAATGGCTTCAAATACTTTTTGTTTCATCTCGCTACCGTTGGCGTCATTTTCAATAATGCCGTCTTTCAGATGAATGATGCGGTCAGTTTGTTCGGCAATGTCCTGTTCGTGTGTTACGATAATCATGGTAATGCCTTGCTTGTTGATTTCTCGCAGCAGCGCCATCACCTCCATGGAAGTTTTGGAGTCGAGTGCACCGGTGGGCTCATCGGCCAGGATAACTTTGGGTTGTGCAATAAGGGCGCGTGCAATGGCCAGCCGTTGTTTTTGTCCGCCTGAAAGTTCGTTGGGTAAATGTTCTGCCCAAGGTTCCAATCCCATCTTGTCCAGATATTCCAGGGCGATTCGATTACGTTTTCTCCGACTTACTTTCTGATAATATAGCGGCAAGGCCACATTTTCCATGGCGTTTTTAAATGGGATCAGGTTGAACGACTGGAAAACAAAACCAAGCATTTGGTTGCGGTAAAAGGCTGCTTTTTTCTCGCTAAGGTCAGCCATGAGTTTGTTATTCAGATAATATTCTCCCCGGTCGTATGCATCCAGGACGCCAAGGATATTTAATAATGTTGATTTTCCGGAACCTGATGAACCCATGATGGAAACCAGTTCGCCGGGCCGAATATGCAAGTTAATCCCTTTCAAAACATGGAGGCTGTTTTTCCCGGTGACATAAGATTTGTGTATATTTTGAAGTCGGATCATGTCCTTCTGTTTTTGTTGTCTTCCTGATTTATCATGAACTGTGCCAGACTTTGTAAGTCATTTTTATCAGGATAGTTACAGGTATATACAAAAAATGGTGCTAATTCATAAAAACAGAAAGTGTACGCCAGTCCGACACAAAGTGTGCGATTTCGGGCAGGGAATTTTTGACTTTTCATTGAATGGATACACCACAGAAATGATTTGAAAGTTTCGCTCGACCTGATTCCGACAAAATTCTTTTCTTTGCATGTTAAAATATTATTAAAACTAAATTATGCTCAAAAAGAAATCAGGAATCAAAAGCCCCTGTATTCATGTATGTACTTTAGATGATGAAAAGGTTTGCATGGGTTGCTATCGTAGTGCCGAAGAAATTAGAAGTTGGTTTCTATATACTGATGAACAAAAACTACGAAGTTTGGAAAATGCCGAAATCCGGCGCAGGAAAAAAGATGAAAATAACGAAAGTCGTTACGTTTAAATCCGTTTTCGATTACTACCTGTCTACGAATTCGTAGAATTTCTAATTGCGTTCAAGGCCAAACATGATGCATTCCATTGTTCGTGCGTTATATTATGTTGATTTATATATGTTTATAATGTTTGGCTCAAAAATTGTAAACAACGTACGTCTTTTAAATATTAGATAAAATGCTTATTACAGGTATAGCTATTTATGTAGTCATCGCATTCATTATTACGGTTATTGATATCGAACAACCCAGCAGTGAAGGGTTAAAGATTTTGATCCTGAGTTTAGTTTTAACTCCTCTTTACAGTTTATTTGTTCTTATTAAAAGAAGACACCATTCTGTAAAAATCCACTATTACTACTGCGAACATTGTGATTATGTTTATCCTGTTAAATTAAAGTACTGCCCGGTTTGTGAGGAGAAAGGGATAAAAGTTAAGTTGATAAAATATGAAAGCCCACATAAGCTAACTGAGTTCTATAAACAGCTAACTCTTGCTTAAAAATTGCCCCCTACGGGGCAATTTTTTTATATATCTGGAAATTTTCGTTTGGTCAGATAATGAATTCCTTCAAAGGGTATATATCCCATTTTTTGGAATGCCAGAAAAGATGTTTTATTATAATCTTCTATCAGGCAGGCAGATATTTCAATTCCCTGGTCGTCGAGCCATTGTTCGGCTGCTTCAACCAATCGGCTGCCGATTCCTTTTTGTCGATATTCATGCATCACAGCTAAACGATTAATCCATCCTTTTCTTCCATCATGAGTTACAAGAACAACACCGATTTCAACGTCTTTGTTCACAGCAAAAAGAAAAGTGCCATTGCCTCTTTGCATTTCGGCTTCAAGCCGATGACGATTATCGCGTCCATTGGGTTTATATGGCAGTCCGGCAGCTTGCCACAAGCTAATGATAATTGGGTAGTCCCCTTCACAATAAGATCGAATATTGATATTCATCGTAAAATTATTTAAAACATAAAATTATAAATAAAATGGTTCAAATCAAAAGTATTATAAACAGCTCGAATATAAAACTATGTATATCAAATCATTTATTGCTAATATTTGTTGCATATACTAATTGAATGTTATAACTTTGCCCAAAAATGTAATAGGAAAATGGAAAATCAAACCAAAAGCACAAATCAGGGTACAAAACCCGCCGCTAATAAAGGACTGATTACAGCACTTGTTGTGTTTGTAATTGTTATCATTGGCTTGGCAATCTGGTTATTCAGCGTACAGAGTAACATTAAAAATTTGAAAGCAGAGAAAGAGGCCCAACGGACTGAGTTAATGTCTGAATTGGATTCTTTAATGAAGGTTCATGAGCAGGTAAAAGCTCAATATGGTGAACTTTCTGACTCGTTGTCAATGAAGGACAGCATTATAGAAACCAAAGCTAAAGAGATTAAAAAATTAATGTACACCCGTTGGGAGTATTTTAAAATTAAAAAGAAATTGGCTAGTCTCCAACGTGTTTCGCAGGGATACATTCGCCAGATGGATTCGCTTTATCGGGAGAACAAAAGCCTTAGCATGGAAAATCAGAAAGTTAAAGAAGAAATCAGGGCTGAAGTTCAAAAAAACAAACAATTGATTAAAAAGCAACACCAATTGTCTGATCAAGTACACCAAGCCAGTATTCTTTCCACTTACAATTATCATGTAGGGGCCGTTCATGTTACAGGAAGCGGTAGGGAAAGAAAAACTGATAAAATACGAAGAGTAAGCAAAATAAAAATTTGCTTCACACTGGGTGAAAACAGAATTACCAGTTCGGGAATCAAAAATATTTATGTCAGGATTGCTCAACCCGACAAGAAAATATTGATGGTTAGTAACGACGAACGTTATTCGTTTATGTACAATGGAAAGCGTCTTCAGTTCTCAACTATGAAAGCTGTAAAATACGATAACCAACCTGTTGATGTGTGTATGTATTTCAATCGCCGTAAAACTCAGGAATTAAAGCCGGGACTGTATCATGTTGATTTCTTTGAGGGAAATGAGAATATCGGCCATGCTACTTTCACATTGAAATAAGATTTTAAAAATATTAATAAAAAAACGGGTCTGGTAATGTGCCGGACCCGTTTTTTTATTGCGCTTGACTTTCTCTATTTCGTACGTAGCCGTTCAAAAACAATTCCGGCAATTTTGTCGATTGCAATTCTTTCCTGCTTCATGCTGTCGCGTTCGCGGATGGTAACCGTATTGTCCGTTAGGGTTTGGTGGTCAACCGTAACACAGTAAGGAGTGCCAATAGCATCGTGACGACGATAGCGTTTTCCAATGGTGTCTTTTTCTTCGTAAAAGCACATAAAATCAGACTTCAGTCCATCCATAATTTTTCTGGCCTTTTCCGGTAATCCGTCTTTCTTGGTCAATGGGAAAACTGCAATTTTGAAAGGGGCCAGGAAAGGTGGTAATTTCATCACCACCCGTTCCGATCCGTCTTTTAGTTTTTCCTCCGTATAAGCATAACTCATCAGGGCCAAAAACATCCGGTCAAGGCCAATTGAAGTTTCAACTACGTAGGGTACATAGCTTTCATTGATTTCCGAATCGAAATAACGCAATTTTCTTCCGGAGAATTTTTCATGTGCACTTAAATCGAAATCGGTTCTTGAGTGAATACCTTCCAGCTCTTTAAAACCCATTGGGAATTCAAATTCGATATCGGTAGCCGCATTGGCATAGTGTGCCAGTTTTTCATGATCGTGAAAACGAAATCTATTGGCAGGTATTCCCATTGCCGTGTGCCACTTCATGCGTTCCCGTTTCCAGTTTTTGAACCATTCCAACTCTGTTCCGGGGCGGACAAAAAACTGCATTTCCATCTGTTCGAATTCGCGCATACGAAAAATAAACTGCCTTGCCACAATTTCATTACGAAAAGCTTTTCCGGTTTGAGCAATTCCAAACGGGATTTTCATCCGGGCGGTTTTCTGTACATTCAGATAATTTACAAAAATCCCCTGAGCTGTTTCCGGGCGTAGATAAATTTGGGAAGCACCATCGGCTGTGGAACCCATTTGGGTGGAAAACATTAGGTTAAATTGGCGGACTTTTGTCCAGTTTTTGGAACCTGAAACAGGATCGGCAATGCCCAAATCTTCTATGAGAAGTTTTATTGCCTCCATGTCTTCTTTGTCCATAGCCGAATACAGACGCTTTTTTATTTCTTCTATTTGTTGAATATAACCATTAACACGTGGGTTGGTTTCACGATATTGCTGTTCATCAAACGACTCTCCAAAGCGTTTCCGGGCTTTTGCAATTTCCTTATTGATTTTTGTTTCGAGCTTGGCCATTACGTCTTCCACAAGTACATCGGCACGATATCGCTTTTTGGAATCTTTGTTGTCGATCAAAGGGTCACTAAAAGCATCCACATGACCCGATGCTTTCCATATTGTGGGATGCATGAAAATGGCCGAATCGACCCCTACAATGTTTTCGTGCATCTGCACCATGGCTTTCCACCAATAGTTGCGGATGTTTTTCTTAAGTTCAACGCCATTGGGGCCATAATCGTAAACTGCACTTAACCCGTCATAAATTTCACTCGAAGGAAATACAAAACCGTATTCCTTGGCATGTGCAATAATCTTTTTAAATAAATCTTCCTGTTTTGCCATAGATTTTAATTTTTCCCCGTAAGGGGAAATCATCTGTTTTATTAATTGGTGAAAAAATCAACAATGTTTCCAAAAGTGCTGGTTGACCGTTTGTATAACTCGCTATATCCACAGTGTGTACACGAAATTACTGTGAACTTTTTGTTTTGAACATCAAAAATTTTTGCCAGGAAACCACCAGTTGTCCTGATCTCGTCGATTTCATACTCTTTATTCCCACACTTGGGACAAACATATTCTCTCTTTTCCATAACTTTATTAAAAGAGGCAAAAATAAACAATAAGCCCGATAAGCAAAAAGCTTTTTCTAAATACACTAAAAATTAATTGAATACGAAAGTATTTCGATAATATTCTTATATTTGAACGATTAAACTATCATAGTCATATTCAAGATAAAAATCATCACGTCATGGATAATACCAAAGAGAAGATTTTAAACGTAGCTACCCGTATTTTCAGCCGTTTTGGCTTTTACAAAACTTCCATGGATGAAATTGCACGCACGGCACACAAAGCAAAAGGGTCTCTTTATTACCATTTTGCCAGTAAAGAAGAACTGTTTACCGAGGTGGTGGCACACGAACTTAATAACCTGAAAAAAGAACTGGCTATGGTGGTAACTGATCCCGAACTAAATGCAAAAGAAAAAATAAAAAAATATCTACTGACACGTATGTCGGTTTTGTACAAAGCTACCAACTACCATGAAACGCTAAAAGCTGATTTTTTTGAACATTTTGAATTTGTAGATCATCTGCGCAGTGAGCTGGATCATTGGGAAAAGGAGCAACTGAAAAATATCATTAAACAAGGTGTTGAAAGCGGTTTCTTCGCCGACCAAAGCGAAAAAATGGATGTGTTGCTGGATGTTTTTATCATGGTACTTAAAGGCTTGGAAATTCCTTTCTTTCTTCAAAATAAATACGATGAACTCAGCCCTCATTTCGACGACCTGATTAATATCCTCATAAAAGGTATGGCTGCGTAATTTATGAAAAATAATATTGACTAATAAACCATATTAGTATATTTCTGCAATATTGTCACCTCGCTTAGTCGATTTTGTCGTAATTATTTAGGCGTTGTCAGTTGCATTACAATTATTTTTTGTAATGACATTTTAAAAAAAATAATTTGGTTTTTTTACACCTTTTATAGTTGTTCCATTTTGAAAGCCCCCTATTGAACAATATTTTTATCTTATTAATATTCAGATAGCAGTAATGCCTACCGGTTGCTCTTTGGATACAATTATTTAATTGAGCGATATCCATTTTTAAATTTTATATAATATGACTATTAAACAAAGTTAGTACAATTAATTTATTTGGCATGTTTTTTGTCAACACAATCGCCGTCTAAATTAAGTGTAATGGGTAAAATTATAGTAATGGATCAAAAAAAAGAGAAATTGAATGTGCGCCTGCGCATGTCGGCTTTGTGTGTTATGCTGTTTTGTTTGCTTGGGCAGCAGTCCATTAATGCACAGCAGGTTGTCCGCCAACTAAGTCTTCGCGCTGCGGTGGACAGTGCGATGAACAATAACAGTCAGGTCAAACAGTATCGTCAGCTTGTGCAGCAAAAAGAGTACTTGGTAAAAGCAGCCAAAGGAAATTATTTTCCAACTATAAATGCAAATGGCGGCTATACCTACCTTAGTAAGAACCCTGAAGTAAACATGGATCAGGTAAAAAATTCGCTGAACGCCAATATGCAGCAGGTTGGTCAGGCGCTGGCACAAAGCGGTACTGTTCCGGCAAATATGCTTCCGCTTTTGGGCGGAATAATGCAGGGCCTAAGTCAGATGCCTTTGTCGAATGTTGTGATTGACCAACAGCAATATCCCAATCTGAACATCACAGCTATTCAACCTGTTTATTCGGGTGGAAAAATTGTGGCCGGGTTACGTTTTGCTAAAGCAGATGCAGAAAATGCGCGTCAGCAATTAAGGGAAGTTGAAAATAAACTGACCCGCAAAACCATTAAAAATTATTATAGTGTAGTACTGTTGAATCAGGTTGTTAAAATACGCGAAAATGTGCTGGCAGGAATGAGAAAACATGAAAGTCAGGCCGAAAAAGCGTATAAGCTGGGAATGATCAACACACAGGAACTGTTGCGTGCTAAAGTAGCTGTTGCCAATGCCGAACGTGATTTGTCGGATGATAAAAACAAACAGTCGCTGGCACTTATGGCTTTAAAAACCAATATGGGCTTAAAGCAGGATACTACTCCCCTTGTATTAACAAATACCCTGAAATTTACAGTTGTACCGCTAAACCTTGAAAATCTGCAACAAGATGCGAAACTCCATCAGCCTATTTTTAAACTCATTGATCAGCAGGAAAAAATGGTTCAGCAGAAAAAAGTAGTTGACCGTTCGGCTTTTCTTCCGCAAGTTGCTGCCTGGGGTGAATACAGCGCTTTTCAGGATCAATATCCGGTGATTATGCCTCCTGTTTCAGTTGGCATTCAGGCAAAAATCAATTTATTCGACGGCCTGAAGAAAATAAACAGGATAAAAGCTACCCAACATTTACAAAAACAAATTGTCAATGCCCGGAAATATGCAAACCAACAGGTCGATCTTTGGGTAAACCAATCGTACCGGAAAGCTTTAGACTCACAAGAGCGCTATCTGAAAATGAAACCCACACTGGCTTTGTCGGCTGAAAACCTGAAAATTACTGAAAAACGTTTTCAGGAAGGCCTTTCAAAATCTATCGACGTGATTGATGCACGCTTGCTGGATGAAAAAATCCAAATTGAACGTCTGCATAGCCTTTACGAATATAATCTGGCACTGGCCGATGTTTATCTCGCCACCGGCCAGCCCGAAAAAGCCGTTGAAATTTTAAACCGTTAACCATAAAAAAAACAGATAAAACCATGAAAAAGAACAAAAGTATCCTTGCCTTATCCATACCAGTTGTTGTAATTATTGTCGCCCTCTCATGGATGATTACAAAAAACAACCAACATAAAGAAAATATTATCGTCGGAACTTTTGAAGCTCCTACGGTAGATGTTTCCTCTGAAATTCCGGGCAGAATTGACAATATAACTGTCGATTTGGGCGACACCGTCCAAAAAGGGCAACTGCTTGCCACGCTGGAAGCTAATATTATGAACGCCAAATTGGCACAAGCCCAAGGAATAAAAGAGGCTACTGAATCACTGATGAAGAAGGTTGAAAACGGAACCCGTGAAGAACTGATCAAGGCAGCCCGTAATCAATATCTGATGGCAAAAAGCCAGTTTGAATTTGCCGATAAAACCTACAAAAGATATCAGGTTTTGTACGCCGACAGTATCATCTCTAAACAGGAGATGGATGAAATGGATTTTAAACATACCGCTGCACAAAATCAGATGGAAGCGGCAAAATCCACTTATCAAATGGCAAAAAACGGAGCTACACACGAAGACCTTCAAATTGTAAAAGGCAAGCTGGAGACAGCAAAAGGTGTTTATAATGAAGCACAGGCTTATTACAAACAGTTGAAAATTGTTGCCCCGGTGTCGGGTGAAATTAGTGATAAAATTGGTGAGGAAGGCGAAGTGATGAAAGCAGGATATCCTATACTCACTATTATGCGTCCCAATAAAATTTATGCTGTTGTCAATGTGCGGGAAGACAGGTTAGCCTATTTCAAAAAAGGAAAAATCGTGAATGGTAAAGTACCTGGCCTTGGCGGGAAAACTTTCCGGTTCAAAGTTTCTTATCTCGCTCCCATGGCCGATTTCGCCACCTGGACACCCACCAAAGAAAAAGGAGAATACGATTTGAAAACTTTTGAGGTAAGATTAAAACCGGCAAAACCTATTCGTGGGTTGCGCCCGGGAATGACAGTACAAGTGAAATTATAAGAAAGACAACAATGAAAGCACCTGCAATTTTTAATGTAGCAACACGTGAATGGCGTATGATGATCAGCAGCCGGAATTCGAGGATGTTGGTGTTGTGGGTTCCACTCATTGTCTTCACGATTTTGGCAGGAATTTATTCTGCCGGAGCATTACGCAAAATTCCGGTTGCCGTGTTGGATCAGGATCATTCCAAACTTTCCAGGACGATTACCACCTTTATAAACGCTTCCCCCGATATGAAGGTAACCGCACATTTGCAGTCGGAAGCACAATTGAAAAATTACTTTCTCCACCATCCCGAAAAGGCTGTGTTTTGTATCCCCCGTGGATTGGAAAAAGATGTTTTTAAAGGAAAAAATACCGGAATAAATGTACTGACCAATTCAACCAATATCATTTATGGCAATGTGTTGAAACGGAATGCTTACCATCTTATTGAAACGGTTTCGGGCGGGGCCTTAATAAAAAAGCTTGTGGCACAGGGACTTACACCAAAACAAGCCAAACAACTGGCCCTGCCCATAGCGGTGAAAACCCATTCTTTATTTAACCCCGTATACAACTATTTGTATTATCTCGTACCTGGATTGCTTACTGTGTTGCTCCAAATGATTGTCTTCTTTATGGGAACACGTTCCCTGAACAAAGAATACAAAAACGACAGACAGGCAGACCTGCAGCGTACCTCAAACCACAATATCCTTAATATTATAGTAGGTAAATTACTCGTTTACGTGGGTATTGGAATGACAATTACTTTTTTCATCAGCATCATCTTCAATGCTTTTGGAATTCCTTATCAAAATAAAATCGGTGAAACACTCTTGCTTTTCTTTTTGTTTATTCTTGCCAATGCCACGTTAGGGATGGCGCTTTCGGCGCTGGTAAAAGAAGAAATTGTTGCCCTCGATTTGGCTCTGTTTTACAACTCGCCGGCTTTTATCTTCAGCGGCTTCACCTTTCCCATCATGGGCATGCCCTTCTTCGATCAGCTTTGGGCACAATTTATCCCTTACACCCATTTTCTGCATGCCTTTTTTAAAATCTATCAAATGGGAACCCCTCTGACATACGTAAGACAAGAATTTATGATACTCGGAATATTCATCCTGGTTGGCTTTCTTACAACCTATGTGGCCATGAAGCTAAGCCCGAATGAAAAATTATCATCAAATTTAATTATAAAAGAAGCCTGAAAATGAAAGTAATAACCAATATTGGTCAAATAATCAGGAACGAACTACAGCAGGTAATCAGCGACCACAGTATTTTTCTTACTGTAATTGCCGCCCCCATTTTGTATGCATTTTTTCTCGGTTCTATTTATCTGAATAAAGACATCAACGAAATTCCTTTTGGGGTAGTCGATTACGACCATTCGCACGCCAGTCGCGAACTTATCCGGCAACTTTCGGCCAGCCCTAAAATAAAACTTACTAAAACATTAATGAATGACAAAGAGGCAGACCGTGAATTGAAAAACCAAAATATTCAGGGGTTTGTGGTATTTCCCAAAAATTTTGAAAAAGACATCCTTAAACAAAAAGAAGCACATGTAAATTTATTTTTAAACACGACACGTTTTCTGCCTTCCAACACGCTTAATATGGCTGTGAACAAGGTAATTCTGCAAACCGGAACACACATTCGCCTGCAACATTTTGAAGCTGCTAATGGCATCAACTCCAAAATTGCCCTAAAAATGACCGACCCCATAAAACCCGATATAAAGCCCATTTACAACCACACCAACAGCTATGGCGATTTTTTACTGCCAGCCCTGTTTTTTATCATCCTGCAACAAACACTGGTGCTGGGTATGGCCGAAAGCATTAGTAGTGACAGACAAAACGGGCTGCTGGTCCCCGCGTTACAAGCTTCACGCCATGGTATAATCAGTTATATGGTTGGAAAACCGGCCTATTACATCGTTTTGTATGCTACTTATTTGCTCTTTTTTACCTGGGTCATTTTCCCGGCATTTCAACTTCCGGTAGCCGCCTCGCTAATTCCAATTTTTGTCGTCAGCCTGCTGTTTATCGTGGCCACCGCAATCTATTCCATGCTAATTGGTTCATATATCAAAAAGCAGACACACGCCATGGAAATCCTGGCCTTTAGTACCTATCCGCTTTTTTTGTTATCCGGATATTCCTGGCCTCTTTCTTCTATGCCCGCTGTTTTACAGGGTTTTGCAGCTCTAATTCCCACAACGCCCATGCTCGAAGCCATGCGGCGCCTCTATTTAATGGGCGGTAGCTGGCAAACTGTAATACCACAATTTCAGCATTTACTGCTGATTTTAGGATTCGCTGCCCTGCTGCTGACTGCCCGATTGTTTCAAATTAAAAAGAAAATGCAAACTATCAATATGGGGAATAAAACAGCTTAAGAACTTGTAATAATAAATAACCGATGGCTCCCTTCCTGGAAATTCATAATATTATTTCTCATGGTAGTATATGTAGGAAAGGGGGCCATCGGCTATTTGTTCTCTTTAATTAGGGCGGCTGTGGTTTCTGCCCGCATGGCCTGCCCCAACCCCACCGGGCTGTCCACTTTAGTGCCACCGCCAAAAAGGGTGTTCCGCCACGGCCGGCAAGGCGCTTCCTTCGTCAGCACTTGCGGCCTGCTTCACAACCCTTTTCGCCGGCGGCAGCTGCCGTTCCCATCCCATGCCGCTACTGAACAAATAAAAACGACTTATTTTTATGGGGAGAATTATCCAAATTTTTTCGTAGGGTGATACATGTGAATCAAAAGCTATTGGTTTCCTGGCTAATTCTTATGGCTAATTCCTATTTTAATGCGCTGATGGTAGTTATTAACATTGTCAAAAATCCCGAAGGGTAATAGCCGTATGCGAAGCTTACGGAAATCTTGCGAATAGAATTCAGAACCCGGATCGGGTTCAACTAAAGATGAGATTAGGA
>CAJXKB010000014.1 GCA_913055825.1 uncultured Bacteroidota bacterium
CATCAATAGTGAATAAACACTCGATAGGACCGTGGGCAATATCATCACTGTCGAGTATGGCCAATTCGGCAGCTACGCCAATGCCGTCATCTCCGCCAAGTGTAGTGCCGTTGGCAGTTACCCATTCGCCGTCAATATAGGCTTCAATAGGGTCGTTTTCAAAATCGTGTACAATGTCGCTGTTCTTTTCGCAGACCATGTCCACATGGCTTTGTAAGATCACGGTCTTCCGGTTTTCCATACCCGTTGTAGCAGATTTCCGGATCAACACATTACCCACTTCATCATTCAGGGTTTCAAAGCCGTGGTCTTTGCCGAATTTTAATAAATAATCAATGATTTTTCCTTCTTTTTTTGAGGGCCTGGGAATATTCAAAACTTCTTTAAAATAATACCAGACTTTCGAAGGCTCCAATTGGAGAATATCTTTACTCATAAAGCTAATTTTTAAAGCACACAAAAGTACTAAGAATAGAGGAAGAACAGGAACTCTTTTGTTAAAAATCCTGAAAAAATAAGATAAAAATCAAGAGGCTGCTTCCTGTTTTATTCGCCAATAATCTTTACCAGCACCCGTTTTCGTCGTTTCCCATCGAACTCCCCATAAAAAATTTGTTCCCATGGGCCGAAATCGAGCTGTCCGTCGGTGATGGCGACTACCACTTCACGTCCCATGATCTGCCTTTTCATATGGGCATCGGCATTGTCTTCAAATGTATTATGATGATATTGCGAATGCGGTTTCTCAGGGGCCAGCTTTTCCAGCCAGTTCTCATAATCCTGATGGAGGCCCGATTCGTCGTCGTTAATAAAAACACTGGCAGTGATGTGCATGGCATTCACCAGAACAAAACCTTCGGTAATACCACTATCTATCAGGCATTTGTTTACTTCGGGGGTAATGTTGATAAACTCACGCCGGAGGCTGGTATTAAACCATAATTCTTTGCGATACGATTTCATGTTTGTTTTATTTTTTTAAGATAAATCTTACACCTAAAAAAGAGTTTCAATGGGTAACTCTAATTATTTCATACAAAGATATAGGTTATTATATATCCGGTATGATTTATAAATTTTTTGTTATGGTCGAGTTTGCCCTTAACGGAGATGGAAAAAAGAAACCAAGAGAAACATTACTACTTTGTCTATGGCGTTACTCCTGAAAAAAATGTATTTTTGGCAAATTAACAATCAACGTATTAGTTTATTTTAATAATCAGTAAACCATGAAATTAACTCCCGAATTGGATAAGAAAACAACGGCTGTAATCAGAGGTCTCATCATGGATGGTACCCGGCGTGCTAATTCAGGCCATCCCGGTGGCGCCATGTCGTCCACCGATATGGCTTATATTGTCTTTAAATATTTTTTAAAAATGGATCCTGATAATCCAAATTGGATTGACCGTGACCGTTTTGTATTGTCGGCCGGGCATGAGAGTATGATGTTGTATGCATTGTTATATCTGCAGGGCAGGCTTCCCATGGATGAGTTGAAACGTTTCAGGCAATGGGGCAGCCTTACGCCCGGCCATCCTGAACATGGCCTTACCCAAGGTGTGGATGCAACCACAGGGCCATTGGGACAGGGTGTTGGTATGGCTGTTGGTATGGCAGTGGCTGAAGCTGCCCTTGCTGCTCAATTGGGGAAAGATATTATTAATCATTACACCTATGTGTTAGCTGGTGACGGTGACCTTCAGGAACCTGTCTCATTGGGGGCAGCTGCTACTGCCGGGCACCTCGGACTGGGGAAACTGATCCTTTTTTATGATAAAAATAATGCACAGATTTCAGGTAGTACATCTCGCGCCGATAGTACTGATATGGCCTTGATATTTAAAGGGTTGGGATGGCAGGTTATCGAAATTGACGGCCACGATCATATCCAGATTAGTATGGCAATTGAGCAGGCTCAGGTCGATGTTAATAAACCCACAATAATTATAGGGCATACCATCATGGCGAAAGATGCTGCACATGTGGAAGGCGATTTTCATACTCATGGATCACCCCTGGCACCGGAGGAAATTGCTGCTACAAAAGAAAAAATGGGATTACCGCCGGATAAGGATTTCTTTGTTTCCGAAGAAGTGCTTGACTTTTTCCGTAGCGGATATCCAAAAGCAACAAAAGAGGTGGCAGCGTGGCAAAAAAAAGTGAATGAAAAATCGAAAAATGATGCTGATTTTAAGGCAAACTTTCAATCCATATTGAAAAATGAGCTTACCACTCACTTAAAAGTCCCTGAATTTGCCGCAGGGGAAAAAATGGCCACACGAGCTTCTTTTGGCAAAACTCTGGCTTATTTTGCTACACAAACACAGCAAATTCTTGGAGGTTCTGCCGATTTGGAACCTTCCAATAATACTAAGGCGTATGCCGATGTGTCGGGTGAATTCAGCAGCGATAACCGCTCGGGCCGTAATTTATCATTTGCTGTTCGTGAATTTCCCATGGCTACAATCCTTAATGGTATTGCCTTGCACGGCGGCTTCAGGCCCTTTGGCGCTACTTTTCTGGTGTTCTCCGATTATGCCAAACCGGCCATGCGTTTGTCGGCTTTACAACACCTTCCGGTTTTTTATGTATATACCCACGATTCGTTTTATGTGGGAGAAGACGGGCCTACACATCAGCCTATTGAACAACTGAGCGGTCTGCGTGCTATTCCTGATTTATTGGTATTTCGACCCGCTGAAGCACGGGAAACTGCGGCAGCTATGAAAATTGCTTTTAGCCAGAATAACCGTCCGGTGGCGATGGCCCTGACCCGCCAGGGATTACCAACTTTGGATATTGAAAATGCAACCGAAAAAGTTGGTAAGGGGGCTTATATCCTTTTGGGTAAAGAAAGTGAATTGCCCGATATTATATTGATTGCCAGCGGTTCAGAGGTTCATCTGGCGCTTAATACTGCCAAACTATTGAAAGAATTCAAAGTGCGGGTGGTGAGTATGCCGTCGATGGAACTTTTTGATGAACAAGACCAGGCATATAAAGACCTTGTCTTGCCTCCCATGGCGAGATATCGCGTTAGCCTGGAAGCCGGGAGTACTTTTGGCTGGGGAAAATATATAGCTGACGGATGGAGTTTCGGAATTGACCATTTCGGCGAATCGGCACCCGCAGGTGTGCTGGAACAGAAATTCGGTTTTACTCCCGTAAATGTTGCCGAAAAAATACGTGAATCTTATCATAAGTAACATCATGAAAACACAAAAAGTCTATCTTGCCCCTTCCATTTTGTCTGCTGACCTTTTGCATTTAAAAGAGCAGGTGGAGGTCGTTTCTGAAAATGGTGCCGATTTTATTCATGTAGATGTGATGGATGGCCATTTTGTTCCTAACCTTACTTTCGGGCCCAATATGGTTGCAGCCTTAAAACGGATTACCACACTTCCCCTCGATGTGCACCTGATGATAGAAAATCCCGATTTGAGTATTGAAAGTTATGCCCGGGCCGGCGCCGATATTATTACTGTTCACCAGGAAGCATGTACTCATCTGCATCGTAGTTTGCAACTGATTCGTAAACAAGGTGTTAAAGCAGGTGTATCGGTTAATCCGGCCACTTCGCTCAGTACGCTTGAAAATGTTATGGGTGAAATAGATTTGATGCTGATTATGACCGTTAATCCCGGGTTTGGCGGGCAAAAATTTATTGAACAAGGCTTGGATAAAATAGCCCGTGCCCGAAAAATGATAGTGGAGTCCGGGCATGATATCCTGCTTGAAGTTGATGGCGGGATTAACACTGTTACAGCACCAAAAGCGGTTCAAAACGGGGCTAATGTGTTGGTGGCAGGAAATGCAGTATTTGGTAAAACCGATATTGGTGCTGCTATAAATGAAATTCGCAGCCAGGTGGAGAAAGTCTTGTAATATCAGACAAGATTTTTTGTGAAAGCAGAATGACTAATTTTCTAAAAATGCTTTTTTTATAATACCTGATAAATCATAAAAAGATGATTTTTAAATGTGAATGTGACAATCTTTGTAAAAAAATAATTATTTCCTATTCGTGCCTTGTTTTACGGTAGATCCACACCTTTCCATTGTTAATGCCGAATTTGATGATGCACTAATTAATTCTTTATTAATTTTGGTACCTCAATACCTAAAAATAATTTCGTGTTATTTTAATGGTTTATTTTGGAGTAATGTAAAATATTTCCTTTACTTGTGTGAAATAGATTATTGTTAATATATTAACTGTGTATTATTGATGTTTTTTGATGGGAACGGCTGATTTTTTATTACTATTTATTTTTGTGATTTATTAACACTACTTTTTTTATCATACTTCCCCAAAGGCTTTATTCATGGGTAATACATCTATTACCTGAGATGCTGAACATGGAAATCTCTTGTATTTTGATTTGTATATTTCATGTGGCACAGTCGATTTTTATTTGGTTATTTGCTCTAAATAACTATATTTGAATTACAAAGGATTGGTTTTTACGGCTATTACACTCATTTTAATACTGATTTATCAAAAATAGAAATATTTTATGGAATTTCTATACATAATAAAATATGTAATTTTTCAAAAAAACAATTAAATTTTGATAATATCTTTTTTTATTCACTCATTAAAAATTTTACTTATGAAAAGAAAATTTTACTTTTTAGCTATGCTGCTGTTTTTAGCGGCTACCTCCTTTGCACAGACCTTTCTTGTAAAGGGTACGGTTAAGAATGAGAAAGGGGAAACCTTGCCAGGGGTTTCCATTGTGGTTAAAGGCACAACGCATGGCACCACTACAAACGCAAGTGGCAGGTACACCTTGTCAGTGATAAAGGGAGACATCCTTCAGTTTTCGTATATTGGTTTTGAAACTGCGGATATTACGGTAGGTACCAATCACACTATTGATGTAACTTTACAATCGGGAGTGGCTCTCAACGAAGTAGTTGTCACCGGGACACGTTTTGCCGGGAGAACGGCTATTGAAACGCCTGTTCCTGTGGATATTATCAATGTGAAGAATCTTACTTCTGTTGCACCGCAGGTTGATCTTAACCATTTGTTGAATTACACGGCGCCTTCATTTTCGTCCAATGTCCAAACTATTTCGGATGGGACAGATGAGGTTGACCCTGCCTCTTTAAGAGGGTTAGGCCCCGACCAGGTTTTGGTTTTGATTAATGGAAAGAGGAGGCATTCTTCTTCTTTAATCAATGTGAACGGGACTTTTGGCCGTGGAAATGTTGGAACCGACTTGAATACAATACCTACTGCAGCCATCTCTAATCTGCAGATTCTACGTGACGGAGCATCTGCCCAATATGGTTCGGACGCTATTGCAGGTGTGATTAATATAATTTTAAATAAATCAGTTAACGATTTACGCATTAATGTAACTTCAGGGGCTAACTTTAGTAAAAATGCTAATGAGTTAACCGGAGGCGTTGATGGCCCAATGACCAATGTGAATGTTAATTACGGCATTTCCCTCGGTAAAAAAGGTGGATATATTAATTTCACAGGTGAGTTTAACTACCGCGACTTTTATAACCGTATGGGATCATATTCAGGTAAAATATTTAGTGGTTATAATGCTGTTGAGTGGAATGCATACAAAAACGGAGCGGATATTTCAAACTTAAGCTTAGATCAGATTAAGCAATACGGATTGATGTCATCGGCACTGGACCAGTCAACAAAAAATGCACTAAATGCTGCTACCAGCATGAGCGACTTGAGAAATGCACTAAATATCGACGTAACCGAAGCTGAGTTGGCCGAGCGGGGACAAACCCGGAAAGATTATGTGATGCGTGTTGGCCAGTCAGCCCTTCGTGGGGGTAAATTTTTTGCCAATATGGAGATTCCGTTGGATAAACAGGGTACTGAGTTTTATGCTTTTGGCGGAACCAGCTACCGTGGGGGAGATGCTGCTGGATTTTACAGGCTTCCATACCAAAACAGGACTTATACACCGATTTATATTAATGGATTCCTGCCTCATATCAAGACGGATATCAAAGATAATTCCCTTGCTTTTGGAATTCGGGGGAAAATAAGGGGTTGGAATGTAGATTTGAGTAATACCTGGGGTAAAAACAGTATGAATTATACGGTTGATAATTCACTCAATGCCTCTATGTTGAATGTTTCTCCTACGAGTTTTAATTCGGGTGGATTTAATTTTTCGGAAAATACAACCAATTTGGATGTCGACAAACAATTTGGGGATATACTTCAAGGATTAAGTGTGGCTTACGGGGTTGAATATCGTCAAGACAGGTATCAGATTGTAGCAGGGGATATTACATCCTATGCTACTTATGATACGTTGGGTCAGGTGATTACTTCAGCGGCACAAGTAGCTCCCACTGATTTCTTTGGTAATCCACGGCCTGGTGGTGCGCAGGTGTTCCCCGGTTTCAGACCCTCAAACGAATTGGTAAAATATCGTAATAATATTGCTGCTTATTCCGATTTGGAGGTGAACTTTACCAAAGCTTTTATGATCGACGCTGCCATTCGTTATGAAAATTACAGTGATTTTGGTGGTACTTTCAACTGGAAATTTGCCACGCGTTTAAAGGCTACTAAAAATTTAAATTTCAGGGCTTCTGTAAATACAGGTTTCCGTGCACCATCGTTGCAGCAGATGTATTTTAATTCCACTTCTACCTTGTTTGTGGATGGTATCCCATATGAGGTAGGTTTGTTTTCTAACAATAGCAAAGTTGCACAGTCATTGGGAATTCCTAAACTAAAACAAGAAACTTCACAGAGTTTTAGCCTTGGATTAACAGCGAATATTCCAAAAGCATTCTTAAAGATAACTGTAGACGGGTATATGATATGGATACAAAACAGGATTGTACTTACCGGTCAATTTACGGCTACTACACCTGTTCTGCAAACCTTATTCCGCCAGGCCGGTGCAACACGTGCGGCATTTTTTGCCAATGCCATTGATACAAAATCACAGGGACTGGATATCGTAATTGATAATAACCTGAGTTTTGGTCCGCATACACGATTGAAAAACAGCCTGGCTGCAACTTTCTCAAAAACCCAGCGTGTGGGAGATATCCATGGATCTAAAGTGTTGGAAGATGCAGGGCAGATTAATACATATTTTGATGAACGTGCCCGGATTTATCTGGAAGAAGCTGTTCCACATACCAAATTTAACCTGACCAATACATTGTCACTTAAAAAGTTAAATTTCATGTTGAGAAATGTGTATTTTGGTAAGGTAACTAATCCAACTAATACACCGGCTAACCAACAGGTTTATAGTGCCAAGATAATCACTGATTTATCGATAGGTTATACACTTACCAAAGGCCTTAACCTAACTGTGGGTGCCAATAATCTTTTTGATGTTTATCCTGATGAAAATATTGCAGCTAACCAAAGCTCGGGTAGATTTGTATATCCCCGTGGAGCCATTCAGTTTGGCTTTGGCGGCCGGTTCCTTTTCGCACGTTTACTGTTTGATTTATAATTTTCGGAAAATTTATTTCCGGATAAACAAAACACCCGGCTTTATTGATGAGGCCGGGTGTTTTTAGGTTATGAAGGTGCGGATTCTTATTAACAGATGTTATTATTTTATCCGTATAAAAGACAAACATTTAAAAGAGCGGCAAATGGGATTCGAACCCACGACCCTCAGCTTGGGAAGCTGATGCTCTACCAACTGAGCTACTGCCGCATTGAGAGCGCAAATTTAAAAAGATTTGGGAAAACACAACCGGATTGGGTCAATTTTGTTTTTGCATGATAATTCCCCTGTTAATTTCTTTGAATAGCTTATGAGAAAAAAATTAATGTACATTTGTGAGGCTTCCGTACAGCAACTATTGAAGTAATCATAAAATAATTAGAATGAATATAAATTTTAAGCGTTTGAGAAAGATCAATTTCTATATCTTCTTTTTGGTATTGGGCCTTGCCGCTTCCGGATCCCTCGAAGCTGGAAATAAAATGGTAAAGGATGCCGATGTGCTTTCACCAACACGAAAAAATTACCGGTTTATTAAAAGGAAACATATTCAATATCAAACGGTACGTGTTCCTGTGGGTAATCAGGAATTTTTGATTAGCGTTTTCACTAAAAAAGGTCCTGACACTCAAAAATACATGAATATTCACGATTCGGAGGATGCTGCTTTTGATGCCGGACTGCGAGCCATAAAACATGGTGGTACATTTGTGGCACTCGAAAATAACGAAGACAGGGCCTTGTATTCGTTTGGTGAAAAAAAAGGTTCCACCGGACAGGATCCCAACAGGATGTTTAACAAAGATAATCCATATTGGCCGGTGGCAGAAAAAATACTGGAGTTACTGGATGCTTCTTCCAAAAAGCTGATCATTGTTTTACACAACAACAAACCGGGAGGTAATTTTCGCATCGACACCATTGCTACCTGGAAAAATATTTCTACTGTTTCAGGTGCCGACCCTGATCCGAGAAGCATGGTATGGATTCCGGGTATAACGCCGAAACCAAATCGGAAAATTACTGCTGAAATTCAATATTACAAAAGTCATCGCATGAATGTAATTTATGAATATGTGCCTAAAAATCAGCGTGGCGATGGCTCTTTGTCTGTTTATTCGTCGAAACACAACATTCCTTACCGGAATATTGAGGTGGAAGCCGGTATCCGCGGAAACCGAAAAAGTGAACTTAAAGCACGCAGACGACAAATTAAATACCTCAATGCATTAAGGGAATATCACGGTTTGAAATAAATTATCTGAATAAATGCCTATCTACAAAAAATCGACTTCCCGGAAATTTTCATTGAAAAACCGGAAAAACAGTTTTGTTTATGCTTTTCACGGTCTGCGATACACCATTGCTACACAACATAATATGTGGATACACTTGTTTGCTGCTGTTCTGGTGATCATTTCCGGTTTTGTTTTGAAAGTAAGCCTTACCGAATGGTTATTGCTCATATTTGCCATCGGGCTGGTACTTTCTGCCGAGATTTTTAATTCGGCCGTTGAGTTGTTGACCGACATGATAAGCCCTGAAACTAATCCAAAAGCAGGGCTGGTGAAGGATATAGCAGCAGGAGCTGTTTTAGTAAGTGCCATTACGGCTGCTGTCATTGGTTTGTGTATCTTCGCGCCCAAAATTATTGCTGTTTTATGAAATTAATTATTGATAGTGGCTCAACCAAAACCCAGTGGACGGTACTAAACGGTAAGGAAGTGGTTGAAATGCTTTATACGGTTGGAATTAATCCGTATTATATGGATAGTGACGAGATAAAGCAGGTTCTTAAGAAAGAGCTGAATACCGGTTTTACCAATTTGCCCGTTAAAGAAATATATTATTTCGGGACCGGTTGTTCCACGGTTGCCAACTGTAATTTGATAAAAAGTATTCTGGCCGACACCTTTCAGACGTATTTCATTTCCATGAATCATGACCTGACCGGTGCTGCCATAGCACTGTTGAAGGATGAAAAAGGAATTGCCTGTATTTTGGGTACCGGCTCAAACTCCTGTCTTTGGGATGGGCAAAAAATACTCGAAAACGTTCCTTCACTGGGCTATTTGTTGGGGGATGAAGGAAGTGGAACTTATCTTGGTAAACTGATTTTAAAGGCTTTCTTAAGTGGTGAAGCCGATAAAGGTCTTACTGAGAAATTTTACGCATACACACAAATGAATTTTACCGAAATCCTGCATAAGATTTATAAAGAAGTGCAGTCGAACCGATGGATGGCCAGCCTGACAAAATTTGCCTCTGCACATATTGATGAACCTTTTATCAAAGCGCTGGTGCGTCAGAATTTTGAAGACTTCTTGAAAGAACAAGTTTTTAAATATTCCGGTTTCCGGGAATTGCCTATATCTTTTGTGGGGTCGGTTGCCTACTATTTTCAAGATGTTTTAATGGAAGTACTCTCCGGTCATCAAATTACTCCGGGCAGAATTCTTCAAACACCCATGAAGGGGCTTATTGAATATTATAGCGAATAAAACAGGCATTAATTTTTGTTATTTGCAACCAGATTATTGTGTTCTTCCAGCTCTTTTTTCAGGTAGCGGGCTGTATAGCTTTCGGTATGCTTAACAATTTCCTCAGGGGTTCCTTCACAAAGAATTGTACCACCACGGTTACCGCCTTCAAGTCCAAGGTCGATGATATAGTCTGCCACTTTGACGACTTCGAGATTATGTTCGATTACAATCACCGTATTACCTTTGTCTACCAATTTATTCAATACATCTAACAACACTTTTACGTCCTCAAAGTGAAGGCCTGTGGTGGGTTCGTCCAGAATATAAAGTGTTTTACCCGTGTCTTTTTTGGAAAGCTCGGTGGCGAGTTTTACCCGTTGGGCTTCACCTCCCGAAATAGTGGTAGATGATTGTCCCAGTGTTAGATATCCCAGGCCCACATCTTTCAATGTTTGCAACTTACGTACGATGGAAGGGATATGCTCAAAAAAGTCCACCGCCAGCCGGATGGTCATATTCAGCACATCATTTATAGATTTGCCTTTATACCTTACTTCCAGCGTCTCACGGTTGTAACGTTTCCCCTGGCAATCTTCACACAACACATATACGTCGGGTAAAAAGTTCATTTCAATGGTCTGAACCCCGGCTCCTTTGCAGGTTTCGCACCTGCCTCCTTTTACATTAAATGAAAAACGCCCTGGTTTGTAACCTCTTATTTTCGATTCGGGAAGTTGTCCGTACAGCTTTCTGATTTCATCGAATACTTTGGTGTAGGTAGCAGGATTTGAACGCGGAGTCCGGCCGATGGGCGACTGATTAATTTCAATTACTTTATCAATATGTTCAAGCCCGCTGATACTTTTGTAAGGTAACGGCTCTTTTAAAGCATGAAAAAAGTGATGATTTAAGATGGGATACAGGGTATCGTTGATGAGTGTGGATTTGCCGCTTCCCGATACACCTGTGATGCAAATAAATTTCCCCAGTGGCAACTTCAGTGTTACATTTTTTAAATTATTTCCTGATGCTCCTTTCAACTCAATAAATTTTCCGTTACCTTGTCTGCGATTGCTCAGCATGGGGATGATTTTCTCACCATTAAGGTATTGGCCGGTGAGTGTTTTCATTTTCAGGATTTCTTGCGGTTTGCCCTGAGCCACCACTTCACCGCCGAGGCGACCTGCACCGGGCCCGATATCCACCACATGATCGGCTGCCAGAATGGTGTCTTTGTCGTGTTCTACCACGATGACAGAATTGCCAATATCCCTTAAATCTTTCAACGATTCAATGAGCTTGTGGTTGTCGCGTTGATGCAGGCCAATACTGGGTTCGTCTAAAATATACATTACTCCGGTAAGCCTCGACCCTATTTGTGTTGCCAGCCGAATGCGTTGCGATTCTCCTCCCGACAAGGTTTTAGCAGGCCGGTTTAAATTCACATAATCAATACCAACTTCCAGTAGGAAGTCGAGGCGGGTCCGTATTTCCCGTAATATCTCATGTGCAATCAGTCGCTGTTTTTCAGTAAGCCGGTCTTCCAATCCATTGAGCCAGGTTTTAAGTTCTGCCAAGTCCATTTGTGCCAGCTCTGAAATATTTTTTCCGTCAATCCTGAAATACAGTGATTCTTTTTTCAGCCGGCTTCCATTACATTCCGGGCAAATGTGCTTATTCATAAAGCTTTCAGCCCACTTCTTAGACGACATTGAAGCATTTTCACGGCTGTATTGTGTAATGTAACTTAGCAGGCCTTCAAAAGAGAGTGTGTAAGTAGATGTGATGCCGAGATATTCCTTTTTAACGTTTACTGTTTCGTTGGAACCCTTTAAAATAACTTCAATGGCTTTTGGAGAAATGTCAGATATGGGTGTGTTTAAATCAAAACCGTATTTTAATCCAATGGTCTCTATCTGATTGAAAACCCAGGTGTTTTTATATTCACCCAAAGGGGCAATGCCTCCCTTTTTAATAGATAAGTTTTTATTGGGAAAAACTTTGTCCAAATCTATTTCATTCACTATGCCAAGGCCGTTACATTTGGGACAGGCACCATAGGGCGAGTTGAATGAAAACAGGTTGGGTTCCGGCTCGTCGTAAGCAATTCCCGTGGTGGGACACATCATTTTTCTGCTGTAATGCCTTACCTTTCCACTATTTTCATTCAATACCATGATAACGCCTTTACCTTGTTTCATGGCCGTTTCGATGGTTTTGCGCAGACGTGTTTCCATTTTTGGGCTTACCGGCATTCGATCAACCACCACTTCAATATCGTGAACTTTATAACGATCGAGTTGCATACCAAAGGCAATTTCCCTGATTGTACCGTCCACACGAACACGTAGGAACCCTTGTTGGCGGATACGCTCAAAAAGTTCCCGGTAATGTCCTTTTCGTGCTTTTATCAACGGTGCCAGGATGGAAATGGTTTTACTTTGGTAATGCTCAGTTATTAAATCAACAATTTGTTGTTCGGTGTATTGCACCATTTTTTCGCCCGTGTTATACGAAAATGCTTCTGAAGCACGAGCATACAGCAAGCGCAGGAAATCATAAATTTCAGTAATGGTTCCCACGGTGGATCGTGGATTTCGGTTTACTGACTTTTGCTCTATCGAAATAACAGGGCTTAAACCGTTAATTTGATCTACATCGGGGCGCTCCAGATGCCCTATAAATTGGCGGGCATAGGCTGAGAAAGTTTCCAAATATCGGCGTTGTCCTTCGGCGTAAATAGTGTCAAAAGCCAAAGATGATTTTCCGCTTCCGCTCAGGCCGGTAATTACCACCAGTTGATCGCGGGGAATAGACAAATCTATATTCTTCAGATTATGAACCCTTGCACCTTTGATTTCCAGATAATTGTCTGCTACCTGACTTTCTTCTTTTTTGCTTTCCATAGACCGCAACACCGTTAACCGGTGGACTTTTCAAAATTTTTGCAAAAGTAAAGCTTCTTTGCGATTATTCGGGTGAATAATTTAAACAGGAAAGACAGATATTTTAAAACGGACTAATGAAATCCTTAAACAGAGGAGCTGTTTTGTCCTTTTCCGAAAGGATTGGTTTATCAACATCCCATGCAATATTTAAATCAGGATCATTCCAACGTATGCTGCCTTCGGCGGCTTTGTTATACACATTTGTGCATTTGTAAAAAAAGACGGTATTGTCTTCAAGGGTTATAAACCCATGTGCAAATCCGGGCGGTACCCAATACATCCATTTGTTGTCCTGTGTAAGCTCCACCGACGACCACTGCCCGTAAGTAGGGGAGCTCTTTCGCAGGTCAACGGCCACATCTAAAACAGAACCCTGCATAACCCGAACCAATTTGCCCTGTGTAAAAGGCGGTTTTTGAAAATGTAATCCACGCAATACGCCTTTCATAGACTTCGATTCGTTGTCCTGCACAAAATTTTGATCGATACCGAGACGCAGGAATTCCTCTTTGTTATAGGATTCGAAGAAATATCCGCGCTGATCTTCAAATACTTTGGGTTTAAGAATATATAAATCGGGTATCTTGGTTTTAAGTACTTCCATGCTTTTAAAATTTTAGGGTAAAGATAATCCTTTCCTGCCAAAGCGCTCTGAAAATTTTTAGAGGAAAAAATTATTCCGGTTTTGTGGCTTCCATAAGCCGAACATAATTATTAAAATATAAATGTTCCTGAAAACTGTCGAAACCTGCCATTGCCAGCATTTGTTTTAAGTCGCGTTTGATGAAGTCAAAAGCATACGGGCATTCTCCTTTTTGAAACGGAATACGGTAATAAAACGGCATAGCATACATATCGAATTCTGCGAAGTCGAGTATATTAAAGCGGCCTCCGGGTTTTAGATGATAAATAGCATTTTTGATGATATTTTCACGAATAGGTTGTGGAAAGCCATGTAAAACAAAACTTATAAAAACCTTATCATAGCTTTTCTTCAAATCAAAAGGCTGATCAACTCTTTGATGAAAAAATTCGGCATTGGAATAGTTTTGGCAGTGTGTATTAAACTGTTTTTCCATTTTATCCGAAATATCCAGTCCGGTAACTCTGCCTTTGTCAGAAAGTGACTTCAACATCAAACAAGCGTTGCGGCCTGTGCCACAGCCTAAATCAAGGATATGGTCATCGGGTTGTATGTCCATGTCGGCAATTGCTTTATGAATAAAGCTTCCGTATTTTCCAAAGGACATTACATTCATAAGCTTGTCGTAATATTTTGCTACGAAAGGTGTGAGCTCAACGCCCGATTCAGGATATAATTTTTCCATTGTCTTATAATTTATTCTAACCAGGGGTCCATATCCGTATTGGGATTGGCATATATATCGGTGTTGTGAAAACGCAGGATGGTTTTGAGAATATCAATTTTTCCGGCAGCTTCACGATTTTCAGGATTAATTTCCAACACGCGCATATAATCGTTGATGGCTTCACCATAACGGTTTAGCTTGTAAAAAAGTTCTGCCCGGGCAAAATAAATATCTTCCTGTCCGGGCAGTTGAGCGATTAATTCCGTAATTTCCGAGAGCAGGTCTTCTGTTTCTTTTTCTGTCCTGACTTCCCGTACAGCTTTTAAGAGCTTTTCCTTTTTACTCATTTGGTATTATTCGTAAAAGCAAATGTATGAGCTGATCTCATCCACTTTGAATTTAAAATTTTTGTGTCCGGGTACCGTAAAATTTTCACCCATATTGTAAGCTTTCCATCCTTCCACGCCTTCTACCCAAACATTAATTTTTCCGGAGGTAACCGTAGTTACTTCTTTTTTGATTGCACCGAATTCGTATTCTCCAGGGGTGATGATACCCACGGAAAATGCTTTTTTACCGTCATCATACGTCAACGACTGAACGCGTTCGCCATGATATTTTCTTAACTGGAACATAAGCGGTATTTTAAGGGGTTAATGATGTGTAAATATATAAAAAATATGGATATGATTAAAGCTTTTTCCGGAGTTGCCTACTTTTTGTACTTTTCTACGGCATCCCTTACGGAGATATTTCCCGCATCACCGATCATTTTGGCTCCTGTTTTTTGGATAACTTCGCTGGCCTTGGGGCCAAAGCTTCCACCGGTAATTACCAAATTGGCCTTTTGCGAAGCTACCAGTTGGGCTGCCTGAATACCTACGCCATGTTCGGCTTGTTTGTTTTCCTCATTTGAAATCCATTCTAGTTTGCCGGTGGTGTCATCATATACCGAAAAACCTGCGGCCCTGCCGAAACGTTCACTAACCGGGGCATCCCAGCCCTCTTTTTTTGCTGCTACTAATATTTTCATCTTTTTTGTTTTTAATTTTATTTCTCTTTTTATTTCCAAATTTTGTTCCAAATTGCAATCTGTCCTCAATTTTTGTCGTTGAGTATTTGTTTCACGGTTTTCCAGCTTTCTTTCAATAATTTACCGATGCCGATTTCATCGTATTCAACCACAGTTTTCCCGATGGTAATGGCCTCCGTGAATTTTATATCGTAGGGTATTTCAGCCAATAAGCGGATGTTGTGTTCCTGAAGGAAACCTTTTATTTGCTCCGCCATATCCTCATTTAAATCAGCTTTATTGATGATGCAAACGGTTTTTATTTTTAGTTTACTAACCAGTTCATAAACCCGCGAAAGGTCGTGCAGGCCTGAAACCGTTGGTTCGGTGACCAATACTACAAGGTTGGCCCCGGTGAGGGAAGCTACCACCGGGCAGCCAATGCCCGGTGAAGCATCCACCAGCACATAATCTACTTTTTCTTGTCCTGCAATTTTGGCCGCTTCTTCACGTACCTTAGTCACTAATTTTCCGGAATTATCAGCAGCTATACCCAAGCGGGCATGAACCAATGTGTTATTGAAACGTGTCTTCGAAACAAAAAATTTCCCCGCCAGTCGTTTTTTCATGTCGATGGTGTGGGTGGGACAAACCTGATAACAATAACCACAACCTTCACATTCTATCGGGTCAACCACAAATTCACCATCAATTACATTGATGGCATCAAAATGACAAACTTGCTGGCATTTAAAGCAATGCACACAGCCCTCAGTATGTACCAGTGCCGTTTTGCCACTGTAAAAATCTTCCTGAATCTGCACGCGTGGCTCAGTTAACAAATGCATATCGGCAGCATCCACATCACAATCAGCCAACACCAGGTTTTCAGCTCCTAAAGCAGCTAAACTTCCTGTAATAGAGGTTTTTCCTGTGCCTCCTTTTCCTGATAAAACTACAATTTCTTTCATGTCTCTGCCTCTGTTAGTTTTAGGATCTGTTGGTAGATATTTTCTATTTCAACCCGAATCTCAGGAATTGCATCAACCATAGCCTTCCCCGCTGAATAAAGTCTGGCGGCAGCACGTAAGTTTGGAATCTTTCCAATGATAGGTATTTGTTTTTCGTTGCAGTAATTAAGAACATCATCATTCCCAATGCCGTATTTATTGATGACCACAGCATAATGTTTCTCCAGCTCGTCCATGGTTTCCATGGCCAGTTTTAAATCGTGAAAGCCAAAAGGAGTAGGTTCGGTAACCAAAATAACTAAATCAGCATCTTTTACCGCTTCCATCATCGGACATGAAGTCCCCGGAGGAGAATCGAGAATGGTAAACCACTCGTTTCCGGAATATTGTTCTTTAATCAGTTTGCGTGTTTGTTCAATCAGGGGTGTTGCCTGTTCAACACCAATGTCGAGCCGGCTTTCAATAAACTGAAGATGATTGTTCAACGAAAATATCTTTGTTTCACCCATCCGGTGTTGAACCATTGGCAGGGCGTCTTCCGGACATAAATCGGAACAAGCATAACAGGAGTGACAAAGTTCGGGAAATACCAATACGCTGACGCCCAGAAAAGCAATGGCGTTGAATTCACAAACATTGGCACAACGTTTACAAAATGTACATTTATCTTCGTCCCATTCGGGAACTAATCTGTATTTAACCTCTTGCTGTTGCAGTTTACCTTTGATAAACAAACCCGAATTAGGTTCTTCAACATCCATGTCTATGAGCAGTACTTTTTGCCTGCTGCCTGCAAATTTCTCAGCTAATAACACTGACAGGTTGACCGCAAGGGTGGTTTTACCTGTTCCTCCTTTTCCGCTTGCAATGGCGATTTGCATATTGTCTTCTTTTTTATGTAAAGAAAGTGCAAAGATGCGAATTCTCTTATTTCGACCTTTGCACTTTCTCAAAAGCTCATTTGAAAAAAGACCTATTCGTCTTTAATCTCTTTACGTCTTTTTTCGTAGGCATCCAGTTGATCTTTTAGGATGCTGATGACATTCTCGAGCCAGGATTTTTCCGAAGTTGCGTTGTAAGGTGTTTGGGCGGGTGTGTTGGCTGCGCCAAAACCGAATCCACGTCCCAGACCTCTGCCGAAACCCCTGCCAAAAAATCCGCCTCCAAACCTTGTGTTACTACCGGCACATCGCCCGGCTCCGCGACCTGTTAAAGGCCCTTGTCCTGCAGGACCTGTTCCATCACCAAATGGCATTTTTACCTCCTTTTTTAATAGTTTTATTTCGTTTTAACATTTATCATTATGAACATATGTTCAATTGGCAAAAATAATGCAAAACATATGCTGTGTCAAGTGATTTTGTAAAATATTTTCTTAAAGGCTCTATTTTTTTTGAAAATATTCTACGTAATTTACTTAAATTTAGGATTTCGTGTCTTTTGATGTGGTTAGATTGGGTCAAAATTCTTACCTTCGCCATCGAAAATTAAGAATTAAACACTTTTGATATGGAACCATTAAATCCGGATTGGGGTAATTTACCTTTTGGTTATTACAAAACCGATTATAACATCCGAACTTACTATCGTGATGGCAAGTGGGGCGAATTTGAAATCAGTTCTTCCGAGTATATTCCATTGCACATGGCGGCTACTGCTTTACATTATGGCCAGGAGGCTTTTGAGGGATTGAAAGCATATCGCGGAAAAGATGGCAAAGTGCGATTATTTCGCTGGGAGGAAAACGCCAAACGGATGCGTACTTCTGCCTATGGAATTATGATGGAAGAAGTACCGGATGAGATTTTTTTCGGAGCTGTTGAAAAAGCAGTTAAAATGAATGCTCGCTTTATCCCGCCTTACGGAACGGGGGCAACACTTTACGTGAGGCCTTTACTCATTGGCAGTGGCCCGCAGGTGGGTGTGAAACCGGCTGATGAATACATGTTTATGGTTTTTGTTACCCCGGTGGGGCCTTATTTTAAAGAAGGATTTAAACCGGTGGCCATTGAGGTGGTACGCGATATGGATCGTGCAGCACCTTTAGGAACAGGCCGTTATAAAGTGGGTGGTAATTATGCAGCGGGTATGCGTGCCAGCGAACGCGCCCATCAGGGTGGATTTGCATCTGTCCTTTTTTTGGATGCCCTTGAAAAGAAATATATTGATGAGGCCGGTCCTGCCAACTTTTTTGGCATTAAAGACAATACCTATATCACTCCGAAGAGCGAAAGTATTTTACCTTCTATCACCAACATGAGCCTGGAGCAGATTGCAAAAGACCTGGGATTAAAAGTTGAACGTCGCAAGGTGCCTTTTGATGAACTTGATTCGTTTGAAGAGGCCGGAGCATGTGGTACGGCAGCTATTATATCTCCCATTAAAAAAGTTACTGACCATAGTACGGGAAAAACGGTTGAATATGGCGATGAGCCGGGACCTGTTTCTACCAAATTGTATAATCATCTACGTGGTATTCAGGAGGGAACCATTGAAGATGCTCACGGATGGACAACCGTGATTGAAGGAATTTAAAGATTTTACTCCACCTCATAAAAAAAGGTGCTCTTTTTTTGAAGGCACCTTTTTCTTTTTGTGTGGACAGTACTTAGAAAGGCCAGAAATTATTGTCGTTCCAGATTGCTTCTTTTAAATCTTCGTTTAGGCGGTACAGCAAATGGTGATGGCCTTTTTCCCAATCGGCAAGCATTTGGTACATTTCTTTTTCAACAGGATCAGTAGCCTCTTTGGCACGCGATGAATACACCTCAATAGCCCTGTTTTCAAAGTCGATGGCCGCTGAAATAGCGGCAGCTTCAAACCCGGCAGCATCAATTTCTTTTTTGATTTGTGCGGTAAGGATTTCATCATTACTATGATCTTCCTCATGAGCTTCGGGATGTACAAATGTGTGGTTTTTTACATAATTCTGTGCCTGTGCCGTCAAAAAAGCAATATGTTCATCTTCTTCTTCGGCCATGGTTTCGAAAATCTTTTTAGCTGATTTGCTTTCACTGTTTCTTGCAGCCTGCGTGTAAAAAGCTTTGCCTTTACGCTCCAGCAATATGGCTGTTTTTAAAATGTTTAATGCTGTATCTTGTTTGTCCATAACATCTGTTTTTTTGTTTCTTACAAATATAGGTAATTATTTTATAAATGGATTACTTCACCATAAGCATCGGCAACTGCCTCCATAATGGCTTCCGACATGGTGGGGTGGGGGTGAACGGCGTTGATGATCTCGTGTCCGGTAGTTTCCAACTTACGGGCAACTACTACTTCGGCAATCATCTCGGTTACATTTTCACCAATCATATGGCAGCCCAGCCATTCACCGTATTTTGCATCAAAAATAACCTTTACAAAACCCTCCTTTTTGCCGGCTGCACTAGCTTTACCCGAGGCTGTAAAAGGGAATTTTCCCACTTTAATTTCATAACCGGCTTCTTTGGCTGCTTTTTCTGTCATCCCCACACTGGCAACTTCAGGGCTGGTGTAAGTACAAGCGGGGATGTTGCCATAGTCGATGGGCGTTACATCAAGTCCGGCAATTTTTTCCACACAGGTAATTCCCTCGTGTGAAGCCGTATGAGCTAAGGCCGGCCCGTGAACAATGTCGCCGATGGCGAAATAGCCAGGAACATTGGTCTGATAAAAATCATCCACAACCACCTTGCCTTTTTCGGTTTTAATACCTACTTCTTCCAAGCCAATACCTTCAAGATTCGTGGCAATTCCTACCGCAGATAAAACCACATCGGCTTCTATCTCCACCATTCCTTTTTTGGTTTTGATATTTACCTTACAGGTTTTACCTTTCGTATCAACCGATTCAACCGAAGAATCGAGCATTACCTTCATTTTGGCTTTTTTGAACGATCGTGCCAGTTGCTTCGATACGTCAACATCTTCTAACGGAACTACATTGGGAAGAAATTCTACAAGCGTAACTTTAACTCCCATGCTGTTGTAAAAATATGCAAACTCTGAGCCGATGGCTCCCGACCCGACGACAACCATACTGTTGGGTAATTTGTCCAGCGTTAATGCTTCGCGATAGCCAATGATTTTTTTGCCGTCCTGTGGCAGGTTCGGTAACTCCTTCGACCGTGCACCGGTGGCAATAATTATATTTTCGGCACTGTAAGTTTGTTTTTTTCCGTCTTTATCATTTACTTCAATCTGCTTTCCCGGTTTCAGAACACCAAACCCCTGAATCAGATCAATTTTATTTTTTTTGAAAAGATATTGAACGCCATTGCTCATGCCTTTGGCTACTTCGCGACTGCGTTTTACAATGGCTGTTAAATCGGGATTTATCTCACCGGTAATGTTGATACCATAATCGGTCGAATGTTTGGCATAATTAAAAACCTGAGCACTTTTTAATAGGGCTTTTGTTGGGATACATCCCCAGTTGAGGCAAATGCCACCGATTTCGGCTTTTTCAACTACAGCTACCTTTTTACCAAGCTGGGCCGCACGAATGGCAGCTACGTATCCACCGGGGCCACTTCCCAATACTAAAAGATCATAATTCATTGTCTTGTTTTTTTATTGATAATGCAAAAATACTATTTCATTTCCAACTAAATTATAAATTTTCAAAAATTATTTTGTATCATTCTAAATAAGAATCGTGTTCAAACGTCTCATCCGGTATACAAACCTATGTGCTTTCAGTCATAGTGGTTTAGCCTTAAAATTTTACAGGAATGTTTATTTTTTTGATGATGTCTCTCAAGATTCATTAATTTTGTTAAAAATATATTCACCATGAAAAAAACAGGTACACTTGTCATTATTTTAGTTTTGATGTTGACTTTTACCTTCAACGCTTGTAAAAATCCCAAACACACTATGAAAAATCGAACTCATTTGGTTGATACTGTTGGATTTGCTCAATATCCATGGCAAATCGACAGTTTATTAAAACGAATTGATAAGTATCAGGGAAACCTGCTGCAAAAACGACTTGAAGCTCTTGGTAAAACGCCTGCAAAGGCGGTAGTTTCTCCTCACGACGATTATACTTATGTGGGCTATTTGTATCCGGCTACTTTAAGTCAGATAAAAGCCAAAACCATAATTTTGTTTGGTGTGGCTCACAAAGCAGCCAAACTCCATCTGGAGAATCAGTTAATTTTTGATTCGTTTGATGAATGGAAAGGACCTTACGGGATGATCAAAGTTTCCCCTTTACGGGAAAAAATTATGAAACTGTTACCAAAAGAAGATTATCAGGTCAACGATTCGATGCAGTCCATTGAACATTCGGTGGAAGCTGAACTTCCCTGGTTGCAGCATTATAACCCAAAAGTCCAAATTGTTTCAATTTTGGTGCCGGCCATGCCTTTTGAGCGTATGGAGAAGATTGCCAAAGATTTATCGGCAGCAATTGAAAAAGTTACCCATTCGGAAAATATGGAATGGGGCAAAGATTTTGCTTTTGTAATTTCAACGGATGCCGTGCACTATGGCGATGAAGGATGGGGCGGTGAAAATTTTGCTTTTTACGGAACTTCATGCACGAGCTACACCCATGCAAAAGGCCACGAAATGGAAATTCTTCATGATATTGCCGGTTATCTGAGTCCCGGTAAAATTCATGAGTTTTGTGATATGACTGTCCAACCTGACAATTTCAGAAAATACAAATGGACATGGTGTGGCCGTTATTCGGTTCCTCTCGGTTTGTTAACGGTGAACGACTTAAGCGAGTCTTTATTTCAGAAGCCTATACAGGGGCGTGTGATAGGCTACTCATCAAGCATTGAACATGAGCCTATTCCGGTTAGCGATATTCGTATGGGCGTTACTGCCCCGGCTAACGACCATCATTGGGTAGGATATGCTGCCGTAAAATACAATTAGTTGACATGGAGGAAAATGAACGGCAGCTAATTGGACGAACAGTAGAATTTGTAAAAAAACAACTTTCGGGTGCCGAGGGTGGCCACGACTGGTGGCATATTTACAGGGTATGGAAAATAGCCGGAAGAATTGCCCGTGAAGAAAATGCTGATCTCTTTGTGGTGGACCTGGGTGCTCTGCTGCATGATATTGCCGATGCTAAATTTCATGATGGCGATGAGGAAATCGGCCCGCGCAAAGCGGAAATTTTTTTACATTCAATGCAAGTGGAAGATTCTGTAATCGAACAGGTTTTACACATTATTCGGCATATTTCCTTCAAAAATCGAAATGAACAACCTGCGAATATTTCAAAAGAATTACAAATTGTTCAGGATGCTGACCGTCTGGATGCCATGGGTGCCATTGGCATTGCCCGTGCATTCAACTATGGCGGGTACAAGGGTCGCTTGCTTTACAATCCTTCTGTTAAGCCCAATCCCAATCAGACTAAAGAAGAATATAAAGCCGCCAAAGCACCTACCATCAATCATTTTTATGAAAAATTATTGTTACTCAAAGATATGATGAATACGTCTACAGGAAAGCGGATGGCAGCCGGGCGCCACTGCTTTATGGAACAGTATCTGACACAGTTTTATGATGAGTGGGAAGGAGAGAAGTAACGCACTGACTATGGTTGTACATTTCCTGAAAATGAGTGATAGTTTAACCAAAAAGACTATTTCTGTTGAAAAAATATGCCCAGTGCAGCTATCGTCAGGGCGTGCTTTATCTGTCCGGTTTTAATGGCATCTTTCACTTCATCAATTCTCATCTCAAAAGTTTCGATATCTTCACCCGGGTCAAAATTGATTTTACCCGTATGTGCTACATCTTTTGCCAAAACAAAATAACAGGTATTCGACATAAATGAAGGATTTGGGTTTACTGCACCCAGCAAGGTTAGATCATCGGTTTTATAAGCTGTTTCTTCTTCCAGTTCACGGCGTGCTGCTAATACAGCGGAGGTGTCTTTTTCATCGATTACGCCCCCGGGAATTTCGATAGTTATTTCATCTGCTCCGGCCCGGTATTGTTTTATTAGAACGATATTGCCTTCGGGCGTTACCGGTACCACATTGACCCAGTCGGGTGTTTCCATTACATAATAATTGTGTTGGCTGTTCTTTCGCTGATTCAGTAAACTGCGCTTGTAAAATTTAAAAAGTTTGAAATCGCATACTTTTTCCTCTCCCAAAATTTTCCACTTTTCCATTTGATTATGATTTGATACTTTACAGTTTATCAATATTTTTTATCCTGAATATTACATTATATGCATAGGTAACCTTCAGTAAAAGAGGTTATTTTGCCTTTTTCATCCGGCTTAAACCAATGCATATCCGCATCTTTCTTAAACCAGGTCATCTGACGTTTGGCGTATCGCCGGGTATTTGTCTTGATTTTTTCAAGGGCTTGTTCAAGTGGCCATTTACCTTCGAGGTAAGCAAATATTTCTTTGAACCCTACTGTGTTTAATGCGTTAAGGTGACGATAGGAAAAAACGGCTTTTGCTTCTTCTAACCAACCGCCCTTTATTAATTCGTCAGTACGCTGATTGATATGTTGGTTCAGTACTTCACGAGGGAGTTCCAAACCGATTTTCAGGATGTTAAAGTCGCGCTTAGCCGGTTTGTTTTGGCGTAGTTGGCTGTATTTCAGTCCCGTCTGCCTGCAAACTTCAATGGCGCGCAGAAGCCGTTTGGGATTGTTTTGATCGACCTGCTCAAAATATTCCGGATCCAACTGTTTGAGTATTTTCTGCAAAGCAGGCAGCCCTTTTTGTTGAAATATTACATTTAGTTCATTTCGTAAAACAGGGTCGGGGTCAGGGAGTTCGTCAATTCCGTTACAAACGGCATTAATGTATAATCCTGAGCCGCCTGCCATGATCATGATATTGTTTTTTTTAAATTTATCGTCAAGCAATGCCAGTACTTCTTTTTCGTATCGCGACACATTATAATCGTCGGTAACAGATAAATTTCCAACAAAATGATGGGGAACAAGGCTTAACTGTTCTTTGGTTGGCGCTGCTGTCCCAATGGGTATTTCCCGGTAAAATTGTCTTGAATCGGCCGAAATAATTTCTGTTTGGAAATGGAGGGCTAAATCAATGGCGAGGTTGGTTTTGCCGGAGGCTGTGGGGCCGGCAATAACAAGGAGTGTCGGTTTATGGCTTAAATCTGACATGGCGAATTAATCGGAAGGGGTAGTATTTTTTGTAGTTCCCGGCATATGCCGGTTGTCTACGATTGTTAATCCCATTTCTTTCCCAACCTGAATCATAAAAGGATAAGCCTCTTCATAACTGTTATGAATTTTACCGTCGAGGATGGCTTCGCGAATGGTTGTTTTGATTTCTCCCACTGTTTTGGAAGGCTTCAGTCCGAAAGTTTCCATGATAATCTCACCGGTAACCGGAGGCTGCCAGTTGCGGATACGGTCTTTTTCTTCCACCTCTTTTAACTTGCGGCGTACCAGCTGAAAATTTTTGAGATAGCGTCTTACTTTGGCTTCATTTTTTGAAGTGATATCTGCATCACAAAGCTTCATTAAATCGTCGATATCGTCGCCGGCATCATATAACAGTCGCCTGATGGCCGAATCAGTTACGATATCTTGTGCCAGCACTATAGGCCTAAGGTGAAGGCGAACCAGCTTTTGCACATAACGCATTTTTTCGTTCATGGGTAGCTTTAGCTTTTTAAAGAGCCCGGGAACCATCCTGGCGCCAATAAATTCATGGCCGTGAAAGGTCCATCCGCTTTTAGGGTCGTAACGTTTAGTAATTGGCTTGGCAATGTCGTGCAGGATTGCTGCCCAACGCAGCCACAAATCATCCGAAGTTTTGGAAATATTGTCCAATACCTCCAGTGTATGATAAAAATTGTCTTTGTGCCCTTTCCCATTTATTTTTTCAACGCCTTTTAACTGTACAAAAGCAGGGAAGAATTCTCCGAGTAAACCGGTGTATTCCAATAGTTTGAATCCGGTTGAGGGTTTTTCTGTCAGTATAATTTTGTTGAGTTCGTCGATGATGCGTTCCTGTGAAACAATGCTGATGCGGTTTTTGTTCCGGCTAATGGCTTCCAATGTTTTTTCTTCTATGTTGAAATCCAGTTGAGTGGCAAATCTGACAGCCCGCATCATACGCAGCGGATCATCCGAAAAAGTCAGATCGGGGTCGAGTGGCGTGCGAATCAGTTTTTTATCCATATCGTCCAGTCCGTTAAATGGATCGTATAATTTACCAAAATCAGTTTTGTTTAAGCCGATGGACAATGCGTTAATGGTGAAATCGCGTCGTCGCTGATCATCCTCAATGCTACCGTTTTCCACGATAGGTTTACGCGAATCGGTGCGGTACGATTCTTTGCGGGCTCCCACAAATTCGAGTTCCCAGTTTTTGTAACGGATCATGGCCGTGCCAAAATTTTTAAAATAGCGTACTTTGGCCCCTTTCCCAAAAATAGAAGCCAAATGGCGCGCGAAATCAATTCCGCTATCCAAAACCACAAAATCGACATCATTTCCGGGGCGGTTTAAGAGCAGATCGCGCACAAAGCCGCCTATGACAAACACTTTGATATTTAGTTTGTTAGCTGTTTTAGCAACGCTGATGAACGGCTCTTTTTGTATGATTTTGCTATAGTCTGTCATTGTTCGGCAAACCTACATAAAGTTTTTTATTTAGGAGAAGATTGCTTTGATGTGAGTATGTTTGGCGTTATAAGGTTTGGATGTTCTTGACAGTAGAAATTTGCATCATTTGCAATTGACTTTAAAAAACGTTATATTTGTATCGGATGGTTTGTTTTGATTTTGTAGGGAAATTATTTGAATAGAAATAGAATGTGACTGCACTCATAAATTTATTAACTAAATATATCCAAAAATGAAACGGTTTAAATTACAATTGTTTTTTCTATTTACATTTTCCTTTTTTTTTTTACTTCTACAGCAATTGGACAAATTGGACAAGTTAGAAAATATCTTCCGGCGATAGCAAATGTTTCAGCAGATGCTTATCTTGTTCACATGAATTCTATAACAAATCATCAGGTGAATTTACCGGGTAAAAATTACTTTCTGTTATGTGCGATAAAGGGAATAAATGAAAATGATCTGCAATTTCAGGAATTTGCAAGATATATTCAAAAAGCATTACGGGTTAAAGGGTATTACAGGGTCGACTCTATATCAAAAGCTCAAATATTAATACGGCTGGCTTATGGAATCGGCAACCCACATACGGTTGTTAATACCCAAACCTACACTACGTCCTTGGGATATAGTTACTATGTGGGATGGACACAGATTTATGTGCCTCCTAAAACGCAAAAAGTGACAACCAGTACAACAACTTACCATAGGTTTATAATGCTTGATGCTTATGATGCTAAGAACAAGAATATTCAACTGTGGAAAACTGTGATAACCAGTGACGGATCAAATGGAGATTTGAGGAGTGCATTTCCCCATTTGGTTGCAGGGGCAGTCAATATATTGGGAGAAGAAACTAATGGTATGGTAGGTTGGGGTTCATATTATGATTCACCTGAATATTTATCATTAGTGCGATCTCCTGAGAAAGATGCTTCATACCCTTTTACGGGAAAAGAAAGGCTCGGTGTTTATGTTATAAACCCCAGTTATCAATACCGGTATTTTTTTAAATCCAGCCAGGTTTTTTCAAATAATGGAATAAGTGCAGGTGTAACTGTATTGGCTGTGAGAAAAAATAGTGTTGCTGATCACATGGGGATTAAGCAATATGATATAATCGTTAAAATAAATAAAAAAGTTATTCGAGATACCAATGACTTTGATGAGGCAATTCGGAATATTAAACCGGGAAAAAAAATTAAGGTGTATTTTAACGACTGGAGCCCCGGAACGCACGTCAGGCATGCTGAAGGTACACTAAATTAATAACCTGAATTTGACCTAAGCTTTGTTCACAGCTTAGGCAGAATACAGGTTAATAGTCAACTTTAATCAATTTTAATGAAAAAGTCCCACCGGGGAGGAGGGACTTTTTCAATTATTAACCTAAAAACCCTCAGAATGAGGGATAACCCAAAAAATTAACCTGCATTTTTTGTAAATAGCCGTTGATAACTCTTTACTTAAAAATACGCTACAAAAATAAATATTATTTTTATATAATCTAAATAAACCTGAATTTTTTTTACCTTTTTTAGAAATTCAGTACTAGTTTTAGGTTTATTCGTCGTGTAGTCAGGTAGTTGGGGATGGCAAATTGATGATTGTAAACATCTTTGATCCAGTTGTACGAAATTGTATTATAAACCTGAAACAGGTTGAATACTTCGAGGCTTATCCACATGGAATGCAAGGTGTGGCCCGACAATTTACTGACTTGTTTGTCGAGCGGATTCCACGAAAAGCCGATGTCAACCCTGCGGTAGGGCGGCATGCGAAGGGTTTGCAAATAGCGTTGCGTTTGGGGTGGGCCAAAGGGCAGCCCGCTACCGTAGAGGAAACGCAAATGGACTTTAAACTGTTCGTGGTGGGGAATATAGTCCTGAAAAAAAATGGTAAAATTTACCCTTCGGTCGGTCGGTCGGGGGATATAACCCGGTTCAATCCTTACACTGTCAACGGCAGAAGCGGTATTTGTACCTGTAATTTTCTGTCCCGACTGGTCGTAATAGTCGTAGTAAAAGTCGCCCATGACGTCTTCGGCGGTTTTCATCAATGAGAGGGTAATCCAGCTGTCGATACCTTTAACAAATTCGCCATATAATTTAAAGTCAATGCCTGTGGCGTATCCTTTGGCATTTTGTTTGGCATAATAACGAATTCGCACATCATCAAGTTCGTAGGGAATCAGATGATCGAGCTTTTTATAGTACATTTCGGTAGTAAAAATAAACGGACGGTTAGCCAGTTTGAATCGGTAATCGCTCCCAAGGATAATTTGAATGGAACGTTGAGAGTGGGGGGTAGTATTCAAACTACCATCCATGTCGCGCATTTCTCGATAAAATGGAGGCTGATAATAAATACCGGAAGCAAAACGAAAAAGGAGGTTAGAATTATTGACAGGCCTGTATGATAGGCTTATACGCGGACTGATGAGGAATTCGTTAGCCAAATCCCAGTAATAAAACCGGCTTCCTGCCGTAAGGGTGAGCAAACTTTTATTTTTCAGTTTAAAATTCCACCGGTCGGAGGCAAAAGCTGAAATCCGGTTGATGTTGAGCTGATTGTGAGCCTTGGCAAAATAGTATAGATCGAGACCCGGTCGTTGTGGATTCTGATCGCCGGGATGGTCGGGCGGGTGGGGAAGGGTATAGTCGGCCGAATCATTCAGTTCCCATTCGTGCAACTGGTCATCAATTTGCTGGTGTTGGTAGCGTAAGCCCCATTTTATAGTCTGATTATCGAGATTATAAGTTCCGAGATGTTTAAAAGAGAGCACATTGGCATTAAAATAATTTCGTGCATGCTGAAGGTAGGTTCCCACACCGAGCGTGGCAATGGCTTCTCCTTCATTTTTTGAACCTTTCCTGCTTTCAACCTGCCCTATCCAGTATTGGCCTTGCACATCGTAGGTTTCAGCCTCGTAGGTTTGGAATCCTGATACAATGAATTTTAAACTGATTGCGGGGTTGGGTTGGTAAGTTAAAGTCAGGCCTGCCTGACCAGTTTGATATTTGTCTTTTTCTTCACCGTCAAAGTAAACGGTAAAACGCAGGCTTTGCTGAACGGTTCCGAAATCGGTTTGGCGATCTTCGGGAATGACCCTGTAAAGATTGCGGGCATAATAAGCCAGCAGTGAGAGTTGCCAGTGTTTGTTAAAGTGATAAGTTATTAGTGATTGAAAATCAATAAATTTCGGTGAATAATTTCCTTTGGTTTCAAGACTGTTCAGCAAATAGCGATTAGTTTTGTAACGAGTGCCGAGTAAAAAGCTGAGTTTTTTGTTTTTGGTGATGCCTTGCAATGAAAAATCGGCACCCAGCAGGCTGGCCGTAACACTACCCCCGAAACTATCGGGATGACGATAGCGGACATCCAGCACTGACGACATTTTGTCGCCATACTCGGCTCCGAAGCCGCCAGCCGAAAATTTAATAGATGAAACAAGGGCAGGATTGATAAAGCTTAATCCTTCCTGCCGGCCCGAATTCACGAGAAAAGGCCGGTATATTTCTATGCCGTTCACATATACCAGATTTTCATCAAAATTTCCACCTCTTACCGAATATTCCGAGCTTAACTCGTTGTTTGACGAAACCCCGGGCAGCGTTTTAATGAGGTCTTCAATGCCCGAACTTACGGTAGGCGCCATAAGCACATCTCTCGGGTTGAGCCTGACGATGTTCTCGGTCCGTAACTGCTCATCACGAATTTCAAGTCCGGGCAGATTGGTGGAAATTGGTTTTAATATGAAATTGAGCACTTTTGTTTCCCCGGCTTGTAGGGTAAAGGTCGTATCTTGTTGCTTATAACCAATAAAGGTAACCGAAAGGTGAATTTTTTTACCTGCCGGAAGTTGTAGTTGATAATGACCGTTAGTATTTGTGGTGGCACCAACTTTAGTCCCTTTCCATACGATGTTTACCCAGGGGGCCGGTTCTCCTTTTTCTTGGGTTACCCTGCCTTTAACTTTTGCTGTTTGTGCAGATACGTTGTGGGCACCCATAATGATGAGTAAGTTGAAAATAAAAAACAAGAATTGCCAGGATTTTGTCATTAGTTCAATTTGGTATAATCAAAACTTAAAAGAGGCAAATTTATTATTTATCCTATTGAAAATATCGGTTTTCAATAGAAGTGTTATTATCATTCAGGGTTTTACCCAGATTTCATCGGCAAAAATGTATGAAGGGTTCCCTGCACCCCGGTGCCAGGCCGGACAATTGCCGGGGTATTTGGCAATAACACGTAAATAGCGTATGGGTTGGCTGTTAAAGGTTACCTCAAAATCCTTAATTATTCCTCCTTCGGCATGTTTGTCGATATTGTTCATTTGTTTTCCCAACAAATGGAAATGACTGCCGTCAGTAGAACCTTCAAAGCTGACCCATTTTGGCATGAATATCCAGGAATTCTGATCCTGAAGAAAGCCGGCGTAAGCATGGCTGATAATTTCCGTTTTACCCAAGTCGATGGTGGCTCTTAAGTCTTCGTTATAAAAACCCTGCCAGTTTCCTGTCTTGAAGTTGTGTCCGCCACGAATGGTATTGATGAGGGCATTTACACCACCAGTGTACTGGGGATCACATTTGCTTTCCAGCGTGATGCGCCGGTTGGCTGGAATTTTAATAAATTCAGCATTTTCCGTTTTGCTTTTTCTTCCATCTTTTATGGCATAAGCGCTAATACGGGTGTTATTGTGCAGGATGATTTTATCTGAATATTTTTTAAAAGGTCCTGAGTTAATTGAATAATAAATTGTTGCATTTGTGTCAATATCCTGAATGCCTACGCTGATTTGATGGGTAAAAGTCTTTGAGGCCGCTTTAAAGTAGGGAACTGGAACAATTATAAAATCAGTAATTTGCTGATGGGGCCGGTCAGCAGGCTTTTTCCCCCAATTTTTGTTTGGATTAGCTCCCATTTCAAACTGCAAAATACCACCATTCAAAATCATTTCCTGCGTAAGGTAAGATTTAGGCCAGGGTTTTCCGTTGTAGGTAACCGATTGTATATAAAAATCACCTTGGTGTTTTCGGTGTGTAATAATAGAAAATGTTTTTCCGTTTTCGAGATGGATGTTGGCCGTATCAAAAACAGGGCTTCCAATAATATATTTATCGCTTCCCGGTGTCACCTGATAAAATCCCATAGCGCTCAGCACATACCATGCCGACATTTGACCACAATCTTCGTTTCCGGCCAAACCGTCAGGCTTAGACGAGTATAGGTCTTGCATAATGTGATGTATTAACTGCTGTGTTTTCCAAGCCTGGCCACAGTAATTGTAAAGATATGCCATGTGGTGGCTGGGTTCGTTGCCATGGGCATACTGGCCAATCATACCTGTGATGTCCGACTGTGACCTTCCCGAAAGTCCGGCTTTACTTGAAAAAAGCTCATCCAGTTTTTTTGAAAAACCCTTATCTCCGCCAAGGAGTTGTATAAGCGTGTTAATATCTTGTGGTACAAAGAAATTATATTGCCAGGTATTGGCTTCGGTGAGCATAAAATTCACCTGTGTTGGGTCGAAAGGTTTTACAAATCCTCCGTTTTCCCGTCCCCTGAAAAATCCACTTTTGCGATCAAAAATATTTTTGTAATACTGCCCCCTTTGGGTAAAAATTTTGTAGTTGGCAGAATCATGCAGCATGTCTGCCATTTGGGCGATACACCAATCGTCGTAAGCATATTCCAGTGTTTTGGAAACTGATTCGCCCTCCTCGTCAGCTGGAATATAACCCTTTGTTTTGTATGCTTTTAAACCAAAATGATTTGCGTTGGCCGTGTGCACCATAGCTTTAAGGGCCTGCCGGGCATTAAATCCCCTGATTCCTTTTTTATAAGCGTCGGTAATCACCGAAACCGAGTGGTAGCCAATCATGCAATTGGTTTCGTTTCCGGCGAGTTCCCAAACCGGCAGCAGGCTGTCGAAGCTGTACATGTTTAACATCGATCGGATCAGGTTATTGGTAAGCCTCCGTTGGGTTATGGTAAACAGAGGATGCAGTGCGCGAAAGGTATCCCAAAGTGAAAATACGGTGTACATTTTAAAGGTGCTGTCGCGATGAACCTGATGGTCGTGGCCGCGAAAGCGTCCGTCAATGTCCGAATAAATATTTGGTGATAAAAAGCTGTGATATAGCGCTGTATAAAAGATTGTCTTTTGTTTCTCCTGATTCCCTTTAACCTGAATACGGCTTAGTTCATTGTTCCATTGCTGAAAAGTTTGTTGCCGGACGCTGTCGAAATTCCAGCCGGGGATTTCGGCTTCGAGGTTGTTGCGGGCACCGTCTGTATCCACAGCCGAAAGTCCGGTTTTAACCAAAATTTGTTCGCCCTTTTTTGTCCTGAAATTAACATAGGCTTTCAAAGCGGTTCCTTCGGCTTGCTTAAGTCCTTTGTGCAAAACGCCATTTTCCCAGATGCCAAAATCGGCAAAAGGTTTGGAAAAATCTGCATAAAAATAAACATACTGGTCATTAGCCCACCCGTCGCTTTGGCGAAGTCCTTCTATTTCGTGGTTGCTGATGAAACGAAGGCTGGAATGCAGCACTTTTTCAGTAGTTACAGCTTCTTTTAAGTCAATGATGACATGGGAGTTGTCACTTGCCGGAAAAGTGTAGCGCTGGAAACCGGCATGTGGTGTCGCTGTTAACTCCACTAGGATATTGTAATCGGATAACTTTACCGAATAATAAGCGGCTTTGGCTTTTTCGGTCGATTTTTTAAAACGGGAAGCGTAACCGGCATCCGGATGATCGGCATCTCCCGGATTCATTTTCAGGGAGCCTGTAGCCGGCATCATACGTATATCTCCATAATCGCCAACACCCGTACCACTCAGGTGCGTATGGCTAAAGCCTAAAATTACTGTGTCGTTAAAATGGTAGCCCGAGCAATGGTCCCAATCATTAATTTTGGTGTCCGGGCTCAGTTGCACCATCCCGAAAGGGGCAGAGGGCCCCGGATAGGTATGCCCGTGACCTCCCGTGCCGATAAAAGGATCTACGTAAGCGGCAGGGCTGAGTGTTTCATTTTTTTGGTGACTGCATGAAGCAAAGGTTATCAGCAGGCTGAGAATAATAAATAAGTTTTTCATTGGTTTAGAGTTTTTTAAGCCATCCGTTCCGATGCATTATAATTTTGCAATTTCTTTTTTATAAATCACATTTCTTTTGGCCAATCCGGCGAGCATAAAATTAACTATTTTTTCCTGACTCCCAAGTTGTTCGGGTAATTGCAGCCCTTTTTCCCTATAAAGGTCAGAAGCCATTAAACGAACAGCCATGGCGGCTGTATAAGCTGTTGTACGTGCCATGCTGTGGGTTTTGGTTTCCGGATCATATTCGTCATATAAATCAAAAGTATAGCGTAATTTTTCGCCTTCTTTTTTACCTTCTACAACAATCTTCATCACCGTAATATCTTCATCGCCTTCATTGAGTTTCCATTGGTCGAAAAGGATTTTACAGGTCATTTCCAAAGGCGATACAGCGTATTCTTTAAAATTTATTTTTTCCCTGCTGAAAAAGCCGTTGTCCGCTAACAATTTTATTTTGTCAGCATATCCCGGGTAGCGTAAAGTTTTTTCGCGCATATTTTTTGCTTTCAGCGTAAATATGAGCGAGCGGAGTCCATCGCTGTTGAAGGCTTCCAGTGTACCAACTTTTTCAAACTCGAGGGTTTCAACTTCTGTGAGAGGGGCTTTCACCACTATTTCTCCGTTTTCCACTAAACGTGCCGGACGGGTATATTCTTCAATCACGTCAGTGGGCGAGAAAACGGCTTTGTATTCCCATGGTAAAGTACGAATTTTGGGCAGCCCACCCACAAAAATATCAATTTGATCAACTTCATCGAGTTGCGAAGCTGCATAGCCACTGAGCAAGTTGCTCATCCCCGGCGCTACGCCAATATCGGAGATTACCCGAACTCCTTTTTCCGCAGCAAGTGTTTTAAGCTCCAACACATCTTCGGGATAAAAGGCAATGTCAACGCAGTCTTTTCCGGCTTCAATCACTGATTTTAAGGTTTGAAAGCCCATGAAGCCCGGTACAGCATTTACCACCAGGTCAAATTCCCTAATAGCTTTTTTCAATTCCGTACGGCGACTTAAATCGATATGTCGTTTGGCAATGCGAGGGTTATCGATAGTTTCAAGAATATTCCAATTGATATCGGCGATACCCACTTCAAAATTGTCATCTTTAGCTAAATCCATGGTTAGGGGTTTGCCGATTAATCCTGCCCCTAGAACAATAACTTTTTTACTCATATTTTTGTTTCTTTTATGTTTGTTGAATAAATAGATGATATTTTTCCTGATTCTGATAAAATAACCCCGGCAATAACAATTGCCATACCTGCAAGTTTTTGAACAGAGAAAACTTCACCGAGAAAATAATAGGAAAATATTGCTGTAAAAACCGGGATTAAATTGGTGTATAAGCTTGATTTAATTACACCTAACCGTTTTACGGTGATTGTGAATAGGACAAAAGCCAGCGAAGAGGCAAAAATCCCCAACATAAACAGGGAAAGTATTACCGAAGTGTCAGGTTTTATTGAAATGAATGTTTTGAAATCAAAAAATAAAAAGAAAGGTAAAAAATATAGGGTCCCGATTAGGTTTTGCCAGGTGATAATGGTAAGTGGTTTGTAGCGGGCTGTGAGTTTTTTGAGGAAAACGACGTAAAAAACAGCCGAAAAAACTGCAAGAAATAACAAGGCAACTCCTTTGGGGTTAGCCTGAAATTCAAAGTTTTTAGTGATGAGAATCAGTAATAAACCTATGAATGACAAAATTAATCCGGCCAGGTTCAGTGGTTTTAAACGTTCTTTAAAGTAGAAATATGCCGCAAAAGGGGCAAACAGCGGGATGGTTGCTACAATAATGGCGCTAAGGGAAGCCGGGACGAGTTTCAGCCCAAAATTTTCACCAATAAAATAGAGGAAAGGATTGAACATTGAACTAACAAGAAAAAGCAAACGGTCTTCTTTTCTGATTTTCTCTATTTGTTTGGTCAGATAAATGAAAATAAACAAACTTATAAAGGAAATGAGTAAACGCAGAAAAATAGTGGTTAAAGGAGAATAAACCTCAAAGACTTGTTTTGACCAAATATAGGAAATCCCCCAGAAAAAAATGGATATCAGTGCAATAATATGAACATTAATATTTTTCATAAGGATTATCTGGAGTGATGTATTTTAGGTTTATAATCCTGGTAAGGCATTAAATATATTTTAATGGATCCTACTATGATATTGGCTTCTACGTAGATTGGCAAATGATTGCTATCGGCTGTAACAAAGACTGAGAGGGGGTCAGTTCGTGAAAAAAAGGTACTACTGGTAATTACAGCTTTGTAAATATGGCAGGGTATTTTGTTTTTACGATAAGCCATGGTGCCGATGCCTGCATAAACAATATGGTAGGTGTCAAAAACACCATCGCTGATGATGGGTATGTCAATTGTGTCACCAATTGGTATTTTGCTAATATCCAGGGTGCGAAGGTAATAAGTGGCTGTAAGCACATCGTATAACGGATGTTTTAAATGATAAGTAGTATCTTTTTTCGGAAAACGTTTGCTTTCGGTAAAAACATTAAGCCGGCTCTTTTCCCAGTTGAAATGGTAAATATTGTGAATCCAGTAACCACCTTCCAGTGTTTTTTTTTCATAAAAAAGTGGCCGAAAGCCGTCCATATCTGCAATAGCGGTATAATTATCTTTTAACGAAAAAATAAAATTCCATTTTTTAAAAGAATGTGCTACTGCAGTTAGTTTGACAGCTTTTCTATTTTGTAAAGACGTGCTGTCGGCAATTAATTTTGCATCACCGGCGTAAATCCATATTGGGCCTAAATTGTAATAGGCTGCAAAATCCATTTCTTCGTGTGGAAAAAAAGGATAGACTTGCTGGGCATAAACCTCGTGTGTGATAAAAAAAATCAAAAATGTGAAAAAAAACCTATTGAATATTTTTGCCTGCATAATTTCAGTGTTCATGCAAAAATAAAGAAATAAGAATGAGAAGCTGGATTTGTGGGCAATTAATAAATTTTCATTTTTTTATTTTTAAATTAGTTGTTTGTTAGGGTGAAAAAGAGAAGGAGAATGGCTAATTTTGGGAAGTGGAAAAAATGTAAACTTTAAGATCATGAAAATATTACCAATTGATAAAATCAGGGAAGCCGATGCTTATACTATCAAAAATGAACCTGTTGCCGATATTGATTTGATGGAGCGGGCTGCCGGACAGTTGTTTGGATGGATTACCAAACAAGTCGATTCAACCCACCGGTTTTTTGTATTTGCCGGACTTGGAAACAATGGAGGCGATGGCCTTGCGCTTTCGCGGATGCTTAAAAATGCTAATTATGAAGTTTTTGTATATGTAGTGCGTTATTCAGATAAAAATTCAGAAAGCTTCGAAAAAAATTATCTGCGTTTTAAAGAAACCGATCCTGACAGTTGTTTTGACATAAATAAAAAAGAGGAATTTCCTGAAATCTCAGATGATGATTTGATTGTGGATGCTATTTTTGGATCTGGATTAACAAGGCCGGTAGAAGGTTTTGCGGGAGAAATTATCAGAAAAATAAATCAGTCTGCTTCGGTAAAAATTGCCATTGATATTCCGTCGGGTTTATTTGCGGATCAAGCGTCAAAAGCTTCGGGTGGCGAAATTGTGAATGCCGATTATACCCTGAGCTTTCAGTTTCCGAAATATTCATTTCTTCTATCTGAAAACGAACTTTTTGTAGGGCGTTGGCATGTGTTGGATATCGGATTGCATCCTGAATTTATTAAGCATGTTCAGGTAAAAAATTTTTATTTGCTTAAACAGGATGTTATTCCTTTGCTAAAAAAAAGGAGTAAATTTTCACACAAAGGAACTTTTGGCCATGCTTTGATTATTGCCGGGAGTTATGGAAAAATGGGTGCTGCCATCCTGGCTGCTCATGCCTGTTTGCGCTCGGGAGCCGGCTTGGTTCATGTCCATATTCCCAAAGTGGGTTACCAAATACTACAGACTGCCTTGCCAGAGGCGATGTTAAGTATCGATCGCTATGAAAATTATTTTTCGGAGGTTCCCGAATTAAGTCCTTATAACGCTATTGGTATTGGGCCGGGGCTGGGAAAAGAACATCAATCACAAATGGCTATGAAGTTGCTGATTCAGGATTACAGGCGTCCTATGGTTTTGGATGCAGATGCACTGAATATTTTATCCGAAAATAAAACCTGGCTTGCTTTTCTAACTCCCAACAGCATTTTAACCCCACACCCCAAAGAGTTTGAACGCCTAACCGGCAAATGGAGTAATGATTTTGAAAAGATTGAAAAGCAAAGGGCTTTTGCCATCCGTTTTAAGGTTATCGTTGTGCTCAAAGGCGCCAACACCAGCATTTGCCTGCCCAACGGGCATTGCTATTTTAATTCGACCGGTAATCCGGGGATGGCAACCGCCGGTAGCGGGGATGTTTTAACGGGAATTATCACTGCACTTTTGGCGCAATCATATTCACCGGAACATGCTGCACTTCTCGGCGTTTATTTGCATGGATTGGCAGGTGACCTTGCAATAAAAAAAGAAGGGGAGGAAGCCCTCCTTGCCGGAGATATCATTCATTCGCTGGGAAAAGCCTTCCGAAAGCTTTCAAAATGACGGAAATAAAAAAAAGCTGCGAATAGCAGCTTTTTTTATTGATACAATTAAAGGTCTTCTTAGATCTCTTCGGTTTCAACAATCTTTGCCAACAAGTCGGCATAAGGAACCATCAGGTATTTTTTCGATTCAAAATCGAATTCGGTTCCGGAGAATTTTTTGTAAAAAACAGTATCGCCTACTGCAATGCCCGGATTTTCAATGTTGCCAATAGCAACTACTTTGGCATATTGAGGTTTTTCCTTGGCCGTGTCCGGAATGATGATTCCGGTGGCTGTTTTTTGCTCTTTGTTTTCTTCGGTAAGATCCAATAAAACATTTTCGTTTAATGGTTGTAACTCTTTCATCTTTAAATATTTTTATGATTAATATTAATTTTATTATTGAATTCCCAATAAGGTATTGATTCTGTTTTTATCAAAGCCGACAATAATTTCACCATTGATATCGGTTTGCGGAACACCTTGCTGGCCGCTACGTGACACCATGGCCTCAGCTGCTTTTTGGTCTTTTGAAACATCAATATCGCGGAAGTGGATGCCATTTTTTTTCAGGTGTGTTTTCAACGTATTACACCAGCTGCAAGTAGGTGTCGAATAAACTGTTACACGTTTTTGTGGTTTCTCGCCATCTTCGGCCGATGAGCTATACAAGCTATCTTCAAATAAACCTTTGTAGTAATCGGGACCATTGCACCCTTTTACAATTTTGGAGAATTTTTTACCATCGAAAACAAGCAATGAAGGTGCGGTGGTTACTGAATAATTTGAGTGGATATCCCTCACCTGACTTACATCGGCAGCCACAACGTTCACATCTTTAACTTTTATCAATGCAGCTTCTATATTTTTGTAACTGCACTCACTGGTTTCCGAACCTTTTTTATACAACAGGATGTAATTTTTCTTTTTTTCATCCAATGTGCCCAGCATTTCTTCGTGTGAGCGAACTTCTTTCAATGCCATATCCATTCTTATATATTTTTGGCTTTAGCCTAATCAATTTACATGCCAAGCCGCTATTTTTTTTGTGAAAGTGACTATTTTTCAGCACTGACAATTTTTCACTTTCTTTTTAATATAAAAAAGGCAGTACCCGGAACGAGCGCTTTTGATAGGTTTTGTATTCCTCGCCAAATTGTCTGATCAATCCTTTTTCTTCGTAGTTTATCTTTAATAACAACGTGAAGGCCAGTAAAAAAAGAACAATAAGCCGCAGTGCTGTAAGATGCATGTTTACCAAAGGTATAACAGCTACAACCTGGGCGAGGTACATGGGATGTCGCAGAATCCGGTAGGGGCCATGTGTGATTAACACACCACCGGGTTTGGGCTTTGGTGCCACGTTTACATTGTGAATGCCTGCTATATAAATAGCCCACAAACCTAGAAAGACACCTGCCGTTTCCAGTAAAAGGCCGTCCCAGCTATGGGCAAAGATGGGACCACTGACAAGCAGATAAGTCAGGCTGCTTAGTTGAATGCCGACCAGCATGTAAGGATATATTTTTTCTTTAAACATAAAATGCAAATTTAAAACCGGCCCCGAAGGTATGTATGTAATGTACCGGTAAAGAGAAAGTGGTTTCACCTGTGGCCGGATGGCAAAAGTAAGAATATTTGTGAAAATGTTTCCGGCTTCTGACTTCCAACTTAAACACATTTTCTTTGGTTTATTCAGAAAACGCATTGTACCTTTGCCTGAACAAAAATATTGCAGCATGAAAACAAAAGCTTTTGCAGGAAACAAAGGCCCGGGAATAAAATCTGATTGCTATGTTGAGATGGAAATTACTGCATCAGGAGGTCTTGATATTGATCTGAAAAGCCGGGTTAAAGCAATTTATGGAAATCAGATTATACAACTGGTACATAAAATTTTTTCTTATTTTGACATTAAAAATGCGCACGTTAGTATTGAGGACAGTGGTGCTCTCGATTTGGTTCTGGCAGCACGAATTGAGGCAGCCATCCGTAAACTGATGGAAACCGACAAAGAATTTCTTCTGCCGCAGCTGGAAGAAAACATGTCAGGTACTGCTAAAGATCAGTTTCGCTTTTCGCGACTTTATTTGCCCGGCAATAGTCCTAAACTGATGATTAATGCCGGAATTCATCACCCCTATGGATTGATCCTGGATTTGGAAGATGCCGTGGCACCTGATAAAAAATTTGAGGCTCGTTTTTTGGTCCGGAATGCACTCAGAAACCTTCATTTTTATGGTGCCGAGCGCATGGTTCGTATCAATCAGGGTGAAAGGGGATTGGATGACCTTGATTTTGTGATTCCACATCATGCCAATATGATTTTAATTCCAAAATGTGAATCGGCCGGGGATGTTGCTGCTGTTGATGAGAAAATTGAGGTGCTTCGCCAGACTCATGGAATAAAACATCCGGTTTGGTTGATGCCTATTATTGAAAGTACAAAAGGGGTGATGAAAGCTTATGAAATTGCGTCATCCGGCCTTAATGTGGCAGCAATGGCTATCGGACTTGAAGATTATACTGCCGATTTGGGAACACGCCGTACCAATGAAGGAGGTGAATCGTTTTTTGCACGCTCAATGGTGGTCAATGCAGCCCGTGCTGCAGGAATTCAACCCATCGATTCCGTGTTTTCTGATGTGTCGGATATGGAAGCGCTGGCCGAAAATGTGAAACGTTCAAAAGCTTTGGGATTTGACGGGATGGGCTGTATTCATCCCCGTCAGATTAATGTAATCCATGAAAATTTTGCACCTGAATTGGCAGAAATTGAAAAAGCAAAAAAGATTTATCTTGCTTTTAAAGAAGCGGAGAAGAAAGGCCTTGGCGTGGTTTCACTCGGCTCAAAGATGATTGATCCGCCAGTGGTGAAAAGAGCAGTAACAACCATTGAGTTAGCAATAAATACAGGTAAACTGTCGAAAGACTGGATGAAGAATTGAAAAAAAAGAAAGCATGCAGAAATACGATAAAATAGTAAAAAATGCAGTCGGACGGATGGTACCGACGATTATCAACGGTGAAGAGCAAATCCCTTTTATGGGGGTGGGGAAATATAAACCTACGGGCAGGAAGTTCGGGCCAAGAATTGCGAGTTGTGCCGATTATCCCGAAGATGGTAATAAAGTTGTGCCAAACTTAAAAGAAGCACTGATTAAAGCCGGCTTGCGTGATGGAATGACTATCTCAACCCATCATCATTTTCGTAACGGAGATCTCATTGCCAATCAGATTTTTGATATTGCCCACGAACTGGGTGTGAAGAATTTACGTTGGTTTCCTTCAGCATCTTTCCCTTGTCATGAACATTTAATCCCTTATCTCGAAGATGGCACTATAAACCGGATTGAAGGTAGTATGAATGGCGCTTTAGGACGTTTCTGTTCCCAGGGGAAAATGGCTGGTTTGGGCGTGTTGCGTTCTCATGGGGGACGATATCAGGCGGTACAAGATGGCGAGGTGCAAATTGACATTGCTGTAATTGCTGCACCTACGGCTGATCCTTTTGGGAATGCCAATGGCGTGAATGGTACTGCTGCTTGCGGCTTGCTGGGTTTTGCCCTGGCTGATTCGCAATACGCCGATAAGGTGATTGTGGTAACGGATAATCTGGTTCCTTTTCCGGCTATCCCCTGGCAAATCCAGGGAAATTATGTGGATTATGTGGTGAAAGTGGATCAGGTGGGAATTGCAGAGAAGATTATTTCCGGAACAACTAAAATTACAAAAAGTCCCGACCGTTTGTTGATTGCCGAATTAACCGCCCAATTTTGTGAAGCCACCGGTTTAATTCATGATGGGTTTTCGTATCAGGCCGGAGCCGGAGGAACCGCTTTGTCAATTGGAAATTATTTTGGTGATATTCTCAAAAAGAATAACTGGAAAGCCCGTTTCATACGTGCCGGAAGTAATAAATATCCTGTTGAAATGCTGGAAGAAGGTTTGGTGGAATATATGCTTGATGGCCAAACTTTTGATTTGGACGGGGTGCGTTCCATGCGCGAAAATCCAAACCACGTCTGGACTTCGCCATTTACTTCGTACAATTATCATGGTAAGGGAAACTTTGCTTCCCTGGTTGATGTCGTGGTGTTGGGTGCTACCGAAGTAGATGTGAATTTTAATGCCAATGTGGTTTCCCATTCGGATGGTTATCTTTTGCATGGCATTGGCGGGTGGCAAAATACATTATTCGGAAAAACCACTATTCTTCCTGTTCCGTTGTTCCGCGACCGCATTCCTGTGATTCGTGATGAGGTTACTACGCTTTGTGCCCCCGGTGAAATGATTGATGTGATTGTAACCGAACGTGGCATTGCCATTAACCCTTTGCGTGAAGATCTTATTGAAAAAGTAAAGGGATCGGGTTTGCCCGTTAAAACCATCGGGCAGCTCAAAGATGAGGCTGAAGAAATTTGTGGCATTCCTGACAAACCAAACCTCAGCGATGAAATTGTAGCTGTAATTAAATGGGTAGATGGAACAGTGATTGATTCGGTGTATAAAGTTATCGAATAGTAGTGTGTGGTTAATAAGTTAAATGCCTGTAATTAGTTGACCCTGTTCACTTACTTAATTTCATCTTTGAGTAGATAATTCCGTCGATTTGTTATAAATTGATAACGGTAGTTAAATTTTCAACATTTCTTTGTAATTATGTAAATTATGAAGTTAAGGTAGATGCGATACTCTACTTTTTTTAGTTTTGTAAGGTTATTCAAAAAGATAAATTCTTGGAAAATATTACAGAACAGCCCTCTCGTTTTGATGATTTAGAAAAGATGTCGGTTCGCGATATTTTGTACAACATCAATAAAGAGGATCGAAGTGTGCCGGAAGCGGTGAGGAAAGTGATTCCACAGATTGAGAAATTGGTAAGTGGAATTATTTCGAGAATGAAGGAAGGAGGCCGGCTTTTTTATATTGGTGCCGGCACAAGCGGGCGCCTTGGCATTTTAGATGCATCGGAAATACCACCTACTTTCGGAATGCCCGAAAATGTTGTCATTGGAATTATTGCAGGTGGCGATACGGCAATACGTACTGCTGTTGAATCGGCTGAGGATGATTTTGATCAGGCATGGGATGATTTGCAGGCTTATGATATTAATTCAAAAGATACACTTGTAGGTATTGCGGCTTCGGGCCGTACGCCGTATGTGATTGGTGGTGTGAAAGATGCGCGCAAGAACGGCTTGCTCACGGCTTGTATCACCTGTAATCAGGGATCGGCTCTCGAAAAAGCTGTGCAAATCCCGATTGTTGCCGTGGTGGGCCCTGAATTTGTTACAGGAAGTACCCGGTTGAAAGCCGGTACAGCACAGAAACTGATTTTGAACATGATAACTACAAGCACCATGATTAAGCTGGGACGGGTGAAAGGCAATAAGATGGTGGATATGCAACTTACAAATGAAAAACTGGTCCAGCGGGGTTCGCGAATGATCATGGAAGAATTGGGCATTCCGGAAGAAGAAGCACGTGCCGCCTTATTGCGGTATGGTTCCGTACGAAAAGTACTCGATGAATATTCATCACGAAAATAATAATCACGTGTTATGAAAGGTTTTATTTTATCAATAGCAGCCGGACTGCTATTATCGGTTTCACTAACTGCACAAAATCCTTTTGTCGATTTGTCTAAAAACGCTTCCCCACAGGAAAAACACTGGGTTGATTCGGTTTTCAGGACACTTAGCCCCGCTGAACGTATCGGTCAGCTATTTATGGCTGCGGCTTATTCCAATCGTGGGCCTGCCGAGCAGGAAGCTATTCTGAAATTGATCAGGGAAAATCACATTGGCGGATTGGTTTTTTTCCAGGGAACACCCGAAAAACAGGCTGAACTGAGCAACTATTACCAGTCGCAGTCTAAAGTGCCTTTGCTTTTGGCGATCGACGGAGAATGGGGATTGGGTATGAGGTTGAAAGGAACGATAAAGTTCCCTTTTCAAATGACATTGGGGGCTATCCAAAACGATTCGCTTATTTATGAAATGGGAACCGAAATAGCCCGTGAATTTAAAAGAATGGGCATCCAGATGAACTTTGCACCGGTTGTGGATATCAATAACAACCCGAATAATCCGGTAATTAACTACCGTTCGTTTGGTATGGACAGGGATAATGTTGCCCGTAAGGGTGTCCAATATATGCTCGGGATGCAGCAACATGGTATTTTGGCTACAGCCAAACACTTTCCCGGCCACGGAGACACTGATTCCGATTCGCACAAAACGCTCCCTGTTATTCATCATACGCGGGCACATCTCGACAGCATCGAATTATACCCTTTTCGAAAAATGATACATGCAGGCGTGGGGGCTGTCATGGTTGCCCATCTCGATATCCCTTCGTTGGATTCAACACCACACCTGGCTTCCACACTTTCAAAACCTATTGTAACAGGTTTATTAAAAGATGAACTTGGCTTTCGTAATCTGGTAGTTACCGATGCCATGAATATGAAAGGGGTTGCCGATTATTATCCACCGGGTATTGCTGATGTTAAAGCTATTGAAGCAGGTAACGACCTGGTGGAATTTTCAAAAAATATTCCAAAAGCCATAGATGAGGTGAAAAAGGCTTTACAGCATGGCAAACTAAATAAAAAGGACATTTACCAAAGGGTAAAAAAGATACTTCGGGCAAAATATCGTGCGGGGTTGGGAAATTATCATTCCATTCCGTTGGCAAACCTTAGGCATGACCTGAACCCTGTGCAGGCTCGTATGTTGAACCATAAATTATCTGAAGAAGCCGTAACGTTACTGAGGAATAGAAATGCCATTATTCCCGTTCGCCATCTGGAAAGGGAGAAAATTGCGGTGGTACTTACCGGCGCAAATTCCGGTACACTCTTCTCACAATTTTTACAAAAATATACTCAGATGGATGTGTATCATCTTTCATCTGATACTTCGCAGTGGAAGCCTGTTTTGGATACGTTGTCCCATTATTCACTAGTGATCTTGGGTATGCAACACATGAGTCAGTATCCGTATAGAAACTTTGGTTTGAATGATGCGTTGATCAATGCTGTTGACACAATTATCAGCAATAACCGGACGATAACAGTCTTTTTTGGTAATCCGTTTGCATTGGACCGCATTCCTCAAATATCGCATAGCAATGGACTTGTAATCACTTATCAGGAAACCCCGCTGATGCAGAAATTGGCAGCACAAATGGTGTTTGGCGCATACGGAATGCACGGTAAACTCCCGGTAACGGTAAACAAATATTTCAAGATGGGTGATGGCTTGGAAACTGTTGCTGTTCAGCGTTTACGGTACGATATTCCCGAGTCGGTGGGGATGGACTCAAAATATATGGAGCATGAAATTGATTCTATTTGCCAGTCGGGGCTGGATGCCAAAGCTTATCCGGGTTGTGAAGTGTTGGTTGCACGTCATGGTACGGTTGTTTTTCAAAAAACATACGGTTATTATACTTATGCTCATCAAACACCTGTTAAACCCAACTCGGTATATGATTTTGCCTCACTGACAAAGATTACGGGTACGCTCCCGGTACTTATGCAACTACACGATCAGGGAAAATTTAAACTGGATGTACCATTGAGTACTTACTGGCCGGCATTCAAACATTCCAATAAAAAAAATATTATCATCAGGGATGTGCTGGCCCATCAGGGACGCTTACAGTCGTGGATTCCATACTGGAGAAATACCGTGGATAAAAATGGAAACCTGAAACGTAGATATTATTCCCTGGATTCGTCTGCTAAGTACTCCAATTATGTGGCCCCCAGGATCTTTCTGAGGACCAATTATCGAAAAAAGATTTACAAGGCTATCCGTAAAACCCCTTTACTGTCCGAGAAAAAATATGTTTATTCCGGATTGAGTTTCTATTTGTATCCGCAAATCATTAAAAATATGACGGGTATTGATTTTCAAACTTATGTAAAAGATTCAATTTACAGGCCTTTGGGAGCCTGGACACTGACATACAATCCATACAAACATTTTCCGCTGGAGCGAATTGCCCCTACCGAAAATGATACTTTTTTCCGCAAAGAGCAATTGCGGGGTTGGGTACATGACGAAGGCGCAGCGATGATGGGTGGTATATCCGGCAATGCAGGCCTTTTTGGTACGGCAAACGACTTGGCCAAACTTATGCAGATGTACCTGAATATGGGTGTGTTTGGTGGCCGGCGTTTTATTTCCGACAGCACGTTGCGCGAATTCAGCAGCTGGCAGTTCCCTGAAAATAACAACCGGCGCGGACTTGGTTTCGATAAACCCAATCCTAAAAATCATGAACTTACACCTGAGAAGGCTTATCCCTGTATGGATGCCGGCCCAAAGAGTTTTGGCCATTCGGGATATACGGGAACTTTTACCTGGGTTGATCCGGCAAACGGTTTGCTATATATCTTTTTCAGTAACCGGGTATATCCCACAAGGTTAAATACCAAACTGGCACGCATGAACATCCGTACTAATATTCTGGAAAGCCTGTATCACGCCATTCGTGATAAATAGGGCTTTTGAAAAAAGAATTCCAACATTAAAACATCTTTCAAAATGCTGCTTGATTTCAACTTAATAAACTAAACTTTTGGTCCAACGATTCGAGGGTATTATATTTTTCCTGAAATGGATTTAGTTCAACATCTGCTTCAATCTCGGTGGCTACGCACCGATTGAAGGCTGTTTATTGGCGGTAGTGTTTTTATTTTAATTCCTCTATTATTTCAAAATTGTTCCCGTTTTCTGATGAGTTTGCTAATATTTCGTTCCAATCTTGCTTGTCAACATAAGAAACATGATTGGTTTGTTTATTCCTTATTACCAGGTCTTTTTTTACCACTGTCAAGTTACTAATCAGGAAAAAGATTGTTATTAAAACGGGAATAATCAGAAATAGCCAATTTAAACTAATTCCTGTCCAGTAATTTAACGCAATCCAAATAAGAATTCCCAAAAAAGTTATTACAGAACCAATTCGTTTTCTTTTTGGGTTTTCAATAAGTAATTCCCCACATTTTGGGCAGCGAATAATTTCTTCTCTGTTGGAAAATATTCCAATGCCTATTGGAGTCCCGCACGTCGGACAAGGTTTTTTAATTAAATTTTGTTCCATAATTATTAAAAGTTATATGAAATTGTTAGCTGCTGCCATTAAATTATTTAAGTCATTCTATATCATCATTTTAAAACAATTTGAACTGAGTTTTCGTCCATATTAAATTTGTTCATAATGTTTGCAATACGTGTCATACAAGTATTTGCAGATATATTTATGTGTATGAATAAAATATCGTCAGATAAATTCTTTATTTTATCCCATACTTTTCCTTCTAAAGATTTGTATCTGTTGGTCACTTCAATATTTTCTTCAATGATTAATTTTAAATGTGACCATTTTAATAATACATCATCTTTCCTAAATAATTCTTGTTGATTTTCAATGATAAACTCAAAGTCAAAGTTTTCATTGTCTTTTAAATATTTTAGAAATCTAATAAAAACATTTTGCCAGGTACTCACTTTTATCGTGCTATTCTCAATTTGCAATTCATTTGGTTTATTCCCTTCTGCAATTTCGCCAGCATCCATATCAAGTGGCGAGAATGAGGTGCTGTCTACGACTCTTGTATTCCAATTATCTTTTTCTTTAAACTCTATAGGTAAAGGGAAGGTATCTAGCAACCAATTAATCATATTTGCTTGGTGCTTCAAAATGCTTGACTCATTCCAAACCTCTAAACCGGTTACATGAAGTCTGTAGTTTAGAGAAGATGTAATTAATTTTTTCTTTTTAGCAGAGAATGGTTTATTCCCAATTTCACTATTAAACTCTGTAAGTATTAAATTTCCAATATTGTGCAAATAAGTTTTATGAATATTATCGAAATTTTCTCCCAATTCTATTTTCCAAGTACTATCAAGCTTCTGGGGCATTACATGCTCAATTGTAATTTTAGGATTCCTAAAATCAACTGCTACTTTAGTATTATTTTCCTCAATTTTTCCTAATATAAATTTGGAATATTTTTTCAGGCCTTCATAGAAATTTAAGGATTGTAATTCCTTCCTTAATTCAATGTCGTTTGGCAACCTCAGACGATAAATCATGTTTGTTAAAAGGTTTAGAATTGATGCTCCTCCAGCTGCTAGTTCACCAATTTTGTTACATAATAAAACTATATTTTTATTTTCACCCTGTGTTAATCCCAAAATTCTTCTTCGAATCAAATATGTACGAATTGTGAACAATATTTCAATTAGCAATTCATCGTCTATCTTTTTACCGTCAACACCTGTTTGGTGATATTCAAATAAGCCTAGAACGAATGGCTTAAAAGCTTCAGATTTAATGTCATGGAAAATGTTTCTTACTAACTCTTTAATTTGAATGTTATTCAAATCATGATATGAAATTGAATCTTTTACTTCTGTTGTAATTATCCATTTATACCAAGATGTGTATTTTATAATGTCGTTAATAAAATCGTTATGTGTAGGGAAGTTTTCATTTACAAAATTTTTAAACAATTGGTAAACCTCTTTTGTGTTGTTGTTGCTAACTACTTTTATTGAGCTTGAAGTTTTATACTGGAGATAATCCCTGAAAAATGCTGAAGTGTAGTCATTCAAGACTGCTTCAATTTTTGGATGCCAGGTTTGTTCGTAAATTTTAGATTGAGAACTACTTTCCATGTTTAGGAGAACGAAATTTCTCACTAAATCTGAAAGTGTAAGCGGCTTACCTAGCGAATTTAATGTTTCAAAAATAATTTGAGGATCCTCTCCTTTAAACGGTCTCTCATCTAAGAAAATAACAGCAACATTCATCCTTTGAATTGCTGTAATATAATGCTCAAGGGTAATTTTGGGATTAATCCTTTTACGTTCATTTATTAGTTTAAGTAAAAGTTGATATCCATTGTTTATAATCCCTGGTTTAGGTTTAGTTCTGTTCACTAACGCCCTAAATGCATTCCAGTCTTTTGTAACCTGTTTAAGCTTGATTTTATCTTGAAACGTGGATGTATTGTTTACCAAATAATTTTGCTTTATGAAATCTTGTTTTGTAGCATCAGACTCTGAATCTCGAAGTGCAATTAAAAATAGTAAGGTTGTTGTAAGCCTCTGTTGTCCATCAACAACAACTGATTTATTGGCAAAACCTGCCTTTTCTTCCTTGATCACCAACGTTCCAAAAAAGTGTTCAAGCTTATCATGTTGTTTCTCATCTAATTCAGATTCAACGATTCTTAGAATGTCGTTAAAGTATCTTTCAATCTCCGGCTTTCCCCAGGCATAAGCTCGTTGAAAAGGTGGGATAAAAAATGAGGTTGCGTTTTTGGCTAAGACATCATTAATTGAATGATTTTCAGTTTTCATTTGATTTATTGAAGTTTATTATAAGTTCTGTTTTTTTATGGTTGCAGCTAACGGGTAAGGCTATGAGCAGTGCGGGTTTTGAAAACTTTCACTGCGTAACTACCGGTTTGCTTTATTATTGATTTCATTTCGTATTTATCGGTTTCGCCCGCATTGCTTATGAGCCATTTGCTGGGCATTGGCGGTTTTATATTCAATCACTTTATTTCTTAATCATTCTTAATAAGAGATAAATATTCGATATGATGTGTTCTAATTAATATCTTGTCATCTTTCAAAAAAATAATTGATCCTTCGCCAAATAGTACTTGGTCTGTCTGATCCACTAAATGAAAATGATTATCGCCTGAGTAGCTTAAATGAATTTTTCCATTAACACTCTTTTTATCATCAGAATATTCTACAGAAAAAGTGTCACTTTCATTAGGTATTTCCATGAATCTGATTTTTATTGATTCATTTGAATTTGTCCAATTTCCATCAATTCTAGGCATATTAATTTTTTTTTGAGTTTAATAATTCCTTTTAATAATCATCTTCAGCTTATTTAATATGGGGTTCAGTCCGCTTGTGCCCTAACTATGTTGTCTGAGGAACAAAGTTATCTAATATTTTGGTGTTTTGCAATTTATGTGTGGTTTTTATTGCTTTTTAGATTCATTTCATCGAAAGGG